>DATNJA010000218.1:0-2301 GCA_035604155.1 Candidatus Udaeobacter sp. | reverse complement strand
CGCCCCAGGCGGTATGGGCGAGCTCGTTGCTGATTCCGGCAACGAACCAATCGGTGAATCGGGTCAGCCCGCCGGCGGCGATGCCGCCGGCCACGGCCTTGTTGAAGGGCAGCATGGGGTTCCTTTCATGAAGCTGCGGGTTCAGGCGTCGGGATAGGCCCCGGTCTTGATCGCGGTCGCCCAACGGCCGACCCGCGCGGGCTCTTGATGGTCGGCGAGCGAGGCCAGCAATCCGTCCGAGGCGTCGGCCCATCGGGCTTCGCGGATCGCGCTGAGCGTGTTCTGGAAGGTCAGCAGGCCTTCGATGCCCATGTTGAAGGCCATCTCCACCAGCACGCGCTGGCGCACCGGATCCAGGGTCGCGGCCCAGGGGAGCTGGCCTTCGACATCGAGGGTCGCCCGCGCGACGTCGCTGGCGAGCATGGTGCTGGCCTCCTCTTCGGAAATGCCCACGCTATCCAGGTTGCGGCCATAGCCGATGGTGAGCTTCCCCACGCTGTCCCGGTACGGCTTGAGCCGCAGGCCTTCATCGCGCTTCAGATCGGCGAGAAGCCGGGCGAGGTCGGGTTCCAGCCTGGCAAGCTGCGGCGTTTGGTCTTCCATGGCCGGCCATCCTTGGATTTCGTTGTCGAGGGTCAGAACAGCTTCGGATCGAAGCCGTGGTATCGGCAGACCAGCGCCGCCCCGCGCCGGAAGCTCTGGCCGTGATGGGCCCTGATGCCGGCCAGGTTGTCGCGCACGTGGATCATCTCGTGCGCCATAGCCATCATCAGGCTCTGGGTATGGCCGATGGTCCCGGCCGATATCGCGATGCTATGACCCTGCCCGTCGACCACGCACCGGCCACGCAGGCCCGGGCTGGCGATGACGTGGAATTCGATCTCTTCCCCGGGCGGCAGCTTCCAGCGCCGGAACGGCGGGGTCGCCCGCAGGAACTCATAGGCCGCCTCCAGCATGGCGGGGTCGAGCGGCAGCGTCATGTCCGCCTCCGCTGCCTGTCCTGACCGGGCTCGGGCTTCCATTTCCGGTGGCGCGCCGCCCATAACTGATGTAGCTGGAGTGTCGCGTTAGCCGGGCTGCAGGAAGCTGGGTTTGCCGCCGTCCTCGTCGAAGGCGAGGCGCTAGTATCGGATCGCAGAAATTCGTGACTCGGCGTGATGTCACGAATTTCTGCGTGAATCCGATACTAAGACTGGAATCGAGGTACCGACTTTCTGTGAAAGTCGGTACTAGGCCATGGGGAAGGGATTGCCGAACAAGTCCGACGAGGTCGAACGGCTCTTTCGCGCCTTGCTCCTCATCCGCCGCGCGGAGGAGCGGATCGCGCAGGACTACCCCTCCGATCGCATCAAGAGCCCGGTCCATCTTTCGATCGGCCAGGAAGCGGTCGCCGTCGGCGTCTGCGACGTCCTCGGTCGCGACGACATCGTCGCCATGTCCTATCGCGGTCACGCGGCCTATCTGGCCAAGGGCGGCAGCCTGCGCCGGATGGTGGCCGAGATGTACGGCAAGGTCACCGGCTGCGCGCGTGGCAAGGGCGGCTCCATGCATCTCGTCGCCCCTGACGTCGGCGTTTTGGGCGCTTCCGCGGTGGTCGGGACCCAGGTGCCCATTGCCGCCGGCTGGGCATTGGCCATCAAGCGCCGCGGCGGCGGGCCCGTCGTCGCCTGCTTCTTCGGCGAGGGGGCGACCGAGGAAGGCAGCATGAGCGAGACCCTGAATTTCGCCGCCCTGCACCGGCTGCCCATGGTCTTCGTCTGTGAGAACAACGGCTATGCGATCCACGAACCGCTGGCCAAGCGCTGGGCCACGAACCGGCTCTGCGAGCGCGTCGCCACTTATGGCATTCCGGCTCGGCGCATCGAAGACCAGGATCTGTTTGCGATCCGGGAGGCTGCCGCAAGCGCCGTCGCCCGCGCGCGCGAGGGCGAGGGCCCGTCCTTCATGGAATGCCTGACCTACCGCTGGCGCGAGCATGTCGGCCCGAACGAGGATTACGAGTCCGGCTACCGAAGCCGTGCGGAGCTGGAGCCCTGGCAACGGGCCGACCAGCTCACGCGCCTGGCGGGGATGTTGCCGGCGGGCGTCGTCGAGGGCCTGGAGCGCGAAGTAGCGCTCGAGATCGACGAGGCGTTTGCCTTCGCGCAATCGAGTCCGCCGCCCGACCCGGAGGAACTCCTGCTTCACGTCTATGCCCGGTGAACCTGCGGTGACGGATCGCGAGATCAGCTATGTCGAGGCGCTCAATGAGGCGGTCGCGCAGGAGATGGAGCGCGATCCCTCGGTGTTCGTCTTCGGCCT
>DATNJA010000217.1:0-4127 GCA_035604155.1 Candidatus Udaeobacter sp. | reverse complement strand
GGCCGGGAAGCGATAGGGCGTAGCGGGCATATCCGGCTCGAGCTCAATCACGTCGATGGTCGCGGCACTGACAGGCGTGAGTACCGTTCTGGTCTGCAAACCCACCGCGGCGACCCGATTCCAATCGATGTCGACGTGGCGACCACCGAGATAGGCCATGACGGCCTTGACGGCAGCGGCGGCCGGCGAATCCAAATCGGGGTAGTCGTTCATCGGCTGGAAGGCCGAGAGGAAGACGACGCCGTTCCGGTCGCCGACAAGAGTGGGCGCGTCGATGATCCTGACTTCGGTGCCGAGCGGTATCTGGTCGAATATCGCCGCTACATCCTCCGGATAAAGGTGGATGCAGCCATGGCTCACCAAACTGCCCACGCCCCAAGGCTGGTTGGTGCCGTGAATGAACACCTCGGGAAGCCCGGTCTGGAGTGCAAGCAATCCCATCGGGTTGTCAGGACCGGGCGGCACCACGGGTGGCAAAGGCTCTCCGGCGCGTTCATGTTCGGCGAGGATCGTCTTCGGCACAACCCAGGAAGGATTGCGGATTTTCGCCACGATCGTCGTACGCCCCAGCGGGGTCGGCCAATCCAGCCTGCCGATGCCGATGGGAAAGGTGATTACGCTTGCGGGCTGGCGCCTCCCCGGTCTGGGGAAGTAGTAAAGTCGGCGAGCGGGCAGGTTAAGAACGATTCCGGTCCAGGGCCTGGGTGGGAGAATGAATTCGGTCGGCACCAGGACGCGCCGGCCGCGGCCAGGCACCCACATGTCGACGCCTGGGTTGCTGTTCACGATCTCGTCGGCGCCCAAGTCGAAATGGCGGGCGACGTCGAACAGGGTCACGTCGGATTCGATCGTCACCATCTGCAAGGCGCCAACGATGGTGCCGTCGCCCGGAAGCGGAAATTCGGCGGCCGGCGAGGACTTCGCCGCCCAAGTCAGGCATGCCACCAGGCTGGCCACCAGAGCGATCGTTCGAACCATGAACGGCATTGGAGCCAAAGCCCGCCTGGCCGACCTTGATTTGGCTCAAGGACGCAGTCCGATCCGGTTGAACGGCCTCAGTTCAACGCCGCGAGACTGGTCGCGATTCCCGGGCAGGATTTTGCCTGGCTGACCGCGGCAACGTTCGGCACATGCGCTCCTTGTTCCTCCGCCGCGATGGCGGCGGCGAAGCGGGCGTCGCGGCCGTAGATGTCGTCGCGGAACTCAACAGTCCCGTTCTCATCCACGAAGGCGGTCTCGTACAGGAAGTAGACCGGCACCGGCACCGGCAATGGCACGATGCGGGTCGGGCCGCCGGGAGCAGGCAGCGGCGCGCCAAGCAGGGCGCCGGCGAGATCGCGCGCGAGATCCACCCGCACGCAGCCATGACTGAGCGCTCGCTGCGGCAGGGCAAACAGAGTGTGAAACGGCGTGTCATGAAGATAGACGTCAAACGGGTTGGGCATGTCGAGCATGACGCTGCCCAGCGCATTCCACGGCCCGGGCAGCTGGCGCAACTGCCAGCCCATGGCAAGGATATTGGTTGCCTTCCAATTCAGGTCCCGGCCCGTGGGGTCCCCGCTCTCGCGTCCCACAATCTCGAAGTGGTTGCGCGCGAGATAGCCGGGGTCGAACCGAAGCCGCGGCTGGATCTCATTTTGGATGATCGAGACGGGCACTACCCAGGCGGGATCGAGGACGACGCGTTGGACCGTGGCCGCCAGCACCGGCGTGGGGTGGATCGCTTGCCCGACGATGACTCGCGAAACCAGCACGGGCTTGCCATCGCGGTAATAGGTCAGCATCTGGGAGGACTGTTCCACGTCTATGCGAGTCGCCGGCCAGGTTCTGGGCATAGCCCGGAGCCGCTCAAGATTGAGCGCGAGCTGACTGACCCGGTCCTCAGCGCTGAAATTGAGCGCGGCGAGGGTCGCCGGACCGACACGACCGTCCACCAACAGCCCGTGGCGCCGCTGAAAGTGGCTGACCGCGGCTGCGAACCGCGCATCGAATACCTCGCTTTCCGCCCAGTTCCCTGGCAGCTCGCCCTCGGCGGCGAGGCGCTCCCCGAGGCTCTCAACCAGCGGCCCGGTATCGCCCCGACGCAAGCTGGTGCCGGCCGGCAGGATCTTCCAGCCCCCCGCGGCGGCGATCTGGCCGTACCGCGCATAGGCCGCCAACAGCCGCTCATAACCGGGTGAGGCTGGCGCCAGCCTCTGCAGCGCTCCCGCCGGCCCTCCGGCGGCTTCGAGGGCTGCGATGGCCGCCACGGGGTCAAAGACCGGGGCGGGAAGGGTCCAGGCATCCTCGATCGAGCCGATGTCAACCCGGCCGCGAGCCATGATCGCAGCATAGGTGAGGAAGCGGTCGGTCAGGATCAGGTCGCGATCTGCCGGAGCCAAGGTCGGATCGGCCAGCGCGTGTTGCAGCGCCGAGAGGCCCAGGCTCTCCGGCGCGATCGCCTCGCGGCTGGCGGCTGCCATGGCCTTCTCGAGGGAGCCGGCCCAATCCCCATGACCGGCCCAGATCGGGGCGTTGGCGCGCTGCTCATAGACCTGTGCCAGCATGGCGCGGTCGAGGACCAACCCTTCGACGGCCAGGGGCATGGCCGACTCGAGGCGGACGGCGATCTGCTGGGAAAGGGCGGAGGAGTCCAGCGGAACGCTGTCGGCCGCGCCCGAGCATACTGGCCCCAGGGGCATAAGCAGCGCGCCCAAGACGAGCGCCGGGAAGAGCCTCCAGGCGGACAAGGTCAATTTGCGTGCCATGAGATTGATAATATGGAGGATTGGGCTCTCTCCGTCCTTGATGTGAATCAAGGACCCGCCTTCGCCGGCATCTTGCGCGGGATTCCGGCAGGGTGAAGCGTGGGCTATTTCCATCGCTCGCGCAGGCGGCCGGCGAGATCGACCCGGGGCCGCTCCGCCAGCCCCGGTCCGTGTGCCCCCCGGCTCGCTCCCGGAGCCCAGGCGACCCGCTCGAAGCGATCCAGCATGGCCGCGGTGATGAAGCGGCTGCGGGGCGCGTAGACATGCCGGTCGCCCAGGCGGCGCTGCTGATGGGTGAAGAACCGCTGGGGGTGGAGAAGGTGGAGCTCGTCCTTCGCGCGAGTCATGGCGACGTAGAGGAGGCGGCGCTCCTCTTCGATCTCGGCGCTGCTTCCGGTGGCGAGATCGCTCGGGATGCAGCCGTCGACGACGTTCAGGATATAGACCGCCTGCCACTCCTGGCCCTTGGCCGAGTGGATGGTGGACAGGATCAGATAGTCCTCGTCGAGCGATGGCCTGCCCGCCTCCGCGCCGCTGGCGCTCGCGGGGTCGAGGGTCAGGTCTTCGAGGAAGGACTGGCGCGTCGGATAGCCGGCGGAGATCGCCTCGAGCTGATCCAGGTCCGAGATCCGCGCCGGCGCGGCGTCGTAGAGCCGCTCCAGATGCGGCTGGTACCAGGATTTTACCATGGGTAGCTGCGCGGCCCAGGGGAGGGTGCCATCCCTGAGCAGCCCGAGCAGCCGGACAAAACCCGGCCAGTCCTCGGCGGCGGCGGGCGGCGGCTGGAAACCCCGCAGTGCGCTTTTGGCAAAACCGGAGTTTTCGAGGCGCTCGAGGGCCTTGCGCGCCGTGGCCGGGCCAACGCCCGGAAGAAGCTGGAGTATCCGGAAGCCCGCCACGCGGTCGCGCGGGTTCTCCGCCCAGCGCAGGAGGCAGATCAGGTCCTTGACATGGGACGCCTCGAGGAAGCGCAGGCCCCCGAACTTGACGAAGGGAATGTCGCGCCGTGCCAGCTCGATCTCCAGAACGCCGCTGTGATGGGAGGCCCTGAAGAGGACGGCCTGCTCCTTCAGGGGCACGCCGGCTTCGCGTGCCGCCAGGATCCGGTCCGAGACATAGCTCGCCTGGGCCTGATCGTCCTGCACGCTGACCAGCCGCGGCTTCTGCTGGGACCGGCGCTCGCCGAAGAGGTTCTTGGTGAAGCGCTCCTTGGCCTGCTCGATGACCACATTGCTGGCGGCCAGGATCGGTTGGGTCGAGCGGTAGTTCTGCTCGAGGGTGACGATCCTGGCCGGCGGTTCGAACAGGCCGGGAAAGTCCAGGATGTTGCGCACCGTCGCCGCGCGGAAGCTGTAGATCGCCTGGGCATCGTCGCCCACG
>DATNJA010000216.1:0-6124 GCA_035604155.1 Candidatus Udaeobacter sp. | reverse complement strand
GCAGACCGGCGTCGTTTCGGTCGAGTTGGCAATCGCCTACCGCTTCATCCTCGCTGCGGTCATTCTGGTCGCGTACTGCCTGGCCACCGGCCGGCGCCTCAGATACGGCGCACGCGACCATCTGTTCATGGCGGCCCAGGGTTTCGCCCTCTTCTCCCTCAACTACATGCTGTTCTACCGGGCCAGCTTCGACATGCCGAGCGGCCTGATCTCGGTCTGCTTTTCCACCATCCTGCTGATGAACATCGCCAACGGGCATCTGTTCTTCAAGACCAGGGTCGAGCCTCGCGTCTTCCTGGGGGCGCTTCTCGGGCTTGCGGGGCTCACCCTCGTCTTCTGGCCCGAAGTGGCCGGCTTCGGGGGCAAGGCCGCGACCGGGCTTCTGTTGTCGCTCGTGGCGACCTATTCCGCCTCGCTCGGCAACATGATTTCGGTGCGCCACAAGCAGCGGGAGATCCCGGTGATCGAGAGCAACGCCATCGGCATGACCTATGGCGCGCTGTCGTCGCTCGCCATCGCGGCGGCGCTGGGTCGGCCGCTGGTCTATGATTTCCGGCCCCAGTTCACCCTCGCCCTCCTGTTCCTTTCGCTCTTCGCCTCGATCGTCGGCTTCGGTTCCTTCCTTACCCTCATCCACCGAATCGGCGCCGACCAGGCCGCCTATGCGACCGTGCTCTTCCCCATCGTGGCGCTCGCCATCTCCACCTGGCTCGAGGGCTATCGCTGGACGCCGCTGGCGGCGACCGGCGTGGCTCTGGTATTGCTGGGCAACGTGCTGGTGCTGATGCGCCGGCGACCGCCCGTCAAGAGCAAGATCGGGTAAGCTTGAATCAAGCTGACCCGTGAATCTTGCTCTACATGTTAAGAGTAGAGCCTGATTCACGTCTCAAGCCGAGCAGGCTTGAGACGATCAGGCTCTAGGGAGTCCCGCCCAGCATGACCCTGCCCATCCGCAAGGACATCCTCGAGCTCGAGGATTCGAAAATCGTCGATGTCTGGCACCGGGGCCTGGGCAAGCAAGGGATCATCATGCTGGCCGTGGGCGAAGGCGACCTGCCGACGCCGAAGTTCATCGCCGATGCGGCCTATGCCTCGATGCTCGCCGGCGAGACCTTCTACACCTACAAGCGCGGCATCCCCGAGCTGCGCCAGGCCCTCGCCGCCTACCACAAGAAGCATTGGGGTATCGCAATCGCCGACGAGCGCATCGCCATCACCTCGGCAGGCATGAACGCCATGATGATCGCCATGGAGATCGCCATCGGAGCCGGCGACAACCTGGTGGCCGTCTCGCCTGTCTGGCCGAATATTTTCGCCACCGCCGAGATCATGGGCGGCGAGGTGCGCATGGTGGCGCTGACCAATGAGGGCGACCACTGGCGCCTCGACCTCGACCGGCTCTTTGCCGCCTGCGATGCCCGCACCCGGGTGGTCTACGCCGCTTCGCCCGGCAATCCCACGGGCTGGGTCATGCCCCTGGACCAGCTCCAGGCGGTGGTCGAGTTCTGCCGCAAGCGCGGCATCTGGTTCATCGCCGACGAGGTCTACAACCGGCTGATCTACGACCGGCCCGTGGCGCCCTCGGCGCTTGCGGTCGCCAGGCCCGATGATCCCGTCCTGGTGGTCAACAGCTTCTCCAAGACCTGGGCCATGACCGGCTGGCGCATCGGCTGGATGGTGATGCCCCAGGGTCTCACTTCCGTGGTCGAGCGCCTGCTGGAGTTCAATACCAGCGGCGGCCAGGCCTTCCTCCAGCGCGCCTGCGTCGCCGCGCTCGAGCAGGGCGAGGCCTTCGTCGCCGAGCAGATCACCCGCTGCCGCGCCGGGCGCGATCTCGTCACCCAGCGCCTGGGCGGCATGCGGCGCGTCAGGGTGCTGCGCTCGGAGGCCTCGTTCTACCTGATGTTCCAGGTCGAGGGCGAAGCCGATTCCCACGCGCTCGCGCTCAGGCTCGTGGACCAGGCCGGCGTGGGCCTGGCACCCGGAGCCGCGTTCGGCGCCGGGGGCGAAGGATTCCTCAGGCTCTGCTTTGCCGCCGGCACCCCACGCCTGGCTGAAGCCATGGACAGGCTGGAGCCGTTCCTTAGCTGAAGTTCCGCTGACCAACCGCCGCTGCTTCGAGTGGTCGGCCGGCCAAACCGGGCCAAGCGACTTTGAAATCGTGGACTACCACTGAGGAAAGGAGATCAGGCCTTGTTCATGAGAGCCGTTCACCCCGGCGAAGTCCTTAAGGACGAGCTGGACGAACTGCGTGTTACGCCGACCGAGTTTGCGCGGCAGATCGACGTTCCGCCGAACCGGATCAGCCAGGTCATCGCCGGCAAGCGCGCCGTAACCGGCGATGCCGCGCTACGCTTCGGTCACTGGTTCGGCACCGAGCCGCAGTTCTGGCTCAATCTGCAAAGCGCCTATGAAATCCGCATCGCCGCGGAAAAAGCGGGGCGGGAAATAGCGAGACTGCCGGTGCGGGCAGGCGCGGCGCGATCGCGCGCGCCGAGCGCCGCTCGCGCCTGAACCTGTGCAATTGATCCTGTTGGAGGGGGTCGCGCCGGCACCCCGCGCCTGGCGGAAGCCATGAACAGGCTGGAGCCGTTTCTTAGCTGAAGTTCCGGCGAGGCCCCTGCCCCGCCGTCTTCCTCAATTGGCGAAGGCACCGCCGGGGCAAGGCCGGAAGGTCCAGTTCTGGGGCGGCGTGCTGGCGTCGGGCCGCAGATAGAAGCAATAGGCGGAGACATGCGTGTCGCCCGCCGTGTCGTAGGCGAAGCAGCCTTCGACATAGAAGACCTGGGCGCCCGACAGGACCGTGGCATCGATGAGGGTGGCGCTGGTCGTGAGGCGATAGCTGTAAGCGTCGATGGCCGATGGAAACACCACCGGCCCGTCGGCGATGGTCTCGATGCCCTGACAGGCCTGGTTGTCGCCCACCATCAGGGTCTCCCAGGCGCCGTTGGCCGGCGCTATTGCCAGGGCGCCGACGCCGTTGATCGCCAGGTTCGTGGCCGGCTCCTTGCCGGTATTGCCGTAGCTGACGGTGAAGGCGAGAGGCTTGCCGGCCTCCACCGTGCCGACGAGATCGGCGCCCTTGGGCGCGATCCAGGCCCGCCGGTCGACGGCCAGAAGCTCCTTGTTCGTCTCGTTGGCCTGGCGGGCGACATCCGTCGCCTGGGAAGCGGCATCGGCCATGCGGTGGAATTCGCCGATCAGCCGCTCGGTCTGGCCGACGGCCGTGCGCATCTGATCCAGCTCGACGCCCATGACGCTGAGCTGCCTGGCAAGGATGATCACCAGAAGTGCCGCACCCGCCAGGCCGGCAAAGGCGATGACCACCGAGAAGGCCATCATCCAGCGGTTGTTGCGGTTCAGGCTCTGGACGAAGGCGCGCTCGGTCTGGGTCCTGGCCAATTCGGCCGAGAGACTCGCCGCAGTTCGGCCCTCGCCGGGATCGTCCGATTGGCTCGTCATGAGATCCTGCCCGCCTTTTGCTAGAGAGCGCCGCGCCTGGAACTTTCAGGAAGAGCGTAACATGCCGGCTTCCCCGCCTTCCAGGCGGGCGGCCTCAGGCGGGCGCGGCCTCCTTGCCGGCTTTCGCCTCGTCCTTCAGCCAGTCGCGGAAGGCGGCGATCTTCGGCCGCTCGGCCGAGACCTCGGGCATGACCACGTAGTAGGCGTATTCCGTAGGCAGGCTGATGTCGAAGGGCCGGACGAGGCGCCCGGCGGCGAGATCGTCGCCGGCCAGCGCATGCTGGCTCAAGGCCACGCCCAGCCCATCCACCGCCGCCTGGATCATCAGGTTCGAGTAGTTGAAGCTGAGGGCCCGGCGCCCCTCGACGACGCCGAGACCGGCCGCTTCGAACCAGATCTGCCAGACATCGATGCGCCAATCGAGGTCGCTGAGAAGCGTATGGCGGGCGATGTCGGCGGGCGCGCGGATCGCGTCGGGGCCTTGCAGCAGGCTGGGGCTGCAAACGACGAACAAGGTCTCGTGCATCAACAGCTCGACCCTGAGGCCGGGCCAGTTGCCGCGGCCGTAGCGCACCGCGATATCGACGTCGTCGCGCTCGAAATCCACCAGCTCGGAAGAGGCCGAGATGCGCACGTCGATGTCGGGATGGCGCTGGCGGAACCGGCCCAGCCTGGGCACCAGCCATTTTCCGGCGAAGGAGGGCATGACGCTGACGGTCAAGGGTCCGCTGCGCTCGCGCACCCGCAAGCGGCGCGTGGCGTCGCCGAGGCGCTCGAAGGCCTCGCGAATCGGCTTCAGATAGGCCTGCCCGGCCTCGGTCAGCACCAGGCCGCGATTGGCCCGGCGGAACAGCGGCAGGCCCAGCCATTCCTCCAGGGCCTTGATCTGGTGGCTGACGGCGCTGTGGGTCACATGCAGCTCGGCCGCCGCCTTGGTGAAGCTCAAATGCTTGGCGGCGATGTCGAAACAGCGCAGGGCATTCAACGGCGGAAGGCGTTCGGCCATGGCTATTCGTCCGTTAGTTTTTCTAACGAAACATATGAGAAACGATCGTTTGTCGGCAAGCGAAATTCAGATCAAATTCTCCCTCACACACAGGGCATAGACGGGGCCAATGTCCCGCCAAGCCGAAGGAGAGGAAAGATGAGCCAGATATACACGAACCACACGGTTTCACAGGCCGCTTCGAACCTGAACCATGCGAGTGCTCGTTTTGTTCACTCGGTGGATGCGGCAGTCGAGAACGTCCTCGACAGGTTCCTCACTTGGCAGCGCCGGCACAAGGATCGTATGCATCTCCTGAGCCTCGATGACCGGATGCTGCGCGACATCGGCGTCAGCTTGGCCGACGTCGACCGGGAGACCTCCAAGCCCTTCTGGAGGTCGTGACGACAAGCGAGGAAGGAAGCCGATGAACGCCGCCTATTTTCGCCGGCTCAGCCACTACAACGCCTGGGCGAATGCCCGAGTCTACGCCGCCTGCGCTCAGCTCACCGACGAGGAGCGCAAGCGCCGGCGGCCTTCCTTCTTCGGCTCGATCCACCGGACCCTCAACCACATCCTGGTCGGCGACCGGGTCTGGCTGTCGCGCCTGGACGGCAAGCCCCATGGCGTCACCAGCCTCGACCAGGAGCTATACGGCGATTTCGCCGAATTGAGCGCCGCGCGAGGCGAGGAGGACGCCCGGCTGTCAGCGGTCGTCGGCGGCTACAAGGACGAGGATCTCCAGCGCACCCTCGCCTACCGCAGCATGGCGGGGGAGGCCAAATCCGTACCCATGGCCCAGGTGCTGGGCCATCTATTCAACCATCAGACCCATCACCGCGGCCAGATTCACGGGCTCCTCTCCGACACGCCCGTGGCGCCGCCCTCCCTCGACCTGATCGCATTCGAGTGGGAGGCGGCGAGGTGAGCCAGAGTTAAGTCCCCGGAGCGCCGAACCGTAGATCAACGCAAGCTCGGGCAAAAGCGGACATTGCCGGAAGTCCGATTCGAACCAAGTCGGACTTCGCACCTAGCCCATGAATAGCGAAAAGCGGCTGCCTCAGGGCGGTCCCGCCATGAATGGTCGGCGCCGATCAGGCAGCTGTTTGGTTTCTCCATGTTGACTGTCGTCGTGATCTCCCGCAGACGCGGCTGCATGTTCAAGCCGGCCCAGGAGAGGCACGGCGCGAGGATCCCGGCGACGGCAACGAGGCAATCGAGAACTTCCATCGGACGCTTTCGCGCTCCCGACTGCTCGCACCTCGTGCGGCGACCCCAGTCGCGTCTTGGCCGGCCATCAGCCGCCTTCCAATCCGTGACCCAAAAAAGCAATGAGCAGGATAGCCAAGCCGGCAACGAGCGCCATGACCACGAGACCCCTCAGGACGTATCGCGACTCTGGGCTGTTCTTATCGTTTTCCATGAACGTGCTCCCAACGCGACCGATGGGGGTAGCTGCAGCCGCTGGCTGGCAGTCACCCACTGTTGACGTCAGATCGCAGCTTTTCAAGAGACCAAGGTCAAATGTCGGACTGTGGCCTCGAATTACAGGCATTAGCGGATCGCTAGCGAAACATGGCCAGAGTTGCGGCCAATCGATTGAAAGCCAGCCGGTTGCCAAGCCGCCTTGGGGCAACTTCGGCTACCTGCCTGCTTGGTCTTTGCGGCAGAAAGAGT
>DATNJA010000215.1:0-28391 GCA_035604155.1 Candidatus Udaeobacter sp. | reverse complement strand
GGCGTACTTGTCCTTCCACCGTACGTCCGTCTTCAACGTCGAAGTTTGGCGGTCGAGCGTCCGAATATCGTGGCCGTCGTGGGTGTATTCGATCCAGCTGATTTCCGTGTCGGTGACTTTCACGTGGAGGGTCTGACTTTTGACGGGAAGCGACTGGAGCGCGTAGGACTGACCCTGTGGCAAAGTAATCTGGAGAGGCGTTGTTGTGTAAGGCGCACCCTGGTCATTCACCACGCGCACCCAGACCACACGCTTATCGAAATCGAATCCGAGCAGATAGTGGCTGCCGGGCCAAACCTTGGCCTCCTGAGGAGAGGTGCAATCCAGGGTCTCAGTTATGCCCAGGTGACTCGGCGACATATTTAGGATCGTACGGCTGAGCGCAAAAAGCGCGCCCGCGACGAGCAGGATAACGACAATCGCCACGGTTTGGGCTTGCTTCATCGGGCGCCCCGGCTCCGCTTCGCGTATCTGTAGAGAGCCTCGTCCATGGGCGCAAGCTGGGCCAGGCCAAAGGCCAAGCCAGCGGAACTGCCTGGGGAAGGGCGAGAAACATATTGAATGCCAAGCCGCGGTCGGAGTACCTGTCTGCCAATGCGCGGCCCATGCCCCTGTAGCTCAACGGTAGAGCAACGGTTTTGTAAACCGTAGGTTGCGGGTTCGATTCCTGCCGGGGGCACCGCTCTCTCGGCCGCGACGGCTCTCCGTGGACGGCCGCCCGGCGCTTGACGATGCCCTGGGCGGCCTGCACTCTCCCGGGCTCATGATCGAGGGGTGTTACAGTGGCGCCGAGGCCGGTTTCGTCGACCTCCGTGGAGGATAGCGGCCATGTCTTCCCGCGTTTCGCCATGGGCGCCGCCCGCGGAACCAGCGCCGTACCCCACTTACTTGAATGCGGAAACGGTCTAGTTCCCTCGGGTCTGGCGCCCTGTAAGCGCTGGACCGGTACCCGCCTGGGCGGAAAATACACGAGGGGCTGAGGCCATGTTTCGGTTGCCCTCGGCCGTCCGGCCGCTTTGGTTTGTCGCCGTCCTTCTCGGCATCACCATGGTCGGATTCCTGCTGCTGCGCGCGGCACCTGGCGTTGAGCTGCCGGAAGATGCGGCGTGGTACATGCAGTATCCCTTGTTCCTTGGACGGCTTGCCCGCGGCGAGTTCGGCTTCTCGGTGATCGGCGATGGGCCTGTCCTCTGGGTGGTCCTGGGCTCAGTGCCGGTGACCCTCGCCCTGCTGATCCTGTCGCTCGCGATCGCCAGCGGGCTTTCCGTGAGCCTTGCCTTGCTCGCGCTGCGCCATGAGGGACGGCTGCCGGACAAACTCATCTGCTTTTACGCGAGGCTAGGGACCGGGGCCGCGCCGTTCTGGCTCGCCCTGGTGGTGGCGATCCTGCTCGGCGAGCTGCTGCCGATCTTTCCCGCTTCGGGGTTCGGTGACGGCGTGTTTTCCCATGCCTATCATTTCATCCTGCCCCCCCTCGCCGTCGCCCTGCTTGTGTCGCCAGCGCCTATCCTGGCGCTGCGCCAGACCCTCGTCGCGGCCATGGAATCCAACCATGTCACCGCCATGCGCGCCCAGGGCCTGGATGACGAGGCGATCTATCGCCTGCATGTGCGCCGCAATGCCCTGCTTCCGGCCGTCGGCACCCTCAGGGATCGGATCGCCTGGCTGGTGGGAACCGCGGCCGTGGTCGAGGCCACCTTCAAGCTTCCGGGCCTGGGATCGTTGGTGGTCGGTGCGACCCTCGGCCGCGATTATCCAACCGTGGTCGGCGCATTGATGGTGGCGGCCGTAATCGTGCTGCTGCTGTGCCAACTGTTCGATTTTGTCGCCAGGATGCTCGATCCGAGGGCGGGCCAGTCGTGAGCCTCGCATTGCCCCAGTGGCATTTCTCGCCGGCACTGCGTCGCGGCGCCATTCTCGCCGGGATCTGGGTGCTGCTCGTGGCCGGCGCCGACGTTCTCGCGCCCTATGACCCGACGATCCGCAGCGTCAAGGAAGTCTTCCTCTCGCCGAGCTGGGCCCACTGGTTCGGCACCGACGAGGAAGGCCGCGACGTTTTCAGCCGGGCCATCTTCGCCTCGCGCCTGGATTTCGAACTCGCCATGCTGGGCGTGTTTCCGCCGTTTGCCATCGGCACGATCCTCGGCCTGCTCGCCGCCCATGGCGGCGATTTCGGCGAAGCGATCCTGAAATTCCTCGCTCGGTCCGTCGGCGCCTTCCCCACCTATCTGCTGGCCATTCCCATCGTGGCGCTGGTGGGTCCGGGGCTTCGGGGATTCCTCATCGCCGTCGCGCTCACCGGATGGGTCGGCTACGCCCTCAAGGTGCAGAGCGAGACCAGGCGCCTCAAGCAGAGCGACTTCGTGATCGCCGGTCGCGGATTGGGTTTCGGCGGCTTCCGGATCCTGGTGCTTCACATCTTCCCGAACTCCCTGCTCCCGGCCCTGTTGCTGGCGGTGTCCGACGTCTCCGCAATGTTGCTGTTGGGCTGCACCCTCGGGTTCCTGGGTCTCATCGCACCCGCCGGCGACGTGGAATGGGGCGCGATGATCGCCCAGGGAGCGGCCAATCTGGACAGCGCCTGGTGGCTGGCGTTATTTCCGGGGCTTGTCGTATTGGCCATGGCGACCGGGTTCAATCTCTTGAGCCAAGGCCTCGCCGAGCGCTTCGGCGGCGAGGGCTGATGCCTCTCCTTTCGGTCAGCCATCTTTCCGTCGAGTTCCATACTCCCCGAGGGCTGCTGCGCGCTGTCGACGACGTGTCCTTTGCCATCGAGCCGGCGGAGATTCTTGGCCTGGTGGGCGAGAGCGGTGTGGGAAAGACCGTGACTTGCCGCGCACTGGTGAGGCTCCTGCCCGGGCGGAACGGGCGCATTGCCTCGGGCCGTATCGATTTCGCCGGGCGGGATATCGCCCGGCTGCCGGAAGAAGAGCTCCGCCACTATCGCGGCCGTCAGATTGCTTTGCTGTTCCAGGACCCGGCCTCGCAGCTCGATCCGATCCTGAATGTGGGCGACCAGCTGGCGGAGATGATCCTGCTCCAGGAAGGGCTCGATCCGGCGATGGCTGCACGCCAGGCGGCAGCGCTTCTCGAGCAGGTCGGCATCGACGATCCGGCCCGGCTCATGGCCGCGTATCCTTATCAGCTGGGGCCGGGCCTGCTCCGGCGCGTCGCCATCGCCCAGGCGCTGGCCTCCTCCCCGCGCCTGCTGATCGCCGATGAGCCGACCAAGGGCCTTGATCCCGGCGTCCAGGCCCAGATCCTGCGCCTGCTCCTGGACCTGCGCGACCGGCGCGGGCTGGCGGTGATCATGATCAGCCAGGATCTGGGCGTCGTCTCTCAGCTCTGCGACTCCGCCGCCGTCATGTATGCCGGAAGGATCGTCGAGCGGGCACCCAAGGGCGATCTCCTCAATCGTCCGCTGCATCCTTACAGCGAGGCCCTCGCCCAGTGCCTGCCGGGCGTGGCTCCCGCCTCGGTCCCCTTGCACGAGATCGCGGGCGAGCCGCTTGCGGCCGGCGAGGTGATTCCCGGCTGCCGCTTCCACCCTCGCTGTCCCCATGTCATCGACCGTTGCCGCTTCGGCGACGTGCAGCTCGTCGAGGTCTCCGCCTGGCGGGCCACCGCCTGCCTGCGCTGGGAGGACATGTGGCAATGACGGCGTTGCTCGAGGTGAATGGCCTCAGCGTCAGCCAGCCCACCGCCCGGTCCGATGACCAGCGGGTGCGGCGCAGAGGCGGGCGCATCATGGCCGTCAGCGCGGTCTCCTTTGAGCTTGCGGCAGGTGAGAACCTGGGCATCGTCGGCGAGAGCGGTGCCGGCAAGAGCACCCTTGCCCGGGCCATCCTCCGCCTCGTCGGATCCGATGCGGGCGAGATTCATTTCGACGGCCAATCGGTGAAGGGCCTCCGCGGCCCCGCGCTCGCTGCCTATCGCCGGCAGGCGCAGATGATCTTCAGCGATCCTCTGGCTGCCCTCAACCCGCGCCTCAGCATTGCCGAGACCTTGGCCGAACCCCTCGCCGTTCATCGCCTGTGCACCTCCCGCGAGGCCGCTTCGAGGGTGGACGAGTTGATGTCCCGCGTCGGGCTCTCGCCTGAACTGCGCCGCCGGCGGCCGAGCGAACTCTCCGCCGCGGACTGCCAGCGGGTTTCCATCGCCCGCGCCTTGACGGTGGGACCCCGGTTGCTCATCGCCGATGACGCCGTCTCGCGGCTGGACGTACCGTTGCGGGCGCAGATCCTGAACCTGCTGGGCGCGCTTTCCGCCGCCATGCCGGCGAGCCTCATCATCATGGCGCGGGACATCGGCATGCTGCGCCGGCATTGCCAACGCATCGCGGTCATGTATCTCGGGCGCATCGTCGAGATCGGGCCCACCGAGGAGGTTCTCGCCAAGCCGCGGCACCCCTATACCCAGGCCCTGATTGCCTCGACGCCGCGGGCGCGGGGCGACGCGCCCACGCCGCGGGTAACGCTACCCGGCGAGACGCCTAGCCCGGCCTATCTGCCGCCGGGCTGCGCATTTCATCCCCGCTGCACCAAGGTGCTGCCGGTCTGCAGCGCCGGCTCGTCGCCGATCCGGCGCAGCGACGGGCCCATGACCGTCTATTGCCACCTGTATCCGGAGCCTTCTGCCCAACGCCGCTGAGGGCCGGCCGACGTAGTGGTTCTCGAAGCCAGCGAAGGAAGCGCTCGGCGGGAAGAAGGTGTGATGCACGGCAGATTTTCCGCTGGTGAAACCTCTGCGTACCCCAGGCGCTCAGGACTATCCGCAGGCCGCGAAGTGCCGGCCGAGAACTTCCCGAACGGATTCAATGATCAAAGTCCGAGGCTCGGCGCGGATGGCACCCGATCTCGCGCGTTCATAGAGCCGCGGCAGGTATTGGCTGATCAGGGTTTCGCTCAGCGTGACCCCTTGCAGGTCGGCAAGCAAGGCTCCGACAGCAAGCTGCGCCTGGGGCTGCGCCCAGTAATAGCGGATGCGGTCGCTATAACTGAAATGCCGGGCCACGCGCTGCTCCGAGGCGGAGCCGGCGCAGTAGGCGCTCCAGTTCTCCGGGCGCTCCAGCATCAGCTCCTCCATCTCAGCGATCAGCGAGGCCGATCCCGGATGGAGGAAGCGATTGATGGCGTCCAGCCCGTACAAAGCTTCCCGAAGGGCAAACGTCAACGCTGGCCCGATCTTCAGAATGGCAAAACCATCCTGGACCAGACTGGCGAGTGAGTCCGCTGGCTGATAGTCGGTCGAGTGGGCCTCGAACACCAGTCCCGGCATGGACTCTAGCGCGGCGCTGAGCCCGGCCGCCCGCTCCGGGTCATAGGCGACGACGTTCTCGCTGCCGAACTCCACGCCCGGCTGGACGACGAGGCCGACGACGCGCTCGAAAGCATGGCCGATCCCGGCCGCGGCGAAGGCTGCACGATGAACCTCATAGTCGCCGATCGCCTTCTCCGGCCGGGTCACCGCGAGCGTATCGATGGCCTCATGGGCGCCGCCCGGAATCGGCACCTCGGTGCCGATGACGTAGTACGTCAGGACGCCTGAACGCGCCGCCGCGTTCTCGGCCACACTCGCGAGGCGGGCCGCTCGCTCGGCCGTCGTCTCGGCCGGGAGGGCCGCCGGCTCGCCGCGGCACCCCATGCTGGTGTCGAGATGGATCTTCGCGAAGCCGGCCTCCACATAGGCTGCGACCATGATCTCGCTCCGCCGCATCGCTTCATCGGCGGCGAGATGCTTCCAGGGATTGGGACCGAGATGATCGCCCCCGAGCAGGAACCGGTCGGGCGGAATTCCCACCTTGCCGGCGAGTTCAAACACGGCGTCGCGAAACCGGGCCGGCGTCATTCCGGTGTAGCCGCCGTCCTGGTTGACCTGGTTGCAGGTTGCCTCGATGAGGGCGACCGCCCCATGTTCATGGGCATGGCGCAGCGTCGCCTCGATCACGAGCGGATGGGCCGAGCAGACCGAGGTGATGCCGGTCTTGCGACGACCGGCGGCCGAACGGGTGAGGGCTTCTAGGGGATGCATCGGCATACTGAACGGTCCCGAAAGCCAGCCACGGTCCGGTTTCCTGACTCAGTCAAGCTTGACGACCTTGGTCAAATGGCGGGGAGCGGTCGCGTCTATACCGCGCCGCTGCGCCAGCCGCAGGCCCATGAGCTGCAAGGCGGGAAGGCACACCAGGCCGCGAAGCTCCGCCGGGCCCTCGATAGGCAAGCTGAGGTCGCCCGCACCGCCGAATCCGACCACGAAGGCCGCCTTCGCCGAGAGTTCCGCCGCGAGACGTTCCTCATCCTCTCGCGTGTCCGGATTGTAAAGCATGACCGCCAAACTGCGCTCGTCGACCAGGCTCACCGGACCGTGGCGATACTCGAGCGGATGGTAGGTCTGAGTGACGGTCAGGCTCATCTCCTGGAGCTTGAGAGCGCCTTCGGCGGCGATGCCGTAGAGCGCGCCGCCGCCGAGATAGATGAAATGCGAGCGCTCGGCGAGGAAGGACCAGTCCTGGCGGTCGAGTTGTTTCAGCAGGGCTTCCGCCGGACCGGCGCCGCCTTCGGTCTCGATCCCGGCAAACCGGAGGCCCAGCATGAGCATCAGGCTCGCCGAGGCGGTCATCACGATGCCTTCCTCGGGATGGGTCCTCATCGCCAACAGGCAATCGGATGTTCCGACCAGGCTGCTCGCATCGTCGCAGGTGATCGCGATCACGGTGAGGCCTTCAGTACGGCTTTTGCGCGCCGCCTGAACAAGCTCGCTCGTCTCGCCGCTGCGGGAAACCGCGATGACCTGGCAGTCCGCGGGGTCGGGCTTGTACGACCGCGGGCGGCTCAGCCATTCGTGGCTCGGCACGGCGATGGCATTGAAGCCCTTTTCGTTGCAATGGGCCGCAATGCTCATGGCCAGGTTGTAGGAGGAGCCGCAGCCGACGACGACGTAGTCGACGGCGGGGCGGGCACGCGTCGGCAGCTGGGTTCTGGCGTTCCAGAACTCGAACTGCTCGAAGATCGTTCTCTCGATGACGTCCACGGCTGCTCTCCTCGCTATGATCGGGCTAGCGGCCCCGCGGGCTTGCCCTTGTCGTCCTGCAAGCACTGCTCGATCGATCGGCCGAGCCGCTTCACCCAGGCCTCGTCGGTGCGCCAGCCGGCCGCTTGCGCCGCGCGCCACAGACCTCCGCCAATCGGCGGCAGGCGCGGCGATTCCGGCCGGCCGTATCGTTTGACCAGGGCCCTGCGGATCGTGCGGCTCTCGAATACACTGCCGGCGAAGCTCCAGGGCAGGCGCCGCCTCCCTGCGATGCGGGGCCTGAGGGTCGCGATATGCGCGCAAAGATGATCGGCGGCCCGGCCGAGAATGGCGAGAGCGGTCGCCTCGCCGCTCTCAGCGAGCGTATCGACCTGCTTAGCCACGGCCGCGATCGCCGATCTCAGATGGGGCACGCCGTAGCACCAGCCCATCAGGGCGTCGAACGGCTTGGCGCGATCGAGACCCAGCAAACCCATAAGCCCATCGGCGAAGGCGAGCGCGTCGGTTCGGCCGTCGAGCGCCCGGCTCGCCTCGGCCAGCGCTTCGCGGCCGATCCAATAGGCGCTGCCCTCGTCGCCGAATATTTCCCCCCAGCCGCCGACACGCAGCAGGTTCCCCCGGCCGTCCCGGGCCATGGCCATGGATCCGGTGCCGGCCAGGATCAGGATCCCGATACGGTCGAGAAAGGCGCCGTCGAGCCCCATCTCCACGTCGTTGATCACCGAGCGGGGCCCGGCGAAGAGCTCGACGGCCGCTGCTTCCGTCCGAGAATCAAATCGGGTTATCTCGCCATAGCCGGGAATTCCGAGGACGGCGAACTCGGCATGAGGCAACAGGGCGACCGCCGCGTCGAACAGCCCAGCCAGGTGCTGATGCCATTCCGCGTTGTCCATCGGATTGCTTCCGGCGGCATGGACTAGAAACACGACCTTGCCATCGCGATTGGCGAGCGCCAGCACGGTCTTCGTGCCCCCGCCATCGACGGCCAGGACCAGCGGACCTTCACCCGCCGCCGGCGCGCGTTCGCTGGCGTCAGGCCGGCGCTCCCGTCCAACGGCCATACTTGCCCTCTACGCCGGAGCGGATCCGGTCGACGAAGTCCTGCTTGATCTCGACGTCGTGAGCGATCGAGTGCCAAAGACCGTTGCGATGCACGTAGCCGCGCATATTGAAGAGTGCAGTCGCCACGTCCTTCCAGGTAACGCCCATGGCCTCCGGGCGGATGTCGAGCCCGACACGATGGATGGTATTCAGCATTTCCTCGGCGCGACTGTCGTGTAGAACCGATCCGATGTAGATGCCGAGGCCCACAGGCTGGCCATGAATAAACTTCTTTCCTGTCTCGTACTCCAGCGAATAGAAGAAGAAGTGGTCGACCCCCTCGATCTGCCGCGGATTCCAGCCGTTGCCGTGGAACGACGTACCCCAGCGCAAGCCGTCGATCAGCACTTGGATGCCTTTGTCGGTCAGGTTATGAATGTCGTCGGCATAGGTAATGATGTTCTCGACCTTCTCCATCGACTGCCGGCATATCTCCGCGTCGTAAGGCCATTTGGCCTCGCACTTGCCGACGGCGGTGGCGTATTTCCAATCCAATACGCCGGTGTGGTTGCACATGATGTCGCCGATGCCGGAGTAATTCAGGCGGCGCGGCGCGGCGCGGATCACGTCGTAGTCGATATAGACCGCTTCGGGCACGGCCCAGCCGATGTACCGCACCACACCGTCGATCCTGATGCCGGAGCGCTGGCCCCATGAGGCGTTCATGCTGAGGACCGTCTGAACCTGGAACAACGGCAGGCGCTTCCTCCAGGCGAAGTATTTCGCGGTGTCGATCGCCATCCCGCCGCCCATGCCCACCACGGCCTCCACCGGCGGCAGCCTGGCGAGATCGGCCTGCAGCACTTTCTCGTCCACCGATGTGACAAAATATGGATGAAAGGAAGCGCCCTCGAACTCTTTTTGGAACTTGGGCCACATCTCCTCCATGGTCACCAACAGGAAGGGGCGGTGAACGAAGTTCTTCAGCTCCCCGATCAGATTGCGCCCCAGAATGGTCTGGAACTGATGGGCAAATTGCATCATGTCGTCTTCCTTTCATGTGTGCTGGCCATCGCCTGCGAGAACTAACGCTGGCGACTGCGCGGCGCAGTTTTCCTCAAGTCGGGTCTCAAAGTCCTGCCGGCACCTCGATCCGGCGGCCACTGGCCTTGTCGAAAAACATCAGATGCTGGGGATCGACGTTGAATTGCACCGCCTCGCCGGCCTTCAGCCGACTCATGCCCGGCACGCGCGCGGTGATCAATCCGCCTTCCCAGGCAAGAGTGACGAAAGAGGCGGGGCCCACAGGGTTGACGACCCGAACATTGGCTGCGGTCCCCTGATCGGCGATCAGCACGTTCTCAGGTCGCACGCCCATCTCCAGGGCACCTTGCGTGCGCAAGGCGTGGACGAGGGGCTGCGGCAGGGCGAACAGCACATGGCCCACCCGGAAGCCCGTGCCGCCGCTCTCCTCCACGATCGCGCCATCCAGGAGATCGATCTGGGGGCTGCCAATGAATCGGGCGACGTAGCGCGACACCGGCCGCACGTAGATCTCCTCCGGCGTGCCGACCTGCTCCACCCGACCTTCGTTGACGACCGCCACGCGGTCGGAGATCGAGAGCGCCTCCTCCTGGTCGTGCGTGACAAAGATCGAGGTTACGCCCAGGCGCTGATGCAGAAGCTTGATCTCCGAGCGCATCCTGACCCGGAGCGCCGCATCGAGATTGGAGAATGGCTCATCGAACAGGAAGGTCTTGGGTTCTCGGACCATGGCCCGGCCGATGGCGACCCGTTGCTGCTGTCCGCCCGAAAGCTGGGAGGGCAGGCGCCCCAAGAGCGGCGTCAGCTCGAGCAACCCGGCGATGGTCCCGACGCGCTTCTCGATCTCGGCCCTGGAGATCCGGCGCAGGCGCAAGGTGAAGCCGATGTTCTCCGCCACCGTCATATGCGGGTAAAGGGCGTAGTTCTGGAAGACCATGGCCACGTCGCGCTCGAAGGGCGTCAGATTGTTGACCACGCGGCCTTCCATGCGGATCTCGCCGGCGCTCACGTCCTCCAGTCCGGCGATCATGTTGAGGATCGTCGTCTTGCCGCAGCCAGAGGAGCCCAGCAAGGTCACGAATTCCTTGTCGGCCACCACCAGGTTGATATTCGAGCAGATCTCGAGCGTGCCGAAACGCTTGTAGACCGCTGCCAGTTCGACCTTCGCCATGGACCCGCCGTTCCCCCAAAGCCTCAGCTCTTGATCATTCCCTCGGTGAAGCCCTTCATGATGCTCTGGCGGAAGATGATCGCGATCACCACCACCGGTGTAACCGCCATGGTCGCCGCCGCCATCATCTGCCCGAACACGGTCTGATACTGGCCGGCGAACTGGGAAATGACGAGAGGCACGGTCTGGGCGTTCTGGCGCGTCAGGATCAGGGCGAAGAAAAACTCGTTCCAGGATTCGATGAAGGCGAAGATCGCCGTGGCGAAGATTGGCGGCCAGGAAATCGGCAGCACGATCAACCGGAAGATCTGGAGAGTGGTCGCTCCGTCCACCGCGGCGGCCCGCTCAAGCCCGACCGGAATGGCCAGGAAAAAGCCGTGCAGAATCCAGATCACGATGGGGAGGTTGAAGGACAGATAGACGATGACGAGGCCAAGGCGGCTGTCGATCAGCCCCAGATGGCTCATGACGATGAACATCGGGATGGCGACGACGATGCCGGGAAACATCTGGGTCGCCAGGATCATGAGCAGGATCGGACCTGAGCCCGGCAGCTGAAAGCGGGCCAGCGCATAGGCCGCCGGAGCGCCCACCGCGAGCGCCACGGCGGTCGTGGATACGGCGACGATCAGCGAGTTGGCGAGGCCGCGGCCGAGTGCCGCCGCCGAATTCATCACCTCGACGTAGTTCTGGAAGGTGAAGGCGCTGGGCGAGAAGTCCGGCGGCGTGGCGGTCAGCGCCTGCTGCTGCATCAGGCTTGAGACGACCAGCCAGGCGATGGGGGCCAAGGTCCAGAAGCCAAAAATGCCCAGTCCCAACTGGATGGACAAGCGGCCGAGCTTGCTGGGCTTGCCTTGCATTTCAGGCCGGCACCTTGCGACCGCCCGGCCGCAGCATCCGGATGTAGGCGATGGCCAGGATCAGGCTGATGAAGAATACGACGTTGGCGACCGCCGCACCCGAGCCGATATGGAGGAAGTTGAATGTCTGCCGATAGGCGAGATAGTTCAGCAGCACGGTGCCGTCGGCCGGACCGCCGCGGGTGAGCACGTAGACCAGGTCGAAGAGCTTGAACGACCACAGGGTCTGCAAGATGATGGCGATGGCGAGCGTGGTCCTCAGCGACGGCAAGGTGATGAAGCGGAACTGCTGCCAGGCATTGGCGCCGTCGAGCCAGGCCGCGCGATAGAGCATGGCCGGTATCTTCTGCAGGCCGGCCAGCAGCAGCAGGGCGATGAACGGAATGGATTTCCAGACGTCCACCAGCAGCAGCATGTTGAGCGCACGCCCGGGGGTGCCGAGCCAGGTCACGTAGTTGTCGATCAGGCCGAGCTCGGTAAGGATCGCATTCAGGATTCCGTAGTTGGAATTGAGGATCCACTTCCAGAGCACCGCATTGGCCACCGGGGCGATGGCCCAGGGAATGATCAGCAGGACGCGAAAAAATCCCGATCGCCCCAAAGGGTGGTTCAGCAGCAAGGCCACGCCCAACCCCAGCCCCACCACCAAAGCCACCTCGCAGACGCTGAAATAGGCGGAATTGGACACTGCGAGACGGAAGCTGTCGTCGTCGAGCAGCGCGGCATAGTTGGCGAGGCCGATGAAGCTCTCGGCGACCGCGCCGCCCGCCAGCTCGACGTGATGCAGCGACAGCCAGAGCGAGGCCGCCATGGGATAGGCGAGGATCGCCAGGATGATGACGACGGCCGGCAGCAAGGCGCCGACGCCAAAGCGCCGGCGCCTCTGCTGCAGAGTGATTCCCGCCATCTTAGTAGGAGTGGTCTGGCGGGCTTAGCCCCGCTTCTTCACGATCGCCGTCACCTGGTCGGAACACTCCTGGATCGCCTGTTTTGCCGTCTTGGCGCCCTGGAGCGTCTTCTGGATCTCGGTGCCGATCGCCTGGGTCACCTCGTTGTAGTCCGGCGTGACGAAGCTGTCGTAGGGATGCTTCGATTGTTCCAGGACCACGGCCGCGTTGGGCAACGCTTTCTGTACATCGGCGTCGGCCAGCATGGAAAGACGGATTGGCAGCCAGCCGGTCTGCAAGGCCTGCTGCTTCTGGACGTCCGGGCTCAGGTAGAATTCGACCAGCTGCCGGCACAGATCGGGATTCTTGGCGTCCGCGCTGACGGTCCAGGCATCGGTGCCGTCGATGGAGGCCGTGCCGGCTGGGCCGGCCGGCAGCACCGCGCCGCCGAGCTTGCCGGCGATCTTCGACTGGGTCGGGTCCTGGGCCGGCTTCCAGGTGAAGGGCCAGTTCATCATCATCGACGCCTTGCCCGACAGCATGACGTTGGTGGCGTCGTTGATGCCGACATAGGAAATCGAGCCCGGGTCGGTGCCGTTGTTGTAAAGGTCGACCATGAGCTGCAGGGCGTCGACGCCGGCCTCATTGTTGAACACCGGCATGCCGTCGTCGCCATACATTTTGCCGCCAGCCTGCTGCAGGTAAGTCATCCAGTATGAGGCCACGCCGCCGATGCCCGCCGGATCGCCGTAGTTCAGCACCCAGCCGTAATGCCCGTCACGAGTCAACTCCTTGGCGTAGCGCTTAAGGTCGTCCCAGGTCTTGGGCGGCTCGGTCAGGCCCGCCTTCTCGAAATGCTCGGTGTTGTAGAACAGGGTTAGCAGCGAGAGGGTGAAGACGGCGCCGTAATTCTTGCCCTGCCACTTCACGGTCGAGAAGCTGGACGGCGGCATGTCGGACACTAAGTCCGGCGACAGCTTTTCGGCGTAAGGCTGCAGGAACTTGGCGAATTCCGGAACCCACCCCGACATGTAGATGACGTCCCAGACATGGGCGCCGGAGGCGAAGTTCGTTGCCATCTTGTCGTGCAGCTGCGGCCAGGCCACGGCCTCATAGTTGACTTTAGCGCTATGCGCCTGTTCCCAGGCCGCGAGCGCGTCCTGGGAGAACTTGGCGTCGCCCGGCGGTGCGGGATCGGGCGGGAGCGGCGCGAACACGCTGATCTCGGTCGTATCCGCCCAGGCCGGACGGGCCGAACCGGCGATCAGTCCGGCGAGCGGCCCGAGGGCCGCGCCGGCAAGTGCCGTCTGCTTCAGGAAATCCCGGCGCCCGAGAGAACTCGCCGGCGTGCCGATTATCTTGCGCATAGCCCTTCCTCCTCGATTGATATGCAGTCCGAATTTCTTGCTGGGCACGAGTTGATGCCGCGCACAAGGCCGCAAATATCTTCCGCACGCGAGCGTTCAGGCTTCCTTGATGTAGATCAAACTTTCCGTCGCCCGAGCGGATTGGACGAGTTGTCTTGGATCCAAGAGAGCCCAGCTTATCGATCGTTGGACGGTTGGCCAAGACCTCACGCGAGCGCAGCCGAGTCATCTCGCTGTCATAGAGGAGACGAGACGCCCTGCCGGAAGGCGTCGGAGTCAGTCGGAATTGCCGATGCCAGTTTCACCTTGAGGCTCGCGCAGGGGCCATTCCGAACAGCGACAAGAAGGTCATAGCGAAGAGGCCGGCGGTGAAATTCATGACGAGGCCGCCCCGAAGCTTCACACGCGACAGCTCCCCGCCGGCGTCGCTCTAATTCCAACCCACCCGATATCCGGCAGACGATAGCCAGTTCGTGCACATATTTGCCTGCCTGATTCGGGTTGCGCACAAGATTGCATCGATGCCCGTCTTGGCAATCGCGCGGGGCTGTTCTATGAACGGCAGCTCCGTTCGACCCCGAGTTCCCACTGGAGAGAAGCTATGAAGCTCGTCCGCTACGGCCCGCCGGGCGCCGAGAAGCCGGGTTTGATTGATCGCCAGGGCGCGCTTCGCGATCTTTCCGGCGAAATCGCCGATGTCGAGGGTGCCGTTCTTCAGCCGGCAGCCCTCGCCCATCTCGCCTCCATCGATCCGGCGCGCCTGCCCAGTGTGCCCGATCGGCCGCGCTTCGGTCCGCCCGTTGCGCGCATCGGCAAGGTCGTGGCCATCGGCCTCAACTACGCGGACCATGCCGCCGAAGCGGGACTGACGGTGCCGAAGGAGCCGATCGTGTTCATGAAGGCGACCAGCTCCATCGTTGGGCCCGACGATGCGATCGTCATCCCCCGCGGCTCCCGGAAGAGCGACTGGGAGGTCGAGCTTGCCGTGGCCATCGGCCGTCCCGCCAGCTATGTCGAGGAAGCCGATGCCATGAACCACGTCGCCGGCTATCTCATCTGCAACGACGTGTCGGAGCGCGAATATCAGACCGAACGCAGCGGCCAGTGGGACAAGGGCAAGGGTTGCGACAGTTTCTGCCCGCTCGGCCCCTGGCTCGTCACCTGCGACGAGATCCCGGATCCCCAGACGCTCGACCTCTGGCTCGACCTGAACGGCGAGCGGATGCAGAAGGGCAATACCCGCACCTTGGTCTTCGGCGTCGCCCATCTCGTGCACTACGTTAGCCAGTTCATGTCCCTCCAGCCGGGCGACATCATCACCACCGGCACGCCGCCCGGTGTCGGCATGGGCATGAAGCCGCCCCGCTACCTGAAGCCAGGGGACAGCATGCGTCTCGCGATTGCCGGGCTTGGCGAACAGACTCAGAAGGTCGTGGCATGGTCGGCCGGGCACCTCTAAGCGTCGGCATCTTGCTGGCGGCCTTGACGGCCGCGAGCAGTGCCTTTGCCGCGCCGCTGACCCAGATCGGCAGCTTGCCGCTGGGATCCGCGCAAGGGCCCATCGACGATCTTGCCTTCGATTTCGCCAATCAGCGGCTGTTCGTGCTGGAGAGCGGTGCCGGGCAGATCGTGGTCGTTGATCTGACGACAGGTGCGGTCAGCCAGACCGTGACGGGCCTGGCAAAACCCAGCGGCCTCGCCCGCGATCCCGAAGACGACCGGCTCTACGTCGCGACAGGTGCCGGCAAGCTCGAGGCCTTCGAGGGCGTTCCCTTGAAGGCGGCGGCGGGCATCGCTATCGGTCCCGAAATCGGGTTGCTCCACTACGATCCAGGCAGCGAGCGTGTCTACTTCGCCTTCGGCAGCAAGAAGATCGCCATCGTCGACACAACCCATAACAAGCATTGGGACGACATCCGCTTGAACGGCCGGCCGGGCCCCCTGGCGCTTGAAGACGATGGCACGCGGATTTTCATCGGCGCTGTCGGCGAGGGACGCGTCATCGTAGTCGATCGGGGCGACAACAAGCAGACCGCCAGCTGGGCCACCGCTTCCTTCACCGATCCCGCGGCACTCGCCATCGACGCGGGCGCCGGGCGCCTGCTCGCTGCCTTCCGCAATCCGGCGAGCCTCGCCTGGCTCGACCTTGCGGACGGGACCGCCAAGGGAAGCCTGCCGGCTTGCGCGGAACCGGGCCGGCTGCTGGCCGACAGCGACCGGGGCCGGATCTACCTGACCTGCGCGTCCGGCAGCATCGAAATCTATGGACGGGACAGCACGGGCAACTACGCGAAGCAGGGCAGCATCGAAACTGCACCTGGCGCCACCGCGGCCCTGCTCTCGCCCACCAGCGGCCGGCTCTATCTCGCCGTCCCCGCCTCTGCCGGCCATGCGGCTGAAGTCAGGATCTACGCGCCGGGAAGCTGAAGCATTTACTCGCCGCTCATGACGATGAGGGCGTCGACGGCCACCGCGCCTTTGGGCAGGACCATGAGCGGGTTGACGTCGAGCTCCACCAGCCGGTCCCTGTGGGCGTCGGCGAAGGCAGCGATCGCCATGATCGCATCGATGGCAGCTTCGACGTCACCGGCGGGATTGCCGCGATAGCCTTTCAATAGCTTCGCCACCTTCAGTCCGCCTAGGGCGCTGGCGACGGTGTCGCGGCTGGTCGGCAGCAGAAGAGTCGCCGCGTCTTCCACCAGTTCTACCAGCACGCCGCCCATGCCGACCACCATCACCAGGCCGAACTGGGGATCGCGGTTGATGCCGACGATGAGCTCTGCGACGGCGCCGGCGACTTGCTTTTCCACCAGGAAGCGCTCGGGCTTCAGACCAGGCGTGTAACGGGCGACGGATTCGGTCATGGCTGCGGCTGCGCGCTCTACTTCCTCGGCGTTGCGGAGGTTGAGCGCCACCGCACCTGCCTCGGTCTTATGGGCGAGCGCCGGCCGGCCGAGCTTCAGGGCGACGGGAAAGCCGATTTCGCTTGCGGCGCGGCCAACCTCGTCGGCAGCGACGAAGCGACCCTCGGGAGAACGCAACCCGAACTTCGCCAGCCGCTGCTTGCAATCCCATTCCTCCCTTAGGCTGGGAGAATCCGGCGCCGGGGGCAGCTCGGGAAGTGCCAGATCCGGGCCCGCGCTCCGGCGTGCCAGGTTGGCGGCGGCACCGAAGGCGGCGACTGCGGATTCCAGGCCCTGGAGCGGTACGCAACCCAGCTCGATCATCCGGGTCCTTGCCGCGACGGGGATCAGCTCCGAGAGGTCGCTGGCGGCGATCGCCGTCTTGCCGCCAGCCGCCTGGCACGCCGCCAGCAGCGCATCCACGGCAAGGTCGCAGTCGCGCTGCCCGGCCGGATCGGTGGGCGGATAGTCAATCACCAGCATGCCGGCGTCGACGTCGCCCCGCATCACCGTGGTGAAGCACCGCGTCAGCGCCTCGCGATTGCCCCAGAGCGAGGTGTTGTAATCCAGCGGATTGGAGACCGAGGCGAAATCCGGCAGCTCGGCGCGGAGCGCCGCGGTCTGCGCCGGCGTCAGCTCCGGCAGCTTGACGCCATGGCGGGCTGCAAGATCGGCCGTCATCAAGTTGTCGGCGCCGGAACAGGTGAACACCGCCAGGCGCTCGCTCCGCGGCACGCCGCAAACCGAGAGGAACTTCGCCGTCTCCAGCAAACCGGCGATGGAATCGACGCGGATGACGCCGAGCCGGGCGAACAGCGCGTCGTAGAGCTTATCGCTCCCCGCAAGCGAGCTGGTATGGCTCATCGCCAGCTTGGCGCCTAGCTCGGAGCGGCCGGCCTTGAAGGCGACGACCTGCTTGCCGTTGCCCCGCGCCTTCAGCACCGCCCGGCTGAACCCCGGCATGTCGTCGAGGCCCTCGACGTAAAGCGCGATGGCACTCACATGCTCGTCCTCGGACAGCACATCGATGTAGTCGGCAAGCTTGAGCACGGCCTGATTGCCGGCCGTGATGACATAGGCCAGCGGGACCGACCTGTCGTTCTGGGTCAGGTTGAGGGCGAGATTGCCGCTCTGGGCGATGATGGCGATGCCGCGCTGGGTCCGGCCGCCGCCGAAACCTGAGGCGAACATGGCGACCCCGTCGACGTAGTTCAGCAGCCCATAGCAGTTGGGGCCGACGGCTGCGAGATCGCCCGCGGCCTCGATCAGCGCCTTCTGAAGAGCGATGCCCTGCCCGCCCACTTCGGCAAAGCCCGCGGCGTAGCAGACGGCCCCGCCCGCCCCCATGGCCGCCAACTGCCGCACCACGTCCACGGTCAACTCCCGCGGCACGGCGATGAAGCTTGCGTCAGGGGCGGAGGGCAGATCGGCGAGGGACTTGAAGCAGGGCTTGCCGGCGATCTCGGCATAGGTCGGATTGACGGGCCAGATCTCGCCGGTGAAGCCGGCCTCGACGCAATACCCGATGGCGGGCGCCAGGCGCTGGCCACCGATGAAGGCGACGTGGCGCGGTGACAAGAGCCGCCTCAGGTTCTTCAGTCTCGCCGGCCGGCCCATCGCCTCGACCCCCCTTATGGCCAAGCGGCCGGGGCCGGGAATTTGTCTCAACAAGCCTCGCTCTGGCAAGCCGAAGTTGGGCCTTCGGTTGACAGGCCGCGCCATGCCGGCCAAGGATGCCTCATTGTTCTTCATGGTATCTCAACCCGGCTTCCTCCCGGCTTGTCCCTTGCCTGGAGCGTTCCGGTGGCGGAAAGAGTCGAAAGGAATTCGCGGAATGCCTCAGCCGGTGCGCATCGAGAAGAACGGTGCCATCTGGGAAGTCACCCTCGATAATCCGAAGGCCAATGCCATCAGCACCGCCGTAAGCACGGCCCTTGGCGAAGCGTTCGTAGCGTTTCGGGACGAGCCCCAGGCCAGGGTCGCGATCGTGACCGGCGGCGGCGACCGGTTCTTTTCCGCCGGCTGGGACCTGAAGGAGGCCGCTACTGGCGGCACCGACGGCGGCTACGGCCCAGGTGGCTTCGCCGGGCTCACCGAGCTGTTCGACCTGGATAAGCCGGTCATCGCCGCGGTCAACGGTCTCGCCGTGGGCGGAGGCTTCGAACTGGCCTTGGCAGCGGATCTGATCGTTGCGGTGGAAAGCGCCGAATTCTTCCTCCCGGAAGCTACCATCGGCCTTATCGCCAACGCCGGCGGCGTTCTGCGCCTGCCGCGGCGCCTGCCCCGCGCGGTGGCGATTGAGATGATGCTGACCGGCCGGCGCCTCTCCGCGCGAGAGGCCATGGCGCTGGGACTCGTCAACCAGGTCGTACCCGCCGATGGGCTCATGGCCGCGGCGAGGGCACTGGCGGCCCGCGTGCTTGCCTCGGCGCCATTGTCGGCTCAGGCGATCAAGGCCGTAATGCGGGCAACTGAAGCGCTTTCCGTCGAGGACGGCTACCGGCTGATGGAGAGCGGCGGAATCCCGGCGTATGAGCGGCTTCGACGATCGGAGGATTACTTCGAGGGCGCCCGGGCCTTCGCCGAAAAGCGCGCGCCCGTCTGGCGGGGCCGCTGATGGCGAAGCTTTCCGAGATCGCCGCCGCGCTGGGTGGCGAGATCGCCGGCGATGGGCAGCTCACGGTGGAGGGGGTGGATCATCCGGCATCGGCCAGGCCGACGGATCTCGCTCTCGCCATGGAAGAAGACGCACTGGCTGCTCTCCCGGCCAGCCGCGCCAAGGCCGCGATCCTGAAGCGCGGCTGCGCGGCGCCGGACGGGCTGTCGGCTGTCATATATGTCGACCATCCGCGCTATGCGTTGGCCGGGCTGACCCGTCTCTTCGCAAGGCCGCCCTATATTGCGCCCGGAATTCATCCGAGCTCTCTGATCGATCCCACGGCTGTGATCGGGGATGGGTCGGCCATCGGCCCGTTTGTCCAGATCGGGCCCGGCGCGCGCGTCGGCCCCCGCGCCGTCATATTGGGTCAGTCCACCATCGGCGCCGGCGCACGGATCGGCGCCGACGCGCTCATTCACCCGGGCGTCAGAATCGGCGAGCGGGTCGAAATCGGCGACCGGGCGATCCTTCACAACAACGCCAGCATCGGTGCCGACGGATTCAGCTTCGCCATCCCCGGACCGGGCGAACCTCCACCCCCCGGCCAGCCGCCGATCCAGCGCATCGCCTCGCTTGGCACCGTCGTCATCGGCGATGACGTGGAAGTCGGGGCCAATTCCTGCATCGACCGGGGCACCATCGAGGCGACGCGCATCGGCAGCGGCAGCAAGATCGACAACCTGGTCATGATCGGCCACAACAACCGGATCGGACGAAGCTGTCTCATCGCCGGCCGGGTCGGGATTTCCGGCAGTTGTCGCATCGGCGATGGAGTGATCCTGGCAGGCGGCGTGGGAATCGCCGACCACGTGACGATCGGCGACGGAGCAGTGGTTCTGGCCGGTGCCCAGGTAGGCAGCAACCGGATCGCACCGGGTGCGGTCGTCATCGGCATGCCGGCTATCGCCAAGGAGAAATTCTTCGAACAGGTGCGCCACCTACACCGGCTGAAGAAACTTTTTGCCGATGTGGCCGAGCTGAAGGCGCGGCTTGCAAACGCCAAGGAAGGCGATTGAGGCGGGCTGGCCAGGGTATTTTTCTTAGCTGCCTCTGGTGCCAGCCCGCGCGCGGGACTATTGTCGCCGCTTCCTGTTTCATTCGACCCGGAGTCGGCGGTGCGCGGGCGTAGGTCGCTTTCAGTGCTGGCATGCCGCCTTTCCCGGCGCCGGCTGCTGGGCGCCTCGCTCGCGACTCTTGGCGCCGCGGGCTTGGGCTGGCGGTCGGCGCTTGCCCAGGATGTTCGCTATTTCCGGATCGGCACCGGCGAGACCGGGGGCTCGCTCTTCGTGCTCGGCGGCGTGATCGCCGCCGTGGTCAGCAATCCGCCGGGCAGCCGGCCCTGCGACGAGGGTGGAAGCTGCGGCGTTCCAGGCCTGATTGCCACGGCCGAGACGACCGCCGGCTCGGTCGAGAATGTCCGTTCGGTCGCCGCCGGCCAGTTGGATTCCGGTCTCAGCCAGGGCGATGTCGCCTATTGGGCCTTCACCGGCAAGGACATTTTCGCCCATGGTGGGCCGGTCGCCAGCCTGCGGGCGATCGCCAATCTCTATCAGGAGAGCGTGCACGTGGTCGTCCGCCGCGACTCCGGTTTGGCGCAGGTGGGCGACCTGAAGGGCAAGCGGGTCGGGCTTGGGCCCAAGGATTCGGGCAATCTGGTGACGGCACGCTTTGTGCTACGCGCCTACGGCCTCACCGAAAAGAAGCTGCACCCCGTCTATGACGACTTGGGCAGCACCGCATCAAAGCTGGAACAGGGCAAGCTCGACGCCTTCATCGCGGTTGGCGCCACGCCGCTGCCCCCGGTCGCAGATCTTGCCGAGCGCGTGCCGCTGGCCCTGTTGCCGATCACGGGCGACAAGATTGCGGATCTGAGGCGGGATTATTCCTTCCTCAGCGTCGACATAATTCCTGCCGATACCTATCAAGGCGTCCCGTTGAATTCGACGGTCGGCATCGGCGTGATTTGGCTGGTGGCAGCCAGTCTCGACGAAACCCTGGTGTTCCAGCTCACCGAGGCGCTCTGGAACAAGGCGAATCGTGCCCTGCTGGATGAAAGCGGATCGCTCGGCCGGCAAGTCCTCCCTGGTTCCGCCCTGCAGGCTGTTCCCATCCCCGTCCATCCTGGCGCCCAGCGGTTCTACGCGCAGATGGAACAGCCCGCCAACACGGATACGTCGCCCTAAGACCGGCACCGCTACCGCCATGGCCCAAGGCAAAAAATCTCGCTAAAATGCGTCGGGAACCCATGACGAACTCGATCCGATTCTTATTGGCCGCTTTTTTCGTCATTTGCCTGGCGCTGCCGGCAAGAGCGGACTTCGACAAGGGCAAGAAGGCCTTCGACCGCGGTGACTACGAAACCGCGCTCAGCGAGCTGTTGCCCCTGGCAAAACAGGGCGATCCAAAGTCTCAGCACATCCTGGGCGAGATGTATGCCGACGGGCTTGGCGTCGACCAGGACTACGGCGCCGCCCTCAAGTGGAACAAGCTCAGCGCCGAACAGGACTACGCCCCGGCCATGGTCGATCTGGGCGACCTCTACTATTACGGCAACGGGGTGGCGGAGGATGAGGCCGAGGCCCTCAAGTGGTACAAGAGAGGTGCCGAGCTCGGCGATCCTGCCTCCGAATATGCCTATGGCCTCCTTTTCCATGACGGCTCGGCCGGGCTGAAGCAGGACTTCGGCACCGCTTTCAACTGGTTCTTGCGCGCCGCCGCCCAAGGCGATGCCGAGGCGACCAACATGGTGGGCTATATGCATGATTCCGGCGAGGGAATGCCGGAAGACCCGAAGGAGGCCTTTCGCTGGTATCGCAAGGCCGCGGAGAAAGGCTACGACATCTCCGAGTACAACATCGGAGTCATGTACCAGAGCGGGCGCGGGGTCGATAAGGATCCGTCCGAAGCCGCCCGCTGGTACCGCAAGGCCGCCGACCAGGGCGATGCGGATTCCGAGGCCGCCCTGGGCTATCTCTACGAGCAGGGCCTGGGGCTGAAAGCAGACATTGCCCAAGCCATTCACTGGTATCGCAGGGCTGCCCGCCAGGGCTCAAGCCGGGCCCTCAACAATCTGGGCGTGCTCTCCGAAGACGGCACGGGCGTGCCCCGCAGCCTGATCACGGCCTACGTCCTCTATACGATGGCGGCCAACAAGGCCAGCGACCCGGACGACAAGAAGCTGGCCCAGGACAACCGCAACGACCTGGCCAAGAAACTGACCCAGGAGGAGCTGGCGAAGGCCAAGGATGTCCTGCTGAAGTCCGCGGGGGATCCCGGTCTGGTCTTGCCGGACGAAACGGCGAGCGCCGGGGGCGGCAAGACGGGCGACGGCGGCGCCAGCAGCTCCACTAACAATTCGCCCGGCGCGGCCAATCGCTCGGCCACCCCGCCCAGCCCGTCGGGTACCGCCAGCAATATCGTCGGCAGCGTGAAGCTAGCCTTGGCGGCGCTGGGCTACGATCCCGGCAATCGCGACAACACCCTCTCGGACAGCACGGCGACGGCCATCAAGGCCTTCCAGAAGGATCACGGCCTGCCGGCCACCGGCGAGATTTCGGGCGATCTGCTGGCGGCCCTGCTCTCCGCGCGCTTCGAGGCCGGGGACCAATCCGATTTGGCCAGCGAGGGCAGCAAGCTGCAGCTCTATGCCACCGGTTCTGGCTTCTACGTCACGGCCGCAGGCCACATCGTGACCAACCAGCATGTGGTGGACGGCTGCAAGGAAATGCGGCTTGCCGGGGGGACTGTGTTGCAGATGCTGGTCTCGGACAAGACCAACGATCTGGCCCTGTTGAAGGCGCCGCGGCCAGGTGCGGGGTTTGTGCGATTCCGCGATGGGCATGGCGTACGCACGGGCGAGAGCATACTCATCGCCGGCTTTCCCCTGCGTGACGAAATCTCGAGCGAACTCAATGTCACCACGGGCAATGTGAGCTCGCTCGCCGGGCCCGACAATGACAGGACCCTGATCCAGATCACGGCTCCCGTGCAGCACGGCAATAGCGGTGGGCCGGTGCTCGATTTGTCGGGCAATCTCGTGGGCGTGGTTCAGTCCAAATTCGATCCCAGCGCCCAGGCCGATTCCGACAACACGATCGACGTGCCCCAGAACGTCAATTTTGCCGTCAGCGCCAACACCTTGCGTTCCTTCCTCGACGCCCAGGACATCGAGTACGAGACGGCGCCATCGAAAGACGCGCTCAGCGCCGCCGCGATCGCCCAGCGGGCGCATGATTTCACTGTTTCACTGGAGTGCTGGCAGTAGGCTTCAGCCGGGCTTGCGCAGGACGAAGTGCAGTTCTTCTCCTTCACGCCGCTTTTCCACGATGACGCAGCCGGTGGTTTCGCAGAAATGGGCGAAGTCCTTGTCGGCGCCGGGGTCCGTTGCGAGCACGCGCAGCAATCCGCCCGGCGCCACATCCTTCAACACCCGGCGCGCCTTCAACACCGGCAGCGGACATTTGAGGCCGCGGGCGTCGAGGAGGGCTTCTTTCGGCTGAACCGTCATCCGTTGAATCCTAGCGACGAGCCCGGCCTTGCGCCATCGCGATCGCCGGCAACGGGATAGGCGGTCGTGTGGGACCGATGGAACCGGCGGGCATCGGATCTGCCCCGGGGGACTAGACAGGGGATTTGACGGGCCGGGCCATTCGCCCTTTCTATGGGGGAACAAGAATCAAAGGGATTCTCTAGGTGGCGCCGGTCGAGGAACGCATCGAGACGTCGCGCAGGCTGTCCGACGAGGCGAAGTTCACGACCTGCTACATGTGCGCCTGCCGTTGCGGGATCAAGGTGCACCTGAAGGATGGTCGGATCCGCTACATCGAGGGCAACCGCGATCACCCCGTGAACCGCGGCGTGCTATGCGCCAAGGGCTCGGCCGGGCTGATGACCCACTATTCGCCGGCCCGGCTCACCGCGCCGCTCCTGCGGGTCGGCCCGCGGGGTGCGGGCGCCTTCAAGGAGATCGGCTGGGACGAGGCGATGGCGATCGCCGCGGGCTGGCTCGGAAGCATCCGCGCCAGCGATCCCAAGCGCCTCGCCTTCTTCACCGGGCGCGACCAGAGCCAGGCCCTCACCGGTTGGTGGGCGGCCCAGTTCGGCACGCCCAACTACGCCGCCCATGGCGGCTTCTGCTCGGTCAATATGGCCGCGGCCGGGCTCTACACCATCGGCGGCTCGTTCTGGGAATTCGGCGAGCCGGATTGGGAGAATACGCGCTATTTCATGATGTTCGGCGTGGCCGAGGACCACGACAGCAATCCCATCAAGATCGGGCTCGGCAAGCTGAAGGGGCGCGGCGCCAAATTCGTCTCGGTCAATCCCGTGCGCACGGGCTATTCGGCCATCGCCGACGAGTGGCTCGGCATCCGTCCTGGCAGCGACGGCCTGTTCGTGCTCTCGCTCATCCATGAGCTGCTGAAGGCCGACAAGATCGACCTGCCTTTCCTCGCCCGTTACACCAATGCACCCTGGCTCGTGGTCCGCAACCCCGGCGGCGCCGACGACGGTCTCATTGCGCGCGATTTCGCCGGCCGGCCGCTCTGCTGGGACCGGACCCACGATGCCGCGGTGGATGCCACTTCCGCCGACGCCGCGCCGATGATGGTGGGCGAATTCACCCTGGCCAACGGCCAGCGCGCCGTGCCGGTCTTCCAGCTCATGGCCGAGCGCTATCTCGACGGGCGCTACGCGCCCGAGGCGGTGGAGCGCGAGGTGGGCGTCGCCGCGCCCGTCATCCGGCGCATCGCGGCCGAGCTCGCCCATGCCGCCTTCGAGGAGCAGATCGTTCTCCAGCAGCCGTGGACCGATTGGGCCGGCCGGCGCCACGAGACGATCACGGGCCGGCCGGTCGCCATGCATGCCATGCGCGGCATCTCCGCCCACTCGAACGGCTTTCAAAGCTGCCGGGCCATTCATCTGCTCCAGATGCTGCTGGGCAGCATCGATTGCCCCGGTGGGTTCCGCTACGAGCCTCCGTTCCCGCGCCCGATCCCGCCTCCGGTGAAGCCCTTGGGCGAGTCTCAGCCGGATCGTTCCCTCGGTGGCCCAATTCTGGGCTTTCCAACCGGCCCCGCCGATCTGCTGGTGGAGGCCGATGGCATGCCCAAGCGCCTGGACAAGGCCTATAGCTGGGAAGCGCCGCTGGCCGCCCATGGCCTGATGCACATGGTCATTCACAACGCCTGGAAGGGCGATCCCTACACCATCGACACCCTGTTCCTGTACATGGCGAATATGGGCTGGAACTCGGCCATGAACCCGGGCGAGACCTTGCGCAAGCTGACCGACAGAGCGGCCGACGGCGAGGGTTATCGGATCCCGCATTTCATCTATGCCGACGCCTATTTCTCCGAGACCGTGGCCTATGCCGATCTCGTACTGCCCGACACGACATATCTCGAGCGCTACGACTGCATCTCGTTGCTGGACCGTCCCATCTCCGATGCCAACGGCGCGGCCGACGCGATCCGTCAGCCGGTAGTGAAGCCGGACCGCAACGTGCGCCCCTTCCAGGACGTGCTGATCGATCTGGGGACACGGCTCAAGCTGCCCGGATTCGTCGAAGCTGATGGCAGCGCCAAGTTCCCCGGGCTCTATGCCGATTACATGGTCAACCACCAGCGTGGTCCGGGCCTCGGCCTTCTCGCCGGCTGGCGCGGCAAGGACGGAGACAAGAGCGGCATCGGCGAGCCGAACCCCAAGCAGCTCGACAAATATATCGCGAACGGCTGTTTCTGGCGCCATGAGCTGGCACCGAACCAGCGCTACCTGCGTCACGCCAACAAGGACTATCTCGATTGGGCGGCGACCATGGGATTCGTCGCGCAGCCCGACCAGATCGTTCTCCAGGTGTACTGCGAGCCGCTGCAGAAGTTCCGTCTGGCAGCCGCGGGGCACGGCGCGCTGCAGCCGCCCGAGCGCGACCGCGAGCGGATCGCCCGTTACTTCGACCCCCTGCCCTTCTGGTATCGCCCGTTCGAGCAGGATCCGGCCGATGGCGAAGAATTCCCGCTCCACGCCGTGACCCAGCGGCCCATGGCCATGTATCACTCCTGGGGATCCCAGAATGCCTGGTTGCGCCAGATCCATACCGGCAACCGGCTGTTCATGAATCGCCGCAAGGCCGAAGCCCAGGGGTTGGTTGACGACGATTGGGTCTGGATCGAGAGCCGCCAGGGCCGGGTGAAGGCGCAAATCAAATTGATGGAAGGCGTGAACGAGGACACGGTCTGGACCTGGAACGCGGTGGGCAAGCGCGCCGGCGCCTGGAACCTCGACCCCTCGGCGCCCGAGGCACGCCAGGGCTTCCTGCTGAATCATGTCATTGCGGAGTTGCTGCCCGCCCAGCCGGACGGCTACCGCTACGCCAATTGCGATCCCATCACGGGTCAAGCGGCCTGGTACGATCTGAGAGTTCGCTTGATCAAGGCGGAGGCCTCCGAAAAGCCCGAGACCTCACCCCGCTTCCCGCCTCTCGGCCGGCCATCGGGACTGCCTTCGCCGGCCAGGATATTGCGCTACGGCGCTGCCTTCCGGGGCCGGCGCGAAGGCGGGTCATGACCAGCCTGCCGCCCCCGGGGACGCGCAAGCTCGGCCTCGTCATCGATCTCGACATCTGCGTCGGCTGCCATGCCTGCGCCGTCAACTGCAAGGAGTGGAACAGCGGCGGACAGATGGCGCCGCTGACCGACCTCGATCCCTATGGCGCCCATCCGCATGGGGTCTGGTTCAATCGCGTCCACAGCTTCGAGGCGGGCGAAGGCGGCGAGGGACGCACCGTGCATTTCCCGCGCTCTTGCCTGCACTGCGAGCAACCGGCCTGCGTCGAAGTCTGCCCTACCGGCGCTTCGTACAAGCGGGCCGAGGACGGCATCGTCCTGGTCAACGAGGACCTCTGCATCGGCTGCAAGCTTTGCTCCTGGGCCTGCCCCTATGGCGCGCGCGAGTTCGACGAAGACGTGGGCGTGATGAAGAAATGCACGCTTTGCATCGACAAGATCTACAACGAGACCCTTGATGAGCGGGATCGCGTGCCGGCCTGCGTCGCCACTTGTCCGGTATCGGCCCGGCATTTCGGCGATCTCGGCGATCCGGGTTCGAGCGTCTCGCGCCTGGTCGCCGAACGCGGTGGCTACGAATTGATGCCGGAGATGGGCTACAAGCCGGTCAACCGCTATCTGCCGCCACGCCCCCGCAAGGACAGCGCGGGCTGCACCGGCGCCCCGGCCGCTCTGCCTACCCCGACCGCCGGAGCCGAAGCCAATCCCCTGCTCCGCTGGATCGATCGAATGCTGAGCCGCTAGCTCATGCATCCCGCCGGTTCGGTCATCTGGTTCACGACGCTCTCGGGTGCGGGCTACGGGCTGTTGTTCCTGCTGGGCCTGCTGGCCGGCACGCCGCTTCTGCCCGATAGCCGCTGGTTTGCCTTCGCGACTTTGGCGCTGGGACTTGGCCTGGTGACTGCCGGGCTCGTCTCCTCGACCTTGCATTTGGGCCATCCCGAGCGGGCCTGGCGGGCTTTCTCTCAGTGGCGCTCATCCTGGCTATCGCGCGAAGGCGTGCTTTCGGTGGCAGGCTACTTCCCGGCGGGAGTCTTCGGCATCGCCTGGGTGTTCTTCAGCCACCGCCTGGCTTGGGCCGGCTGGCTCATGGCGGCCTTCGCGCCTGCCACCGTCTATTCCACGGCCATGATCTACGCTTCGTTGAAACCGGTTCCGCGCTGGTACAATCCCTGGGTCGCGCCCAACTACCTCTTGCTGGCCTTGATGACGGGCTCGCTGCTGCTGAGGGCCCTCGTCGCTCTCTTTGGCCTCTCCCCTGGCGCTCTGAGAATGCTGAGCACGGCCGCGATCCTCGTTGCCGCCGGGGCCAAGCTTGCCTATTGGTGGCATATCGGAAGAGCAGCACCGGCGGCCACGGCCGAGAGCGCCACCGGGCTGGGCGCGCTGGGCCGCGTTCGCCTTCTGGAAGCGCCGCATACGGAGGAGAACTACCTCCTGAAGGAAATGGGCTATCGCATCGCCCGCAAGCATGCGACGCGCCTGCGCGGGATCGCCTTTCTTTTTGCGTTCGTTCTGCCGCTGCTGCTGACCGCGACGGCGCCCTTGCTTTCCCCCGCGCTCGCCGCTTTCGCCGCCGTGCTCGCCGCCGCCAGCGCAATGCTCGGCGTGCTTGTGGAGCGCTGGCTCTTCTTCGCCGAGGCCAAGCACAGCGTCATTCTCTATTATGGCGCTTCCGCCGTCTAAACCAGGCTCGCCGGTCAACAACGGAAGTATTCCATGGACATCGTGACCCAGTTTCCCCGCCAGGTTCGGGAGATCGAGAACCTGTTCATCACCCTTGCCGACGGCTGCCGCCTGGCGGCCCGGATCTGGCTTCCGGCGGATGCCGAGACCAAGCCCGTGCCGGCGATCCTGGAATACCTGCC
>DATNJA010000214.1:0-3074 GCA_035604155.1 Candidatus Udaeobacter sp. | reverse complement strand
GTCCATCATGATCAACTCCGGCGAGAGCAAGAGCGCCATCGCGATCATCACGCGCTGGCGCATGCCGCCCGAAAGCTGATGCGGGAAGCTTTTCAGATGCACCGCATCGATGCCGACCAGTGCCAGCACCTCATGCGACCGGTTCCGGATCTCGGCGCGCTCCCCGTGGCCGTGGGCGCGCATGACGTCCTCGAACTGTGCGGCGATGGTCTTGACCGGATTGAGCGCGTTCATGGCGCTCTGCATCACGACGGAATAGTCGCTCCATCTGACCGTGCTGAGCGCCCGGTCGGTCAGGCCGACGAGGTTGCGACCCTTGAACAGCACCTCGCCCTGGGTGAGCTCAGCGGGCGGGCTGAGGAGCTGGGCGATGGCGAAGAGCAGGGTTGACTTCCCGCAACCTGACTCGCCGACGACCCCCAGGAACTCGCCCCGGCCGAGCCGGAGGGTGACCCCGTCCACCGCCCTGACGACACCGCCGGGCGTCGCATAGGTGACGCTGACATCGACGACGTCGAGGATCGGATCCTCAGGTATTGCCTCGGACACGCTTCTTCCGCACTGGTCGCAGCACCGGATTGCCGATCTCGTCGAAGGCGTAGTTCAAGAGCGCGAAGGCCGCTCCCAGCACCGCGATCCCGACGCCCGGCGCGATGGCCCAGAGCGGGATCCCTGCCTGGAGCGCCTCGTTGTTCTGCGCCCAGTAGAGCATCGTGCCCCAGCTGTCGGTATTGACGCTGCCGAGCCCGAGGAATTGCAGCCCGGCCGCCGTCAGGATCGCATAGACCGAGGCGCCGAGGAAATTGGCGACGAGCAGGGGAACCATGTTGGGCAGGATCTCGGAGACCACGATGCGCCAGCCGCGTTCGCCGCGCAGGCGCGCTGCGATGAGGAAATCCCGATTCCTGAGCGACAGCACCTGGGCGCGCAGCTGGCGCGCGCCGTAGGACCAGCCGGTCGCAACGAGGACGGCGATGATGAGGGCGTTGCCGCCGCTCTTGGAATAGGCTGCGATGATGACAACCAGGGGAAAGGCCGGGAGGACGAGAAAAACGTCCGTCGCCAGCGACAGCAAGCCGTCCGCAATCCCGCCGAAATAGCCGGCGGCGACGCCGATGAGCGCGGAGAGCACGGTCGAAAGCAGCCCGGCTACCACGGCGATGACGAGCGAGGCCCGGGCACCCCAGACGAATTGGGTGAAGATGTCCTGGCCGTAGGAGGTCGTGCCCAGCAGGTTATCGTGGGACGGCCCCTGTCCCGGCATGTAGATCTGGGCGTTCGGGTCGCCCGGCGCGATCAGTCCTGGCACCGCGGCCATGACGATGCAGACCGCGAGGAGGATCGCGCCTGCAGCCGCCTTGCGGTTCGACAGCACGGCGCGGCAGAAGGCCCAGACCGGCTGCAGCCGGGAACGGCGGGCGGTGCCTGGCGCCTCGTCGTTCACAGTGGTCGTGCTCATCTCAGGAGACGGACCGGGTGCGCGGGTCGAGCAGCACGGTGACGCCGTCCATGATCAGGATGGCGACCAGAACCGCGACCGTGATGAACAGGAACAGGGTCTGCATCAGCGGGAAATCCTCGTTCAGCACCGCCTGCAGCATCATGTAGCCGACGCCCGGATAGGAGAAGACGTATTCGACCAGGATCGCGCCGCTGACGACGAAGCCGAGCGACATGCCGAAGCCGCTGAGATTGGGCAGGATCGCGTTGCGCCCGGCATAGTCGAACATGATTCGTGCGGACGAGAGCCCCTTGGCGCGCGCCATGCGCACATAGTCCTCGGCCAGGGTCATGATCATGTTGTTGCGCATGGTCAGGATCCAGCCGCCGATCGAAGTGATGATGATCGTCATCCCCGGCAGGATCGCGTGCTTCAGCACGTCCCAGGCGAAGGCCCAGGAGAAGGTGACGTCCGTCCCGTTGGTATAGCCGAAGCCGAGCGGCAGCCAGTTTAGCGCGATCGAGAAGACGAGGATCGAGATGAGCGCGATCCAGAAATACGGGAAGGCGGACAACACGATGAAGACCGGCGGCAGGATGCTGTCGAACCAGCCGCCGCGCCACCAGGCGCCGATCACGCCTATGAGAGTGCCGAGAATGAAGGCGATCACGGTCGTGACGCCGACGAGACCCAGCGTCCAGGGCAGGGCCTGGAACACGACCTGGCTCACAGTCTCGGGAAAGAAGGTGAGCGAGCGGCCGAACTGGCCGGTGAAGCAGTTGCCGAGATAGGCGACATACTGCGCCAGCAGGCTCTCGTGGGTATCGATGCCGAAGGCCACTTCCATGGCCTTCAGCGCCTGGCCCCCGAGCCGGCCGTGGAACCGGGCCATCATGGAAAGGGCCGGATCGCCGGGCATCAGGCGAGGGAGGACGAAGTTGACGGTCAGCGCAGCCCACAGCGTGACGACGAAGAAACCCAACCGCCGCAGGATGTACCGCATCTCCTCCCGTCCCTCGACGCAACCGGCGTCCGGCCCTCAGGCCCCAACTACACGCGCCTCGCTACTTGGCGTGAAGATGCAGCATGACGATTCCCCAGTCCGGAAAGGTATAGCCGCCGAAGGGCTGAGCATAGGGATCATCGGCCGTCGGCCAGCCCTCGAACTGCTTGGTCGAATATTCGTCCCAGTCGACCTGCTCGGTCACGGGGATGACCGGCACATCGTTAAGCAGGACAGCCTGCAGCTTGGTCATGATCGCCTGCTGCTCGGTCGGAGAGGTCGTCGCGGCATAGTCGTCGATCAGCTTGTCTACGTCCTTGTTGAGATAGCGCTCCCAGTTGGTGCCTGCCGATTGGCCGATCGGCGCCGAGCCAGGGCCATAGAGCCATTGCCGGAACTCGTAGTAAGGCGTCGGTCCGCCCGCCTCATAGGCATAGGCGAGGTCGAAGTTTCCGTTGTAAAGCTTGGCGCTGTAGTCGTTGCCGGCAAGGTTCTGGACGGTCAGCTTGATGCCGACGGCGGCGAATTGCTGGGCCACGACCTGCAAAGCCGCGACCCAATCGGTATAGGCGCTCTGGTTGATAATCGTGAAGTCCAACGGCTTGCCGTCCGGCGAGACGAAAATATTGT
>DATNJA010000213.1:0-6716 GCA_035604155.1 Candidatus Udaeobacter sp. | reverse complement strand
GGAACCAGCTCCTCCTCTCAATTGATCCCTCACATCTCGGCCAGCAGCGTCCGGATCTTCTCGCGATCGATCTTGCCATTGGAGAGCTGCGGCAGGCGGGTCAGAATTGCAATACGCACTGGCCTGGCATAGGCGGGCAGCTTCTCTGCCGCGAGACGGTCGAGCCGGGCCTCGAGCCCATTGGCCGCAAGCCCCCCGACCGCAACTCGGATCTCAAGGTCACCCCGCGAATTGGCGAAGGCGAACGCCAAGGCCTCGCCGACTCCGGGATCGGCCTTGAGTACCGCTTCGACCTCTCCCAGGTCAAAACGATGGCCGCGCAATTTCACCATCCGATCTTCGCGTCCGACCAGATGGAGCGTGCCGTCTTTGCCGAACCGCGCCAGATCCCCGCTGCGATAAGAGTTGGGGCGGCCGCCGACGCGCTTTGCCGCGCTCATCACGGCATCGGCCCAGTATCCGGTGAGGCACTTTGCGCCTTCGACGCAGATTTCGCCGATGTCGCCCGGTTGGACGGTCTGGCCCGCCGGATCGCGCAGGCTGAAAAGGTAGTTGTCGGTCGGGCGCCCAATGGGGAGCGTCGCAAAGTCTTCGGGCATGGGTCGCGGCACGGTATAGGTGGCAATCCGATGGGCCTCTGTTGCGCCGTAGAAATTCACGAACTCCGCCTTCGGCAGGATCGCCATCAGACAGCGCAGCACGGCGACCGACAGAGGCTCGCCGAAGAATTCCACCCGCCGGAGAGCCCGCAGATCGCGACGCTCCAATTGGCCCCTCTCGTATAGCAAGCGCAACGCCGTGGCCGAAGAACACCACAAGGTCGCATGCTGACTTGCCATGGTTGCCGCGACGCGCTCCGGAAACATTGTCTCGCGATCCGACAGAAGAATCGTGCAGCAACATGAGAACACCGGCGTCAGCAAGTCGAAGGCGGTGGCATAGTGCAGGCCGGCATCGCTCATCAGCCGGTCGTCCCCCGAAAGCCGGGCCCACTGGGCGATCCAGCCCGCCATCCCACCCAGGCCGCCATAGGTCATCATCACGCCTTTGGGCTGGCCCGTGGAACCGGAGGTGAAGAATATGGCGCTGACATCCTCTGGGCGCCGCTCCGTGACCAGGCGCCCCGCGGCATCCGCCAGAAAGGGCGCTAGCCCTTGACCCTCGCTCGCGATCGCGATGCTCGCGACAGGCACCTCCCCATTGCCGGGCGCCACCAGGCGCCGGGCCGTGTCGGCGGTCGTCATCAGAAGTCTCGGCGCAATCGACGCCAGGATCGCTTCGACCCGCGCTGCCGGCCCCTGGACCGGGATCGGCACATAGACGGCGCCGGCGGCGAGTACGCCGTATATCGCCTGCACGCCCTCGAGGCTGCGCGGCAGGGCAATGGCGACCCTGTCGCCCGGCCGCACGCCGCCTTCCTTCGCGAGCCAGGCCGCGAGCTCGAGCGCGGTCCGGTGCAAGCGGCCGAAGCTGAGGCTACCCTCAGCCGACACAAAGGCCGTCCTGTCCGGCGACGCCGATGACAGGTCCCGCAGGCGGCCAAGGATCTGGTCAGAGGTCATGGCGCCGTGCAGAAGCGAGGCAAAGCTTGTTCTGGACCTTCAGAACGCATCTTGTATTTACGCCCCGGCCAAGCCTCGTAGGCGTCCGTCCCGCCTGAATCCACCAAAGTCTCCTGCTCCACGCTTGCGTTCATGGCTCCCGCGACCCAGGCTCGCGCTCACGTCATAGGCAAAATAGGCAAAGCTCAACGCCGGCGCATCTACCTTGTCGAGCGAGGCGAGCCCACGCCCCTTCATGTCTTTTTTGCTCTCCAGCTGAAATTCCTGCCGAATGTTGTAGCCGAATTCGATTTCGGCACGGCTGGCCACTTCCGCAATTGATGCTGTGGACGGCTCCTGCGCGGGCGCGTAGGTGCCACCGAAGTGGTCGCCGCCAGCGTAACTTGGGATCGGGAGGATGTCTCCTATTGGCACATCTCGGACCTTATGCGATGTCCGACTTGAGTCCGAATGCGTATCAAAGCGGAAGTCTGCCAACCACTTTGGATTTTGGGTTCACGCCCTGGTCGTCACTCCCACCTGTTCGCCTCCTTGGCGAACTCCGAACGCTTGACCCGCACGACGCAGAAACGCTGCCCGGTGGGCGCTTCCATCACCCACCAGCTCTTGACCTTGGCGACCCGCTTGGCGCCCAGTTTCTCCAGCCGCGCGACCTCGGCATCGATATCGTCGGTCTCGATGTCGAGATGGACCCGGCTCGGATGGTCCACCTGCTGGACCTCGATATCGAGGTCGTTGGGGCCAGTGTCGAACACGGCGTAGTCCTTGTCCTCGGGGTCGGCCGACGGACGGACCTTCAGGCCCAGGGCCTCGCCCCAGAAGCGCGCCGCGGCGTCCAGATCTCTGGTCTGGCAATCGATGATGAATCCGCCGAGCCGGCTGCGATGCATGCGACGCTCCCTCGCTGAAGCCTTCAGTGCGCCTCGGCCCAGTTGTCGGCGACACCCGTTTCCGCCACCAGCGGGACCGACAGGGTCACCGCCGGCCCTGGCGCCCCTTCCATGATCTTCTTGGCGAGCTTGGCCGTGGCCTCGACCTCGTCCTTGGGCACTTCGAACAGGAGCTCGTCATGGACCTGGAGCAGCATGCGGGCCTTGAGCTTCGCGTGAGCGAGCGCTGCCGGCATGCGGATCATGGCCCGCTTGATGATGTCGGCGGCCGTGCCCTGGAGAGGCGCGTTGATGGCGGCGCGCTCCATGAAGCTGCGCCTGGCGGGGTTCTTGTCGGCGATGCCCGGCACATGGCAGCGCCGTCCGAAGAGCGTGGTCACATAGCCCTTCCTGCGCGCCTCGTCCTTGGCCCGCTCCATGTAGTCGCGGATGCCGGGATATTTGGCGAAATAGGCATCGATATAGGCCTTGGCCTCGGCCTGGGGGATGCCGAGCTGCTGGCCGAGGCCGAAGGCCGAGATGCCGTAGATGATGCCGAAATTGATCGCCTTGGCCTTGCGCCGGACCATGGGATCCATGCCGGCGACGGGAACGCCGAAGACCTGGGAGGCGGTCATGGCGTGGATATCCTCGCCCTTGCGGAAGGCTTCCTTGAGGGCAGCCACTTCGGCGATATGGGCGGCGAGGCGCAACTCGATCTGGGAATAATCGACCGAGAGCAGCTTGTGGCCCTTCTCGGCCACGAAGGCGCGGCGGATCTTGCGGCCCTCCTCGGTGCGCACCGGAATGTTCTGAAGATTGGGGTCGGTGGAAGAGAGCCGTCCCGTCGAGGTGGCGGCCAGCGCAAAGGATGTGTGGACGCGCCCGGTCTCGGGATTGATCTCCTCCACCAGGGCGTCGGTATAGGTGCTTTTCAGCTTGCTCAACTGGCGCCAGTCGAGCACCCGGGCGGGCAGCGCATGGCCCTGGGCAGCAAGCTCTTCCAGCACGTCGGCGCCCGTGGCGTAGGCGCCGGTCTTGCCCTTCTTGCCAGCGCCGAGGCTGAGGCTGTCGAACAGCACCTCGCCCAGCTGCTTGGGCGAGCCGATGTTGAACTCGTGTTTGGCGAGCTTGTGGATTTCCCTTTCGAGCTCGCCGAGGCGACGGGCGAAGTCGGCCGAGAGGCGCCTCAGCTCCTCGGCATCGACCTTGATCCCCGCCATCTCCATCTCGGCCACCGCCGGCACCAGGGGCCGGTCGATGGTCTCGTAGACCGTGAGCAGGCGCTCGGCGACCACACGGGGCTTCAGCACCCGATGCAGGCGCAAGGTGACCTCGGCATCCTCGGCGGCGTAGTCCCGGGCCTTGTCCAGCGGCACCCGGTCGAAGGTGACCTGGCCCTTGCCGCTGCCGGTGACGTCCGAATAGGCGATCGTCTTGTGATCGAGATGGAGGAGGGCCAGCTCATCCATGCCATGGCCGTGGGCGCCGCCCGCGAGAACATAAGAGATGAGCATCGTGTCGTCGTAGCCGCGGATATCGACGCCGAGGCGGGCCATCACCTCCATGTCGTATTTGACGTTCTGGCCGATCTTGAGGACGCTGTCGTCCTCGAGCAGGGGTTTCAGGCGCTGCAGCGCCTCGGCCAGGGGAATCTGGCCGGCCAACGGTTCACCGCCGCCGAGCAGATCGCCGCCGGGCTGGCGATGGCGCAGCGGCACGTAGCAGCCTTCTCCCGGCTCGACCGCGAGCGAGAAGCCGACCAGCTCCGCGCGCATGGTGTCAAGGGACGTGGTCTCGGTATCGAAGGCGACGCAGCCCGCGGCGTGAGCGCGTGCGATCCAGCCATCCAGCGAAGCCGCATCCTGGACCAGGACATAGCGCGCCGGGCCGCTGCGGGCCGGGGCTGGGTGGGCGGGCGCGGCCTTGCTAGCAGATGTGTCGGATTCGGCGGCGGGCGCCTTGCCCAACCTCGGCTCGATCCGGGCGATGATGGAGCGGAACCGGTTCAGTTCAAGAAAGGGCAGCAGGACGCCTGGATCGGGCTCTCGCCTTTGAAATGTATCGAGCGGCTCCGGCAGCGGCGCGTCATCCTTGAGCCGCACCAGCTCCCGGCTGAGGCGCGCCAGATCGGCATTGGCCAACAGCGCCTCGCGGCGCTTGGGTTGCTTGATCTCGCCGGCGCGGGCCAGCAGCGTGTCGAGATCCCCATAACCGTTGATCAGCTCGGCCGCGGTCTTGACGCCGATGCCGGGCACGCCCGGGACATTGTCCGTCGAATCCCCGGCGAGCGCCTGGACGTCCACCACCTTGTCCGGGCCGACACCGAACTTCTCCCTGACCTCGGCCTCGCCGATGCGGCGGTTCTTGATCGGGTCATGCATCGAGACCTTGCCGCCGACGAGCTGCATCAGGTCCTTGTCGGAGGAGACGATGGTGACCTCGGCCCCAAGCGCTGCCGCCTGCTTGGCGTAGCTGGCGATGAGGTCGTCGGCTTCGAAGCCTTCCAGTTCGATAGAAGGTACGTTGCAGGCCCTGGTCGCCTCGCGGATGAGGGCGAATTGCGGGATCAATTCTGGCGGTGGAGGCGGACGATGGGCCTTGTAGTCGGCATATAGATCGTTGCGAAATGTGCGTCTTCCGGCATCGAAGATCACGGCGATGTAGTCGGCGTCGGAATCCTCCACCAGCTTCAGCAGCATGGTGGTGAAGCCATAGACCGCGTTCACCGGCGTGCCGTCGCCGCGCGTCATCGGCGGCAAGGCATGGAAGGCGCGGAAGATATAGCCCGACCCGTCGATCAGGTAGACGTGGCGCGGATGCTGGGATTTCGCCATGCCCCGAAGATGCCCGAGCGGGCCGGCAGAGTCGAGGATGGGGTACATGCCTTCGCGCGTCTTCATCCCCGCTTGCGTCGTGCCCGGAACGCTGCCCGATCCCAGCGCTACGCCGGCCTCTGGCGCTCGGCCCGCGGCGTCTTGACGAAGCGTTCGCGATAGCACTTCGAGAAATGGGACGCCGAGACGAAGCCGCAGGCGAGCGCCACGTCGAGGACCGTCATCTCCGTCTGCTGCAGCAGACGGCGCGCCTTGTCGAGGCGCAGCTCGAGATAGAAGCGCGTCGGCGTGCGGCCGAGGTATTTGCGGAACAGGCGTTCGAGCTGGCGGGGCGAGACCTTGACCGTGCGGGCGAGCTCGGCCCGGCTCACCGTCTCCTCGAGGTTTTCCTCCATGCGCCGGATCGCCGCCAGGAGCTTGGGGTGGCGGATACCGAGACGCGCCGGCAGGGCCATGCGCTGGCGGTCGCGCTTGTCGCGAATCCGCTCATGGATGAACTGGTCGGAGACGGCCGAGGCAAGCGCGAAGCCGTGCTGGCCGGCAATCGCGTGGAGCATGAGATCGAAGGCGGCCATGCCGCCCGAACAGGTGAACCGGTCGCGGTCGATCTCGAAGATCTCGGAGGTCGCCTCGAGATGGGGAAAGGCCTCGGCAAAGCCCGAAAGGTTTTCCCAATGGACCGTGCAGCGGTAGCCGTCCAGCAACCCGGCCCGGGCGAGCAGGTAGCTGCCCAGGTTGACCGCCCCGATATCCATACCCCGCCGGGCGAGCCGGCGGAGCTGGGCGAAGACCTCCCGGTCGTCGTAAAGATGCCCGTCGATCCCGGCGGCGGCGATGAGAACATCGTACCGGTCGCCCTGGGTCAGCGCCGCCTCGGGTTGCACGGGCACGCCGTTGCTGGCGCCGACCGCAGTTCCGTCCTTGGACAGGATATGCCAGCTATAGAGGAGCCGGCCGCTCATCCGGTTGGCGCTGCGCAAGGGCTCGATGATGCAGGCGAAATCCATCATCGAGAACTTCGGCACGAGAAAAATCGCGATACGCTGGGGAAGCCGGACAGGCGTGGCGACAAGCATGGCCTTCGACTGTAACAAAGGGATCGGCACAAAGGGAGGGCGGGGCTTTGCGTATCCTCATCGTCGCCGTCGGCCGGGCGAGGCCCGGTCCCGTCCGGGCCCTTTACGAAGACTATGAAAGCCGGCTCCGGCCCGCACCGGAGCTGATCGAGGTCGAGGAGCGCCGGCCCCTGCCGGCCGCGGCCCTGAAGCGCCGGGAAGGCGAGCTGATCCAGGCCGTGCTCGCCCGGCGGCCGGGCCGCCGGTTCGTCGTCGCCCTGGACGAGCGCGGCCGGGCGCTCGCGTCCCGGCCCTTTGCCGAGGCGCTTGCCGCCTGGCGCGGGCAGGGCCTGGACGAGGTCGCCTTCCTCATCGGCGGGGCCGATGGCCTCG
>DATNJA010000212.1:0-7312 GCA_035604155.1 Candidatus Udaeobacter sp. | reverse complement strand
CTTATCGGCAAGGTCCATCTGCCGGAAACCTGCGCCAACCTCTGCTTCGGCGGCAAGAAGCGCAACCGCATGTTCGTTTGCGGCAGCACCTCGATCTACGCCTTCTACCTCGACATCCAGGGCTGCCAGTTGCCGTAGAGCCTGATCGTCTCAAGCCTGCTCAGCTAGAGACGATCAGGCTCTGATTCTAACATGTAGAGCAAGATCCACGGGTCAGCTTGATAGAAGCCAACCCGATCTTGCTCTTGCCCGCCTCAGCCGCCGGCGAGCCCGCGCAGTTCCCGGTTTGCAACCGCGAGCTTGGCGAGGTCGAGACCGCCGTGCTGACGCAGATCGGCGATCAGGGCTTCGACCCGCTGCACCGGCTGCGGGCGGGTCGCGACCCATTCCTCGATGCCCCCGCCATTGTCCTGGCGCAGCACGCTGGCGGCCACGTCGCGCTGATGGGCGTAGAGGTCTTCCACGATGGCGGCGACGGCGAGCCGGTCCCAGTGGGTGTCGAGGTTGACCGCGCCCGAGGCCGTGCGCAGCCAGTCGATATGGAAGCGCCGGCCGATGGTGAAATAGACGCTGGCCACTTCGCTGACCCCATGCCCCACTTGCTTCGCGAGCCGGACGATGTCGGGGCCGGGCTCCAGGAAATCGAGGCTGGCGACGCGCCCGGCCAGTTCGAGCGGGACGCCGCGTTTGGCCAGCTGGTCGGCGCGCTCGGCGAGCGCCTTGCGGGCGCCGTCGGAGATCATGGTCTTGATCCCGCCGGCGAGTTCGGCCAGGCCTGGCTCCAGGGCCGCGATGTTGTCGGCGATGTCGAGCGGTGCGGCGAGGTTGCGCATGCACCAGAGCGTGCCGCTCTCGCCGAGGCGCAGGGTCGCCTCCAGCATCTCGTACTGGCAGGCCGCCGGCACCTGGTTGTCGAGGGCCTGAATCTCGGTCCAAAGCCGGCGCAAATCGAAGGCGCCCCGGCAGATGGCGTAGCCCCGGGCGATATCGGAAGCGGGCAGCCCGGTCTTTTCCTTGATCACATGGACGAAGGTCGGGCCCATGCGGTTGACGACGCTATTGGTCACCACCGTGGCGATAATTTCGCGGCGCAGCCGGTGCCGGCGGATCGCCTCGCCCGAGCGCTCGCGCATGACCGCCGGGAAATAGTTCACCAGATCCTCCTCGAGCTGAGGATCGTCGGGCAGGTCGCTGGGCAGCAGCTCCTCGTAGATCGTCATCTTGGCGTAGGCGAGCAGAACCGAAAGCTCGGGCCGGGTCAGGCCCTGGCGGTGGGCGAGGCGGGCGCGGATCGTCTCGTCGTCGGGCAGGAATTCGATGGCCCGGTCGAGCAGGCCCGCCCGCTCCAGCGTCCGCATGCAGCGGCCCTGCCGGTCGATGTCGAACCAGCCGCGCTGGACCTGGATCGAGATCGCCTGGGTCTGGAGGTAGTTGTCCCTCAGCACCAGCCGCGCCACGTCCTCGGTCATTTCCTGGAGCAGCCGGTCGCGCTGCTTCGTCGTCATGTCGCCGGCCGTGACCATGTCGTTGAGGGCGATCTTGATGTTGACCTCGTGGTCGGAGGTATCGACGCCGGCGGAATTGTCGATGGCATCGGTGTTGATTCGCCGGCCGGCCATGGCCGCTTCGATCCGTCCGCGCTGGGTGAAACCGAGATTGGCCCCTTCGCCCACCACCTTGCAGCGCAGGTCCCGGGCGTCGACGCGCAGCGCGTCGTTGGCCCGGTCGCCGGCCTCGGCATTGCTCTCGTCATGGGCCTTGACGTAGGTACCGATGCCGCCCAGCCAGAGCAGGTCGACCTCGGCCATCAGCAGGACTCGGATCAGCTCGGCAGGCGCCAGGGCTTCCTTGTCGATGGCAAAACGCCGGCGCGCCTCGGGCGAGAGGCGGATCGACTTGGCCTTGCGTTCGTAGACCCCACCGCCCGGCGAGAGGAGCCTGGTGTCGTAGTCGTTCCAGCCGGACCGGGGCAGATCGAACAGGCGCTGGCGCTCGGCCAGCGAGACCGCCGGCCCGGGATCGGGGTCGATGAAGATGTGCTGGTGGTTGAAGGCGGCGACAAGCCGGATCTGAGGCGAGAGCAGCATGGCGTTGCCGAAGACGTCGCCCGACATGTCGCCGACGCCGACCACGCTGAAGGGATCCTTCAGGATGTCGGCGCCGATCTCGCGGAAATGGCGCTTGACCGATTCCCAGGCGCCCCGCGCGGTGATTCCCATCTTCTTGTGGTCGTAGCCGGCGGTGCCGCCCGAGGCGAAGGCATCGCCGAGCCAGAAGCCGTAGTCGGTGGAAATCTCGTTGGCGATGTCGGAAAAGGTGGCGGTGCCCTTGTCGGCGGCGACCACGAGATAGGGATCGTCCTCGTCGCGGCGGACCGTATCGGCTGGCGGCTGGATCTTGCCCAGCACCAGGTTGTCGGTGATGTCGAGCAGGCCGCGCATCATGATCTTGTAGCACTCGACCACTTCGGCCATCACGGCATCGCGCCCGCCGGCGGCCGGGGGCCGTTTGACCACGAAGCCGCCCTTGGAGCCGACCGGCACGATGACGGCGTTCTTCACCATCTGGGCCTTCATCAGGCCCAGGATTTCGGTGCGGAAATCCTCGCGCCGATCCGACCAGCGGATGCCGCCGCGGGCGACCCGCCCGCCGCGCAGATGCACCGCTTCCACCCGGTGGGAGTAGACCCAGATCTCCACCAGCGGGCGGGGCAGCGGCAGCTCCTCCACCGCGCGGGAATCGAGCTTGAAGGACATATAGGGCTTGCTGCGCTGGAAGTAGTTGGTGCGCAGCGTCGACAGGACCAGATTCAGGAATCGGCGGAGAATCCGGTCCTCGTCGAGATTGGCGACGCCGTCGAGGGAATGGAGGATCTCCTGTTCGATCCGCTTGCTGCGCTCGACCGCATGGGCCTGCCGGGCGGGATGGAACTGGCTGCGGAAGAGGCGGACCAGGAGCCGCGCGATGGTGGGGTTCTTCGCCAGGGCCTCTTCCATGTAGATCTGGCTGAAGGCGATCCCGGCCTGGCGCAGGTATTTGGCATAGGCCCGGAGCACCGAGACCTCGCGCCAGTCGAGCTCGGCACGCAGCACCAGCTTGTTGAACCCGTCGTCCTCCACCTCGCCGGTCAGGACCAGGGCGAAGGCCTCGTGGAACACGTCCCTGACCTTGGCCAGCTCGACCTCGCTGCCGTCGGCGGTCTCGAGGCGAAAGTCCTGCAGCCAGACGGTGGCCGGCGGGTCGATGGGCTGAAGCTGGAAGGGCACCTCGGACAGCACGCGAAGCCCCATATGCTCCAGGGTCGGAAGGGCGTCGGAGAGGGTGATCTGGCTGCCGGCGGCATAGAGCCGGAGGCGAAGCTCATTGCCGGGGGATTCGATCGGCCGGTAGAGATTGATGGCGAGCCTTCCGTCCTCAAGGGCCTCCTCGGTCCGCTCGATGTCGTGGATCCCGGTCTCGGCATCGAAGCGCTCTCGGTAGCCCAAGGGAAAGGCGTTGGCGTAGCGGCGCAACATGGCGAGGCCCTTCTCTTCGCCCCGGGCCTCCACCAGCGCCTCCTGGAGCCGGTCGGTCCAGCTGCGCCCGGCCTCCACCAGCCTCGCCTCCAGATCGGGGAGATCGACCTCGGGAATCGCGCCCGGCGTGGTTTCGATGACGATGTGCAGGCGGGCCAGGTTGTCGTCGGTCACCTGGGTATGGAAGGCGGCAATCTTGCCGCCATGGGCCTTGGCCAGAATGCCCTGGATGCGAAGCCGGAGCTCGGTGGTGAGCCGGTCCTTGGGCAGGAAGACGAGGCAGGAGACGAAACGCTCGAAGGGGTCGCGCCGGGTGAAGAGGGCGATACGCTGGCGTTCCTGCAGACGCAGCACGCCGAGCGCGGTTTCATAAAGCTCGTCGGCCGACATCTGGAACAGCTCGTCGCGCGGGAAGCCTTCCAGGATGTGGAGCAGGGCCTTGCCGTCATGGCTCGCCGGATCGAAGCCGGCGCGCGCGATGCAGGCTTCCGTCTTGCGCCGGAGCAGGGGGATCTCGCGCGGGCTGCGGTTGTAGGCGGCCGAGGTCAGGAGGCCGAGGAAGATCCGCTCCCCCATCACCTTGCCGGCGGGATCGAAGATCTTGACGCCGACGCTGTCCATCATGACCGAGCGGTGCACCGTCGCCTTGCGGTTGGCCTTGGTCACCATGAGCAGGCGCGACTGGTGGAGGAAGAGGCGCACCTCCGGCGGCAGCATCTCGGAATTGCGCAGGCCGCCGAAGATCGAGACGCCGTCGTCGGCGAGGATGCCGAGCCCGCTGCCGGGCACGATGGCGGTCGTCGATTGGTCGCCTTCGCCGATGAAGTCGTATTCCCGGTATCCGAGGAAGGTGAAATGGTCGTCGGCGAGCCACTCGAGGAAGGCGCGGATCTCCGCCACTTCCTCGGCCGGGAGCGGCGGCGGCTGGCTTTCCAATTCGGCGATGACGGCGGCGATCCGTTCGCGGATCGGGCGCCAGGCATTGACCGTCGCGCGCACGTCGGCCAGCACCGATTCGATGCCGCGGCGGAGGTCGTCGAGCTTTTCGCCGCTCTGCTCGCTGATGCGAATCTGCATGAAGGACTCGCCGCGCTGGTCGCCCGATTCGGAGAGCTGGCCGGCGCCGTCGCGCTTCACCTTGATGATCGGATGGATGACGAGATGCACCGTCAGATCCCGCCGGATCAGCTCGGCGGTGACGGAATCGACGAGGAAGGGCATGTCGTCGTTGACGATCTCGACCACGGTGTGGGGGCTGCGCCAGCCATGCTCGTCCAGGCGCGGGTTGAAGACCCGGACCTTGGCGCCGCCGGGTTTGCGCCTTTGCCCGTGGCTCCAGAGGGAGAGCGCGGCGCCATAAAGGCTCTCGGCGGTCTCGCCGACCAGGTCGTCGGGCGAGACATTGCCATAGAACTCGCGCAGGAACCGCTCGGCCGCGCCGGCGCGTTCGGGCGAAAGGCGCTCTGCGGTGAGCGCCGCGGCCTTATCGACGATCTCGGCTTTGTATTGCTCCGCCTTGCGGGCCATGGTCGGACCTCTATCCAGTCACTCCAGGCCGGAGCAGGAGACGGCGCGGTTGATTGCCCTCTCTCGTCATTCCCGCGAAAGCGGGAATCCACTGCTTGCTGGACCCCCGCTTTCGCGGGGGTGACGAGAAGAACATATCCGTCCGGCCGAAATCGGCTCCAATGCCTCCCTGCAACCACCCTAGCGCATTGCCGTTACAGGACAAGATTAAGCCAAGGCAATCTTCGAGGTGCCCTACAAGTCCTTGCAAATCCTTAAGGAATCATAGATCGCGGCGTGGATGTTGCGGCTCGCCGCCGCGTCGCCCACCCGGAACAGAAGATAGCGGCCGGCGGGATTGCCGATCACCGGAACCAGGCGGTTCTGCTTGAGGGCGTGATAATCGATCTCGCCGGCGTTCTGCGACCCGGCCTTGAGGTCGAAATAAAGCGCGTCCCTGGGCAGCGTGCCATGTTCGGCCACCACCTGATCCACCAGGCGCTCCTCCTCCTGGTCGGAATATTCGTTCTTCAGCACGGCGACCAGCTTGTTGCCCTCCCGCCCGATCTCGATCAGGCGCATGTCCGGGGTGAACACGACCCCGGCCTTGTAGAGCTCGCGCTGGTGGACGGGATAGCTGGTGCCGCCGATCTCGATCCCGGTCATGCGATCGGGCGTCGCGATCTCGATCAGCGCGCCGCGCTTGGCCATGAACTCGGCCGTGGAGGGTCCCTGATGGCCGCCGTGATCGTCGAACAGCAGCACGTTCTCGCCCGGCGCGACGCGGCCGGTCAGGATGTCCCAGCTGGTGACGGCGAGCTCGGCCCCCTTGAAGGCGCCCTTGTTGGGCGTTCCGCCGGTCGCCACGACGACCACCTCCGGCGCCTCGGCCATGACATCGGCGAGGCCGGCCTCGCGGCCAAGGCGCAGATCGACCCCGGCCTTGCGGATCTGGCCGTCGAGCCAACGGGTGATGCCCGAAAGGGACTCGCGCCAAGTGGCCTTGGCGGCGATGTTGACCTGGCCGCCGGTTTCGCGCTCGGCCTCGAACAGCACCACCTTATGGCCGCGCTCGGCCGAGACCCGTGCGGCCTCGAGGCCCGCCGGTCCGGCGCCGATGACGACGATCTTGCGCGCTCGCCCGTTTGAGCGCGCGATGATATGGGGCATGGTCGCTTCGCGCCCGGTGGCCGGGTTCTGGATGCAGAGCGCCTCGCCGCCGACATAGATGCGGTCGATGCAGTAATTGGCCCCGACGCATTGGCGGATGTCGTCGGGCCGGCCCTCCATCAGCTTGCGCACGATATAGGGATCGGCCATGTGGGGCCGGGTCAGGCCCACCAGGTCGATGTGACCTTCGGCGACGGCGCGGGCCGCCGTCGCCACGTCGCTGATCCGCTGGGCGTGGAGGATCGGGATATCTACCGCCGCCTTGATGGCGCTGGCCAGGTGCAGGAAAGGCGCCACGGGAAAGGCCATGTTGGCCATGACCACCGAGAGTGAGCGCCAGTCCCGGGCCTGGCCTGCCCAGACGTTCAGGATGTCGACCAAGCCCGATTTCGCCAGGCGGACCGCGATCTCGTAGCCGTCCTTGGCATCGAGCCCGTCGGCGATCAGCTCGTCCACGGTCATGCGCACGCTGAGGATGAAATCGGCCCCGACCCGGGCGCGCACTTCCTCCAGCACCTCGAAGGAGAAGCGCATGCGGTTCTCCAGGCTCCCGCCATAGCGGTCGGTGCGCTTGTTGGTGCCCGGGGACCAGAACTGAGGGATCAGGTGCAGGGTCTGGAAGGAAAGCTCCAGGCCGTCGAGCCCGCCCTCCCGGCAGCGCCTGGCCGCCTGGCCGAAGTCGCGGATGATGCGGGTGAAGTCCCAATCCTCCATGGCCTTGGGGAAGGACCGGTGCTCGGGCTCGCGCACCGGCGAGGGCGCTACGGCCGGCAGCCAGTTGCCGGCATCCCAGCGGGTGCGCCGGCCCATATGGCTGATCTGGCACATGAGGGCGGCGCCATGGCCATGGATGCGCCGGGCGAATTCCTGGAAATGGGGGACGATCCGATCGTCGCTGACGTCGAGCTGGCCGAAGGTGGAGGGCAAATCCGGCGACACCACGGAGGAGCCGCCGAACATGGTGAGGGCGAGGCCGCCCTTGGCCTTCTCCTCGTGATAAAGCTGATAGCGCGCCGTCGGCAGGCCGCCCTCGGCATAGGCGGGCGCATGGGAGGTGCTGACGATGCGGTTGCGCAAGGTCAGGTTCTTGATGGTGAGGGGCCGCAGGAGGGCGTCGAACT
>DATNJA010000211.1:0-7728 GCA_035604155.1 Candidatus Udaeobacter sp. | reverse complement strand
CTAGCTGTAGGAGAGATAGGCCTCGTCGGCGCCGGCTTTCGAGAACGAGCCGTAGGCGATGCTATGGAGCGACAGCGTCGCGCCGGCCGTGTTGCCTGGATACCCAGGAATGTGGGCGCATGTCAGGTCATTGCCCTGCATCGCCGGCTTGTCGCAAAGAAGCCGTTCGAACAGCGCGCGCTCGTGTGCCGTGAGCCGGCGCGTATCCGTGGCAGCGCTGGCAGCCGCGCCGGAAAAGAGCGCCACCGCGAATAGTAAAGCGGTCCAAATTCTCATGCCATCACCGGGGAATGGGAACCCGCGTCCCTCAGATGCCCAATTCGACGATTTGATTCATGCGCTGTTTGGCCCATGCCGGCAAGGTGGGCAAGGGGTAACTCCACGCCTCGCAGGCGGGCTTGGCAACCGACGTCACGATCCCCCCGCGACTGACAGTTCGTTCAACCGTTGGGGCCGGTGCCTCCCGAGCCGCCGCCTCTGGGTCCGCCTCTTGCGTTGCCGCCGCCGTTGCCGTTACTGCCACCGTGCCCAGATGTCGTGTCGCCGCCACCGACGCTGTAGTCGTCGCTGACTGCCGGGTCATTGGACACGGCGTTGGCGAATGCCGTGGATGTAGCGCAGTCCGGCCGAACTTCGACTCCTTGTCCGGACTTCGCGGAAATGGTGTTCCCGCCTCCGCAAGGCCTGACGTCGACGTCGCCTTCAAGGACGCCGACCGTCGTGCTGCCATCGCTCGCGACATACAGCACGAATTTCGTGCCCCGGATGAGCAAGGTCGCGGTCGGGGTGTCGATTTGCACAGCCCGGTCGTTCGATGCCCAGCCGCTGATGTAACGGAATGCGCCTTTGGCGACCTTGATGCTGCCGCTCACGGCGTTCCCGCCGGGATCATATACGAAGCTATCCAGAACCAGCGAGGAATTGGCGCCGACTTGAAGCTGGGTCTGGTCGCTGAACCGCAAGACCGTCGAGGCGCCGTCGGAGGTATTGACCCTCTCGCCGGCGAACACGTCATGCGTGTAGGTAAGCTCTTCGACCGACTGGGAGGCAGCCCTGGTTCCCATGGCCCCGGTGAACTCCCGCTGCACGACACTGCCGATTTGGGGGTCCGCGAGAGCCGCCGTGCTGAACGCAGCAAGCGCCGGCAGGATACTTAGCCAATAGCGCAGACTCTTCCTGTCCATGTTGCCCCGTTCGAAATCGGCCGCATTGCCGGTTGACGATCCCTATTCCAGGCACGGCTTGCGCGGGCAAGCTGTGTAAAAATAGGAGTAACTGGGCAACGTGGTGCGCCGGGGCCAAAGCGCTGACGATATTCCGCCGGCACATCGATCAGTCGCGCCGCTTATTATGCTCCTTATGCTCCGGGCCGTGGTTTTTCTTGCCCTCGCCCGTGTCAGGTAGGGCCGAGCTGCCCGGTCCCAGAGCGCGCTGCATGAGGACGCTGTCGGCCCAGCGGCCGAACTTGAAACTTACGTCCCGCAGTACGCCGACCCGATAGAATTCATTGGCCTCGTGCAATTGGATCGAGGGCGTGTTCATCGCGTCTATGTAAGCGATCATCTGGCGATAACCGGCAGCAGCACAGGCTTCGATCAGCGCCGGCAGCAGGCGGCGTCCGATGCCGGAGTGCAAGTGGTCCTGATGGACATAGATCGAATTCTTGACCGCAAAGCGGTAGGCGGGCCGCTTGCGGAAGGGCACGGCATAGGCGTAGCCGACGACCTTGCCGCCCTGCTCGGCGACGAGATGCGGGAGCCGGCGCTTCAACATGTTCTTGCGCCGCCGCTGGACGTCTTCGGGGTGCAGCGGCTCCAGCTCGAAGTCGCCCAGGCCACGCTGGATGTGGTGCCTGTAGATGTCGAGCATCGCCGGCACGTCCTCTTCGGTCGAGGGCCGCACCAGGATCGGTGCCATGCCTTCATGCATGCGTTTTGCTCCGCCTTATCGATCTTGCTTGCGGGAGTTTAGCCCGGAATGCGATGACAGATCATCGGTTCGACGCAGCCTTTAAGGCGCGTCATGCTACGGGAACCGCCATTCCGGCTCGGCGGAAGCTCTGCACCCGCTTCCTCGGCGAGGCGCGGCCTGCTTAGATAGCTTATGTGGACCGGCCGTCGACCCGCCCTGACGAATGTCGATAAGCACCCAATCTGAAGGAATCTCCCGATCATGAACGATCAAGGCACTGCCCGCTCCATCGACCTCACCGAACTCACCGTCGAACAGGTGCAAGCCGGATTCGCGAGCGGTGCCTTCACGGCGGAGACGCTCGCCCAGGCCTGCCTCGACAGGATCGCGGTCTATAACCCGCGCTACAACGCGATCATCTTCCTCAATCCGGAAGCCCTCGCCGATGCCCGCGCGATCGACAAGCGCCGTGCCGCGGGCGAGGCCTTGGGGCCGCTCGCTGGCGTGCCCGTCGTGATCAAGGACCCGATGGACATGGTGCGCTTTCCCACCACCGCGGGATGGTCGCTCCTCCACGCCAAGAGCGGCGGGGTGGATCTCATGCCGGCGATCGATTCGCCGGTGGTGGCACGGATGCGCAGGGCCGGCGCCGTCATGCTCGGCAAGACCAACGTCCCGGTGCTGAGCCACAGCGGAACCCATGCCAACGATAGCTGGGCCGGGCCGACGCTGAACGCCGTAATGCCGGACCGCGCGCCCGGCGCCAGCAGCGCCGGCACGGCGACGGCGGTGGCCGCGGGCATGGCCGTGCTGGGGCTCGCCGAGGAGACCGGCGGCTCGATCCAGAATCCCGCCTCGGCCCAAGGGCTCGTCGGCATCAAGCCGAGCCTGGGCCTCGTGCCCAATGCCGGCGTGATGCCGCTTTCCGGCAACCGCGACGTGGTAGGTCCGATCGCCCGATGCGTGCGCGACGCCGCACTCTGCCTCGATGTTCTGGCGGGCTATTCGGCCGAGGATCCCAAGACCATTGCCGGCGTCGGGCAGCGTCCGAAAGGCGGCTACACCGCCAGGCTGAAGCCGGGTGCGCTCGCCGGCGAGCGCATCGGCCTCCATGGCCCGGGCTGGCGCGACCAGCCGTTGGCCGAGGAGACGGCCAAGCTCTATGCGCGGGCCCAGTCCGAGCTCGAGGCGCAGGGCGCGATCCTGATCGCCGATCCGTTCGCCGGATCGGGTTTCGCCAAGCTTGCCGAAATAACGGCCGGCACCACCTTCGACGCGCGCGGCATGGAATCGCTGCCTTACGACATCACGCGCTATCTCGCCCGGCTCGGTCCCGACGCCGCCCTCAAGACCTTCGCCGACTTCGTCAAGGCGACCGCCGCCGAGGACGTCTTCGGCCAGGACGGCGTGCTGGCATACCTGCACTACCTGCCGCAATTCGCCGCCTGCCTCGCTGATCCGTCACGCCCGCCGGATCTGTCGCAGTTCATGGCCGTCAAGGAGGCCTATCTCAACTGCTTCGACGAGGTGTTCGCGCGCCATCGCCTGGATGCCCTCGTGTTCCCGCAAATGCACGAGGAGATTCCACCCTTGCACGGGGAACAAATGATCCGGGAAACCACGGTGAGCGAGATCAATATCGCCGGCCTGCCGGGCGTGACGGTTCCCGCCGGGTACCACGCTTCCGGCGCGCCGTTCAATCTGATCATTGTCGGCCGCTTGTGGAGCGAGAGCGACCTGCTCGCCTATGCTTATGCCTATGAACTGTCGACCAGGCATCGCCGGCCGCCGAGACTGAGCGTCGACTGACCGGGTCCCGGATGATCTGGATGCGCTTGTCGGACCCTGGGGCGTGGAGGGCTTAGAATCGTTCGCTGGCGGGCCCGGTTGCTCAGGAGGCCAAGGATTGGGAGGACCATGCGATGAAGGATGGTGATTTCATCACGATCGACGGGCGCCGGTTCCATTTCGACTGGCTTCGCGACAATTGCCCTTGCCCGCAATGCCGGGACGCCACCTCCTATCAGAAGATCCATGATCCGATCGGGCGAGCGGCCGTTCCGCTGAAGGTCGAACTGCTGGAAGACGCCCTCGTGCTGTCTTGGCAAGACGACCCGAAGCCGCATCGCATCGGGCGGGCCTGGCTCGGTGCCAACGCCTACGACCGGCAGCGAAAAGTTTCGCTGCCCGACGAACGGATCATGTGGGACCGCACCAGCTTGGAAAGTGCACCGCCGGTTATTCACGATATGAGCGATCTCAATGCCGGCGGCTGGACGGAGAGTCTGGCGAAATGGGGATATGTCCGGATCGCCCATCTGGCGCGTGAGCAGCTGCAGCCCTTCGTCGCTGCTCTCGGGCCCATCAGCCACTACATCAGTCCGGAGCCCTTCATCTCGATCAAGATCGTTCCCGGCGGCGGCGAGGACCTGGGCCTGTCGAGCCACGCGCTTTCGCCGCACAGCGACCTGAGCTACATGCCGCATATGCATCCGCTCATCGTCGGCCTCTACTGCGTCGAGAACAACGCCCCGGGCGGTGAATCCATCCTCGTCGACGGCCATCGGGTCGTCAGCGATCTTGCCCGAGAGACGCCCGAGGATTTCGAGCGGCTACGCCGCACCCCCGTCACCTTTCGGCAGTTCGACCCCGTCGCCGGCTATCATTTCAGCCGGACGACGCCGATCATACGCTGCAACCCCGGTGGAGCACTGTCCGCGATAACCTTCAGCCACAAGAATTTTTCCGTCGATATTCCTTTCGACGAGATGAAGGCATTCTACCGGTCTTACGGCGCGCTGATGGCGCGGCTGAAGAGCCCTGATTATCAGATCGTCTTCAAGCTCGAGCCTGAGCAGTTGCTGCTGGTCGAGAACGAGCGCGTCCTGCACGGCCGGCGTGCCTTTGACCCCCGCTTGGGATCCCGGCATTTCGAGGCTTTCCATGTGTCATGGGATTATCTGGCAGGCCGGCGCAACTTCGCCGCCCGTGTCGAACTGGAAAGCAACCAAGCCCGGGCAGGCGCTTAGTTCGACGGGGGACCAAGAGTCGCCGTCGCGAAATCTGAATGGCGAACCCAAATATCAGAGCGGGCCGAGGGAGTCCGCGTAGCCGCGGGCGAGACTCTCGCCGAAGGCGGTCGCGGGCGTGAACGGCAGGCGCGGACCGGGAGGAAAGCCCGGCAGGCGCCGGCCGAGCACCTGCTTGCCATAGACGAGAAAATTGTCGATCGAATCCATCAGGAATACCAGGAGCGGGAGAACTCGCCGGTAAAGCTCGCTCGCCGGCGCCTCGCCGCCGGGCAAGCGGCCGGTCATTGTGTCGAAGATTCGAGTCAGGAAATCGAAACTCTCGGCGCCCGGGATGATGCCTGCGGCACCGCCTTTGATGGCGTCGACAACCCCGATGCCGGCCCGGCCGGTGAAAATGGCAAAGGCCCCGTCCGTCGCATCCCGCAGGCGTGCCACGTCGATCGCGCCGGTCTCGACCTTGAGCAGCGACACATTGGCGTGGTTGCGATGCAGGGTCGCGAGGCCGGCCGCGGACATGCCGACACCCAGATACTCGGGCGCCACTTGGATCGCGACCGGAACCTCCGCCTTGTCCGCGACCTGGCCGAAGAACCGGACCAGCGCCATCTCGCCGACGCCGCGCACGGGTGGAGGCTGCAGGATGACCCAGCCGGCCCCCAACGCGCCCGCTGCGCGCACCGCATCGATCTGACCCTGCGGGCTCGCCTCGAGGACGGTTACGCAGAAGGGTTTGCGCCCGGCGATCAATTCCGCCGTCCACTCCACGAGCTGGCGACGCTCACCCGAGGTAAGCTTGTTGCCTTCGCTCGCCAGCCCCAGGACCGCGATCCCGTGCACGCCATGGGCGATCATGGCGTCGATCTGCAGTGCAAGTCCGGCACGATCGAGCCGGTCCGAAGCATCGAAAGGCGCGAAAAGCATGGGATAGACGCCGGACGGGCCCGAAGACTGTGTCACAGCGCCTGCCTCGCTCTTCTCCTAAGCAAGGGAGAGTCCGCCGTCGATGATCAGGTTCTGCCCGGTCATCCAGGCACTGGCCTCGCTCGCCAGGTAGACGGCGGCCGCGCCGATCTCCTCGGGCTGGCCCAGCCGGCCCAAGGGGTGCTGTGCCTCCCGGCGCGCAAGCGTCGCGGCCGGATCGCTCTCGCGCGAGAGGATGTCGCGCGAGAGCTCCGTCAGCACCAGACTCGGGCTGATCGCGTTGACGCGCACCCTCATGCCAGCGAGGTCCAGCGCCATGGCGCGCGTCATGCCGATGATGCCGGCCTTGCTGGTGCAGTACGCGATGCGCTCCTTCATCGCGGCCGTGGCGACGACAGAGGCGATCAGGATCACGGATGAAGGCGCCGCCGCGGCAAGATGCGGAGCGGCGGCGCGGGCGGCGAGAAACGGCCCGGTCAGGTTGACAGTCAGGATCTCCTGGAACTGGGCGAGGCTGCAGTCAAGGACGGAGCCGATGGCGGAGCGACCCGAGCTCACCACCAGGCTGTCCAGGCCGCCAAGAAAGCCCACCGCGGCCTCGGTGACCCGGGCGACTTCGGCTTCCTGCGTGAAGTCGCCGTCCGCCAAGCCCACGGCTCCGTGCTCGGACAGGCTCTCGCGCGCCTCTTCCAGCTTTCGCCGTCGCCGTCCGCTGATGAAGACACGGGCGCCATTCTCGAGCATTGCCTTCGCGCAGGCGTAGCCAAGCCCGGTTCCTCCGCCGTAGATCAGGGCACGCTTTCCAGCCAATGCGGCGCTCATCGCGCTTCACTCCTTGCTGGTTGGGGTATCAGCCGGTCGCCCGAAGGGTCAACCCGCGCCCGCCTATCCTCCATTGGCCGCGGCTGGCGATTCGCCGCTTTCGGGCAGCAGCTCGCGCAGGAAGCGCTTGGTGCGTTCCGCCTTCGGCGCGCCGAAGAACTCGTCCGGCGGGGCTTCCTCGACGACCTGTCCGTCCGCCAGCAGGACGACCCTGTGGGCGACATTCTTGGCGAACCACAGTTCGTGAGTCACCGCGACCATCGTCATGCCTTCGATGGCAAGCTGGCGCATGACGCCCAGCACTTCGAAAACGAGCTCGCGGTCGAGGGCCGATGTGACTTCATCGAACAGCATGACCTTGGGGTCCATCGCCAACGAGCGGGCGATTGCCAGGCGCTGCTGCTGGCCGCCCGAGAGCTGCGCGGGCCTCGCGTCCACCTTGTCCGCCAGGCCCATCTTCTGGAGCAGGGATCGGGCGCGCTCCTCCGCCGCCCGCCGGTTCAGTTTGCGCACCAGCTTGGGTGCCAGCGTGATGTTCTCCAGCGCCGTCAGGTGGGGAAACAGATTGAACTGCTGGAACACCATGCCGATCTGGCCGGGCGCGGCGCCGGTCCTGTCGATCCGTTTGCCGCCCACCAGGATCTCGCCCTCGTCGGGCATTTCGAGGTGGCAAAGGCAGCGCAGAAGCGTGCTCTTGCCTCCGCCGCTCGGCCCGACGACCACGAACACCTCGCCCGGGCGGACGTTGAGCGATACCCGGTGCAGCACCTCGAGAGCGCCGAAGCGCTTGGTGATCTCCCGAACCTCGATCATGTAGCCTTGATCGTCCAAAGGCACCGGCTCCAGCCTTCACCGCCTCGTGCGGAATGCCGGCTCCCGGAACGTCGGGAGCCGGCTTCCCTCGGTTATCCTATCACTGCGGATAGCCGCCACGCTGCAGCATCAGCTCCTTCAGCGCCGGCTCCCAGCCGATGTCCTTCACGTACAGCGACTCGTAGGTGCCGTTGTTGATTTGCTCCTGCAGCCAGGTGTCGACCCAGCG
>DATNJA010000210.1:0-3051 GCA_035604155.1 Candidatus Udaeobacter sp. | reverse complement strand
TACCCCTCGGTCGTGAGCCCGGGAGAGTGCAGGCCGGCCATGGCATCGTCAAGCGCAAGCCTTTTCGAACCCCCGACCTGGGCCGGCTCATCGGCGAGCGGCTATACTGTGCTCATGTGCGGGCGCTACACCCATCGACTGACATGGCCGGAGATCGTCGCACTCTACCGCCTGAGCGAACCGGCGGTGGCGCCGAACGACTTCGGCCCGAGGTACAACATCGCGCCCACCCAGAGGGCGCCCGTGATCCGGAAGCGCGACGGCGGGCGCGAGTGCGCGATGCTCCGCTGGGGCCTGATCCCGTTCTGGGCCAAGGATGCCAAGATCGCTTACAAGACCATCAATGCCAGGGCCGAGACCGTGGCGACGGCGCCTTCCTTCCGAGCCGCCTGGAAGGCGCGCCGGTGCCTCATCCCGACCAGCGGTTTCTATGAGTGGCGGAAGGCGCCGGAAGGCAAGCAGCCCTATCTCATCGGCTTCAAGGACGGCCGCCCGTTCAGCTTCGCGGGCCTGTGGGAAAGCTGGAAGGACAAGGCCAGCGGCGAGACGATCGAGAGCTACACGATCATCACCGGCGCACCCAACGCGGTGGCCGCTGAGATCCACGACCGCATGCCAGTCATCATCGGGTCGCAGGACTTCGACCGGTGGCTCGGCGCCGGAATGCCGCCGGTCGATCTGCTCAAACCATACCCGGCGACGGAGATGACAGCCTTCCCCGTGAGCAGGGCGGTCAACAGCCCGGCCAAGGATGAGCCAAGCCTCGTGGAGCCCATCGCCATCGGCTAGCCCCGCGCGAGGCCGTGGGGCAAGGCTAGCGGCTCAGAAGCTTGCGCTTGTCTTCGAACTCGGCCTTGTCGATCTCGCCCCTGGCGAAGCGTTCTTCGAGAATGTCGAGGGCGGTGCGGCTCCTCTCGCCATGGAAATGGTGGAAGTCATGACCATGAAACGGGTGACCGTGGGTCGCCCAACGCACCAGCCACACGAAGATGGCCATGATGCCAATGAGGGCGAAGAGACCGAAGATCGGGCCGACAATCATGAAGGGATGCCAGCCCCAGCCAGGCCCATCGACCCGCCAGCCCCACATCATGGGACCATAGCCGTATGGCGCCGCGGGGACGCTGGGCGAAGCCGGCTGCTGCTGGGCGAAAGAGGGCAGCGCGGCGATGCAGAAGACGAACGAGACGGCGAACGCAGCCAGTTGTTTCGCCCATCCTTGGATCGCGAGTTTCGAGGACTTGCTCGCGGACATGGGACGACCTCCCGAACAGTGATCCACCCATCATCGTCCGCTCTGGTGCAGCCTCGTTGATCTGGATCAACGGCGGCCGCTGGGCCGGCTATGGGCCCAGCACGCGGGCGTTGGGCTGCAGCGGCCGATCCGGTTGGGGTCACGCGCTTTCGCGATTCTGGGCGACGTGCCGATCAACGATCAAGCCGGCCGCCGGCCGCCGCTGTAGAATAACGCCGCGCCGATCTCGCCCCTTCATGCCTTGGGGGACTGATCATGCCCGCGCTCACCTGTCCTTGGTGCGGCAAGAGCTTCGCGGCGAAGACGGCCGCCGGCTCGCCTGCGATCTGTTGCTCGTCGAGGTGTCAGCAGCAGCTTGAGCGGATCGGCATTGCGTGGCTGGCGTCTTGATCCAAGTCAACGCGGCGCCGCTTCGGAAGGCTACCTTGCTACTGCCCTGACAATGGCGAAACGACCGGCATTGCGGCCCGCTATCCAGCCTCGATGCGGAGTGAGTCGCCAATGAGGGGGCGAGCTTCAATCCTCGGCCCACTGCCCGAGCAGGGTCACAAATGCACACCACCGCGTTGAAGATCGCCTCGTTCCTCGCCATCGCTGCTCTTTGCATGGCTTCGAACGCAAGGGCTGATGTCGTCTTTTGCAACAAGTTCGCCCAGCCAGTGTACGTCGCCATCGCCTATCCGCAGGCGGACGGCTCCTGGATGTCGCGGGGCTGGCTTGAACTAGCCCCGGACGAGTGCCGCCCGTTCGACACCGCGCTTCACCCCACAGTCCTCTACTATCGCGGCGAGACCGGCTGGTTCACCGGATCATCGGGGCAGAACGTGCGCCAGATCTGGGGAGGCGCCAAGATGTTTGCGACTTGGGAGAAGGATAACTTCGAATATTGGGATGCCGACCAGCAGGTACTCAACTCTAGTCTCGAAGGCTACTCGGAAGCTGTGGAGTTCACCAGCGGCGAAAGCTCCGCGACCATCACCTTCGAAGCCGACGGAAAGCACACGACCACGGCCATCCACTGAACGGCGTCGGCGCTTCGTGGACGGGGCCGTCCCTGATCGAAGCTCTTAGGCCCTCGCAGCCTCGTCGTTCTGGATCAACGGCCGCCGCTTGGGCCGGCCTGAGCTCGAGCCATATGGTCAGGCCTGCCCAAGGCTCTCTTCAGCCGTTTGGCCCACGTGCAATTCGGAGGTTTTTCGCGCTCGGCACCGCTTGGCCAGCGCATTGGAGAGCCTGGTGCCCCCGGCAGGAATCGAACCCGCAACCTACGGTTTACAAAACCGTTGCTCTACCGTTGAGCTACAGGGGCATCGGCCGCGCAATGGGAGACAGGTACTCCGATAGCGGTTTGGCATTCAATATGTTTCTGGCCCTTCCCGGGCAGCGCTGCCGGCTCGGCTCACGGCCGGTTCTCGGCCCTGCTGTCGACGGACAGCCGCCGACTTTCTCCGCAGCATGTTCTCACGCCAGCAACATCCCGCATCGCTGGAATCCAAGGGAGAACCTTATCCTGCCATGCTCGGGGAGGGGGCATAGCCAAGTAGCTGCGAGAATGCTGCAATTCCCAGAGGCCTTTCCAGGCCTATACTGCTGGTTCAGCTGGGAAGGCCACCGATGGGCGTCCCCGACTTGGCCGTTGACTTCGCCCCGCTTGCGCCCATGGACGAGGCTTTCTGCAGATCCGCGGAGCGGAGCCGAGGCGGCCAATGAAGCAGGCGCAAACCGTGGCGATTGTGCTTGTCCTGCTCGTCGCGGCGGGACTTTACGCGCTCAGCCGCATGATCACAAAGATGTCG
>DATNJA010000209.1:0-21769 GCA_035604155.1 Candidatus Udaeobacter sp. | reverse complement strand
CTGGAAGGGGAGGTCGGCTATCGGCATGGCAATCGCACCTATGTGCTGACGCCGGGCGATTCGCTGTTCTTCGACGCCGATGTCCCCCACGGCCCCGAGGAGCTGCGCAGGCTGCCGATTCGCTTTCTCTCGGTGATCACCTATATGCGTGAATCTTCGAGCTGAGGTGTGAGACAATTTTTGAGGTTCTAATTATATTTCATAATCAATTTGTTACAATGACTTATTCAAGTTATATCCTAGGAGTTTTTCTACCCGGGTAGCGTGCCGCCCTCAAGCAGCCGCACCTGTTCGAAATTCCTACAGGTAAACATTGTTTCTTCTGTTGATCGGTTCAGGCCGGTCGTCTAGATTGCCCGCAAGGTCCCATGGCCAACAGCGAAGGAGCGTCGCCCATGTGCGGAATCGTTGGATTGTTCCTGAAAAACCCCGCCATGCGCACGGAGCTTGGCCAGCATCTTTCGGTCATGCTCATCGGCATGACGGAGCGCGGCCCCGACAGCGCCGGCATCGCCGTCTATCATCGGCCGACCGGTGCCAACCAGTGCAAGCTCACCCTCTTCCACGCCGACCCTCATTACCATTGGCGCCAGGTGGGCGGCGGCCTCGGCGAAGGGCTGGCCTGCGAGGTCGATATAGAGATCAAGGCAAACCATGCGGTGGTGACCGTGGCCGCGGACGAAGCCGCGGCCAGGCGCTGGCTGAAGGAGAACCACCCGGAGCTCAGGGTCATGGGCTATGGCCAGCTCATGGAAGTCTATAAGGACATGGGCCTGCCCGCCGAGGTGGTCGACAAGTACGGCGTCCGCAGCATGGAAGGGTCCCATGCCATCGGCCATACCCGGATGGCGACCGAGAGCGCGGTGACGACCGAGCATTCCCATCCCTTCACCGCGGCGGCGGACATGTGCCTGGTGCACAACGGGTCCTTGAGCAACCACAACAACCTGCGCAAATGGCTGCGCCGGCGCGGCCATGAGTTCGAGACCGACAACGACAGCGAAGTCGCGGCGCGCTATTTCGCTCAGCGCCTCAGCGAGGGAGCGAGCCTCCCCGAGGCGCTCGAGGCCGGGCTCGCCGATCTCGACGGCTTCTACACCTTCACCATGGGAACGCGGGACGGCTTTGCGGTCTTGCGCGACGGCATCGCCTGCAAGCCCGCCGTGCTGGCCGAGACCGACGACTGGGTCGCCATGGCTTCCGAGTTCCGCAGCCTTGCCAACCTCCCCGGCGTCGAGGACGCGACCATCTGGGAACCCAAGCCCGCCGTCGTCTATACCTGGAGCCTGCAGTAACCCAATGATCACCTTCGACCTCGCCACGGCCTCGGTGCGCGATCTGAACCAGCGCTTGCACGACCTGCCGGCTGACACCAACGAGCGCGCCTGGCATGTCCTCAACCCCAAGGGCGCGCATGCGCTCGCAGCCGGTCTCGAGCGGCCCATCGAGGTGCTGATCGAGGGCTATGTCGGCTACTACTGCGCCGGCATGAACAAGGAGGCCACGATCGTCATCGACGGGCATTGCGGCGTCGGCGTCGCCGAAAACATGATGTCCGGCGAGGTGCGGGTGAAAGGCAACGCCAGCCAGTCGGCCGGCGCCTCGGCTCATGGCGGGCTCCTGGTGATCGAGGGCGACGCCTCGGCCCGCTGCGGCATCTCCATGAAGGGCGTCGACATCGTCGTCGGCGGGTCCGTGGGACATATGAGCGGCTTCATGGCCCAGACCGGTACCCTCATCGTCTGTGGCGACGCCGGCCAGAGCCTGGGCGATTCCATCTATGAGGCGAAGATCTTCGTCCAGGGCAAGGTCGAGAGCCTGGGCGCGGACTGCGTGGAGAAGAAGGTCGGCGAGCACCACCTCGCCAAGCTTTCGCGCCTGCTGACCCGCGCCGGCATCAAAGCCGATCCGCGGAACTTCCGCCGCTACGGCTCAGCCCGGAAGCTCTACAATTTCCATATCGACCACGCCGACGCCTATTGAGCCTTCGCGAGGAAAACCCGCCATGACCGTCGACCCCCGGGCACTCCGCCCCTCCGCCGCATTTTCCCAGCAGGTGCTTGCCGAGATCCATCGCGCGGCGGATCAGGGCTTGTATGAAATCCGCGGCTTCGGGGCCAAGCGCAAGCTCCCGAGCTTCGACGACCTGGTCTTCCTCGGCGCCTCGGTGTCGCGCTATCCGCTGGAAGGCTATCGGGAGAAATGCGCGACCGACGTCTGGCTCGGCACCCGCTTCGCCAAAAACCCGATCCATCTGAAGATTCCGATCACCATCGCCGGCATGAGCTTCGGGGCGTTGGGCGCCAACGCCAAGGAGGCGATCGGACGCGCCTGCACCGAGAGCGGCACCTCCAGCACCACCGGCGACGGCGGCATGACCGAGGAAGAGCGCCGGTCCTCCAAGACCCTGGTCTATCAGGTGCTGCCTTCGCGCTATGGCCTCAACCCCGACGACCTGCGCCGGGCCGATGCCATCGAAGTGGTGGTGGGGCAGGGGGCGAAGCCCGGCGGCGGCGGCATGCTGTTGGGCATGAAGATCACCGAGCGGGTGGCCAAGATGCGCGACCTGCCGGTCGGCATCGACCAGCGCAGCGCCTGCCGCCATCCCGACTGGACCGGGCCGGACGACCTGACCATCAAGATCCAGGAGATCCGCGAGATCACCAACTGGGAAAAGCCGATCTACGTGAAGGTGGGGGCGACGCGCACCCGCTACGACGTGGCGCTTGCGGTCAAGGCCGGCGCCGACGTGGTCGTGGTCGACGGCATGCAGGGCGGTACGGCCGCCACCCAGGACGTCTTCATCGAGCATGTCGGCATCCCGACCCTGCCGGCGGTGCGCCTCGCCGTCGAGGCGCTGCAGGAGCTCGATATGCACCGCAAGGTGCAGCTGATCGTCTCGGGCGGCATCCGCAGCGGGGCCGACGCCGGCAAGGCGTTGGCAATGGGCGCCGACGCGGTTTCCATCGGCTCGGCCGCCATGGTGGCGCTCGGCTGCAACAAGCCGGTCCATGTCGAGGACTATCACAAGCTCGGAACCGAGCCGGGCTATTGCCACCATTGCCACACCGGCCTCTGCCCGGTCGGCGTGACCACCCAGCTGCCCGAGCTGCAAGCCCGGCTCCATCCCGAGCAGGGTGCGCACTGGCTTCGGAACTATCTCTCGGTTATGACCTTGGAGCTTCAGACGGTGGCAAGGGCCTGCGGCAAGAGCCATGTCCACAATCTGGAGCCCGACGATCTCGTCGCACTCACGGTGGAAGCGGCCGCCATGGCCGGAGTGCCGCTCGCCGGAACCAACTGGATTCCCGGCCGCAACAGCTACTGACCAAGAACAAGAATCGGAAACTCGATACCAACATCAGGGGGAACACCCATGACCATCGATCTCGCCAAAGTCGCCAAGGAACGGAAGATCAAGTATTTCCTCATCAGCTACGTCGACCTCTTCGGCGGTTTGCGCGCCAAGCTGGCGCCGGCCGCGGCGATCGAGGGAATGCAGCGCGACGGCGCCGGATTCGCCGGCTTCGCCACCTGGCTGGACATGACGCCGGCCGATTCCGATCTGTTCGCCAGGCCGGATCCGGAAAGCCTGATCCAGTTGCCCTGGAAACCCGAAGTCGGCTGGCTTGCCGCCGATCTGTGGATGGACGGCAAGGAGGTCGCCGCATCATCCCGGAAGGTGCTGAAGGACCAGATTGTCGCCGCTGCCGCGAAGGGCTACCGCATGAAGACGGGCGTCGAGTGCGAGTATTTCCTGATCACGCCCGACGGCAAGGCCATATCCGATCCGGCCGATGTCCAGGAGAAGCCCTGCTACGACCAGCAGGCCCTGATGCGCCGGTACGATGTGATCACCGAGATCTGCGACGCCATGCTGACCCTCGGCTGGAAGCCGTACCAGAACGACCATGAGGACGCCAACGGCCAGTTCGAGATGAACTGGGAATACGACGACTGCCTGAAGACCGCCGACCGGCACGTCTTTTTCAAGTACATGGTGAAGGCGCTGGCCGAGAAGCATGGCTTCCGCGCCACCTTCATGCCCAAGCCGTTCATGAACCTGACCGGCAACGGGTGCCACGCCCATGTCTCGGTCTGGGACAAGACGGGCAAGACCAACCTTTTCCACGACGCCAAGGGCGAGCTCGGCCTCTCCACGCTCGCGTACAACTTCCTCGGCGGCATCATGCACAACGCGGAGGCCCTCTGCGCGTTCTTCAACCCCACGGTCAACAGCTTCAAGCGCATCAACGCCCCGCGCACCCTTTCGGGCGCGACCTGGTCGCCGAACTCGATCACCTATGGCGGCAACAACCGGACCCATATGGTGCGCATTCCCGACGCCGGGCGCTTCGAACTGCGCCTGATGGACGGAGCGGCGAACCCCTATTTGCTCCAGGCCGGCGTGCTGGCGGCCGGGCTCGATGGTGTCGACAACAAGCGCGACCCGGGCAAGCGCCTCGACATCAATATGTACACCGAGGGTCACACGGTTAAGGGCGTGAAGAAGCTGCCTCTCAACCTGCTGGACGCGCTGCGTACGACCGACAAGAGCAAGGTCTTGCGCGAACGGATGGGCGACGGCTTCATCGACAGCTACCTGAAGCTGAAGAACGACGAGTGGCTGAGCTATGCCCGGCATCTGACCGCGTGGGAGACCGCGAACACGCTGGATTGCTAGGCCTTTCGACGCTATTTTCCGTCGCTCGGAGGCGATCCGCGCCGGCGACCGTACCCTACGGTCGCCGGCGTCTTTTATGAGGCGTCATTGGATAGAAGGATCGCCATCTCTGTCGTCACCCCCGGGCTTGTCCCGGGGGTCCATAGATTGCCGGGTCAAGCCCGGCAATGACGAACAGAAAAGGGTGACCGCGTTTCGACCCATGGGACTGTAGCGCAGGGCTGAATCAACAGGAGCGGGCGACAATGGCGATGAAGGTGGGCAGCGATATCGAGATCGCGCGGGCGGCGAAGATGCGCCCGATCGAGGAAGTGGCGGGCAAGATCGGCATTCCGGCGCAGCATCTCTACCGGCACGGGCCGACCAAGGCCAAGCTCGCCCTCGAATTCGTCGAGAGCCTGAAGTCGAAACCCAACGGCAAGCTGATCCTGGTTACCGCCATCACGCCGACGCCGGCGGGCGAGGGCAAGACCACGACGACGGTGGGCCTGGGCGACGGGCTCAACCGGATCGGCAAGAAGGCCATCATCTGCCTGCGCGAGCCCAGCCTCGGCCCCTGCTTCGGGGTCAAGGGCGGGGCGGCCGGCGGCGGCTACGCCCAGGTGGTGCCCATGGAGGACATCAACCTCCATTTCACCGGCGACTTCCACGCCATCACCTCGGCCCACAATCTTCTCGCGGCCCTCATCGACAATCACATCTACTGGGGCAACGATCTGGGGTTCGATACCCGCCGGGTTGCCTGGCGCCGGGTCATGGACATGAACGACCGGGCGCTGCGCAGCATCGTCTCCTCGCTCGGCGGCGTCGCCAACGGCTTCCCACGGGAGGACGGCTTCGACATCACGGTGGCCTCCGAGGTGATGGCCATCTTCTGCCTGTCGACGGACCTTCGCGACCTGACCAAGCGGTTGGGCAGTGTCATCGTCGGCTACACCCGCGACCGCAAGCCGATCCACGCCCGCGACCTCAAGGCCGAAGGCCCGATGACCGTACTGCTGAAGGATGCGCTGTTGCCCAACCTGGTGCAGACCCTGGAGAACAATCCGGCTTTCATCCATGGCGGGCCCTTCGCCAACATCGCCCATGGCTGCAATTCCGTCATCGCCACCCAGACGGCGCTCAAGCTGGGAGAGTATGTGGTGACCGAGGCCGGCTTCGGCGCCGATCTGGGGGCCGAGAAATTCTTCGACATCAAATGCCGCAAGACCGGCTTGAGGCCCAGCGCCGCGGTAATCGTGGCCACCATCCGCGCTCTCAAGATGCATGGCGGCGTCGCCAAGGAAGACTTGGGCAAGGAGAACATCGAGGCGCTGAAGAAGGGTATCGCCAATCTCGCCCGCCACGTCGAGAACGTGAAGGGCTTCGGCGTGCCGCCGGTCGTGGCGATCAACCGGTTCAGCGCCGACACCGACGCCGAGCTCCAGGCGGTGCGCCAGGCTTGCGCCGAACTTCATGTCGAAGCCATCGAATGCACCCATTGGGCCGAAGGAAGTGCGGGCACCGAGACGCTGGCCCGGGCTGTGGTGGCACTGGCCGAAAGCGGCAAGGCCGATTTCCGTACCCTCTATCCCGACGATCTGCCGCTCTGGGACAAGGTGCGCACCATCGCCCAGACCCTCTATGGCGCCCAGGGTATCATCGCCGACAAGAAGATCCGCGACCGGTTCGCCGAGTTCCAGAAGGCGGGCTATGGCCATTATCCCGTCTGCATGGCCAAGACCCAGTACAGTTTTTCCACCGACCCGAACCTCAAGGGCGCGCCCAGCAACCATGTGGTGCCGATCCGGGAGCTGAAGCTCTCGGCCGGTGCCGAGTTCCTGGTGGTGATCTGCGGCGAGATCATGACCATGCCGGGCCTGCCCAAGGTGCCCGCCGCCAACAGCATCCGCCTCAACGACAAGGGCGAGGTCGAGGGATTGTTCTAGGCGCTTCTTCGGTAAAAGCGGGGATAAGCCCTTAAGCCGCTGGCCTCGTTGGACGATAGCGCCCCACAGTCTGTGGATAAGCTTGCGGGTTCTTTGCGCAGAGCCTGAGTCTTATCCATTTGAGCCGGGGGCGCGCGATCCGCTACTGTCCGCCCATGGCCGAAAGCAATGAACTCTTCGCGCGCAGTGCCGGCGAGGCGAACGCCGGCGCCGCGAGCGCGCTCCAGGGCACGGGCATCCTGCCCTATCAGCAGATCAAGGCCCTCATCCGCGACCATGAGATTTGGGGCGAGCAGGATCTCCTGCCGGACCAGGTCCAGCCCGCGAGCCTCGACCTCAGGCTCGGCCGCGTCGCCTATCGGGTGCGCGCCAGTTTCCTTCCCGGCGAGAGCGCGACGGTCGCCGAGAAGATCCAGCAATTCGCCCTCCACGAGATCGACCTCACGAGGGGCGCATGCCTGGAGAGGGACTGCGTCTACGTCGTGCCGTTGCTCGAGCACCTGCAGCTCAGCAGCCGCATTTCCGCCGCTGCCAACCCGAAGAGCTCCACCGGGCGCCTCGACATCTTCACCCGGATCATCACCGACAACGGCCGCAGCTTCGATGAGATGCCGGCCAGCTATCAAGGCATGCTCTACGCCGAGATCGTACCGCGGACCTTCAGCATCATCGTGCGCCAGGGCTCAAGGCTCTCCCAGATCCGCTTCCGCCGCGGCACGCCTGGCACCAGCGCCTCGCAGCTACGCCGCCTGCACGAGCAATTCCGCCTGGTGGATTCCGAGAACCCCAATCTCCGCGGTGATGCCATCGCGGTCACTCTCGACCTGACGGGCGAGGAGCGGGGTGGGCTCGTCGGCTGGCGGGCGAAGAAGCATGCCGAGCTGGTCGATGTCGATGCCCGGTCGGTCTACGACCCTCTCGATTTCTGGGACGCGATCGCGCTCAGGCCCGGCCGCGGCCTCGTCCTCGATCCCGCCGACTTCTACGTCCTGGCGACGCGCGAGGCCGTGGTCGTGCCGCCGGACCATGCGGCGGAAATGCTGCCCAACGACACCCAGGTCGGCGAGTTCCGCGTCCACTATGCCGGCTTCTTCGATCCCGGCTTCGGCTACGACCCCGCCGGAGGGCGCGGCAGCCGCGCCGTGCTGGAGGTGCGCTCGCGGGACGTACCCTTCGTGCTGGAGCATGGCCAGACCGTCGGATGGTTGCGCTACGAGAAGCTCGCCGCCACGCCCGATCGGCTCTACGGCGGCATGCTGGGCTCGCATTACCAGGGGCAGGGGCTGCAGTTGGGGCGGCAGTTCAAGCCGGTGGTAGGCTGACGCGTTAGACGCTACCCCTCCCGCGCCCGTCGCCTCAGCACATATTTCTGCACTTTGCCGGTCGCGGTCCTGGGCAGTTCGCCGAACACGATGTGCCGCGGCCGCTTGAAGCCGGCCATCTGGCTCTTGCACCATTGCATGAGTTCGCCGGCCGAGGGCGCCGCGGCGCCCTCGCGCAAGGCCACGAATGCGCAAGGGGTCTCGCCCCAATGGGGGTCCGGCTTGGCGACCACGGCCACTTCGCGCACGGCGGGATGGCGGGCGAGGATCTCTTCCACCTCCAGCGACGAGATGTTTTCCCCGCCGGAAATGATGATGTCCTTGGAGCGGTCCTTGACCTCGATGTAGCCGTCGGGATGCATGACGCCCAGATCGCCGGTGCGGAACCATCCGTCGCGGAACGCCTCTTCGGTTGCCGCCGGGCTCTTGAGATAGCCCTTCATCACCGTATTGCCCCGGGTCACGATCTCGCCCATCGAGGTGCCATCGGCCGGCAAAGTGACGCCGGTCACGGGATCGATCACCTGCAATCCCGCCACCGTGATATAGCGCACGCCCTGGCGGGCCATCTTCTGCGCCCTCGCCGGCAGGTCCAGCGTCGCCCAGTCGCTTTGAAACTCGCACATCGCCGCCGGGCCATAGGTCTCGGTCAAGCCATAGCCATGAACGACCTTGAAGCCCATCTGCTCCAGGGCGCCGATCACGGTGCTGCTGGGTGCCGCGCCGCCGGTCAGAATCGTGACCGGCTGCGTCAAGCGGCGCCGGTCGCTGCCGGGTGCAAAGGCGAGCATATTGAGCACCGTCGGCGCGCCGCAAAGATGAGTGACGGCGAAGCGCTCGATGTTGGCGAAAATCTCCGTCGCTACGACGCTACGCTGGATCACATGGGTAGCGCCCAGCGCCGTGACCGCCCAGGTGAAGCCCCAGCCGTTGCAATGGAACATCGGCAGGGTCCAGAGGTGGATGCTGACCTGGTCCACCCCGGCCATCAAAGCCTGACCGAGGGCGACGAGGTAGGCGCCGCGGTGGTGGCACACGACTCCCTTGGGATTGCCGGTCGTTCCCGAGGTATAGTTGAGCGAGATCGCCTGCCATTCGTCATCCGGCATTTGGAACGGCGCTACGGGGTCGCCGCCGGCAATGAAGTCCTCGTACTCGATTCCGTCGCCTCGGGGCGGATGCCCAGCTTGCGCCGCGCCGATTTCGATCAGAGCCAGGGGATGCTTCACCTCCGCCAAGGCAGCGCGCGCGACCGGCATCAATTCGGAATCGACGAGCAGGGCCTTGCTCTCGGCATGCTCCAGGATGAAGCCCACGGCCTTTGCATCGAGCCGGTAATTGATCGGATTGAGGACTGCGCCTGCCATGGCCGCCGCATAGTGCATCTCCAGCGCCGCGACGCCGTTGAGCGAGAACACCGAGACCGTGTCGTCCCTGCCGATGCCCGCCCGGCCGAGCGCATCGGCCGCCTGCCGGCAACGCCGCCACATCTGGGCATAACTGACGACGCGTTCGCCGTCGACGATGGCTGCCTTGTCCGGGAAGACCAGGGCCGAGCGCTCGAGAAACGAGATCGGCGTCAGGGGCTGATAATTCGCGCGTTGCTTGCCGAGGGCGGCTTCGTATTTGCTCATCGGCATATCGGCTCCCTCCCTGCTCCCGCCCGTTGCGTGCCTGGCGACTGCCGCGTTGGTCATCGCGGTCATTCCCCGCTCGGCTTTCCGCCGATGTTCAAGGGTTACCCGAAACGCTATCATTGTGTCGATCCGGCGGAAATCCCGAAGGTCGCAGCCTACCAAATAGACGACGGCCCCGCGCTTGCCGGTAGCAGGCCGGGGCGTTAGTTTCTCCGCCATTCCGGTCAATTCACAGCCAGGAGCCACGCGATGTCCGCCGCCCTTTCCCTTGAGTCCCTCCAGTCCCAGGCGAGCGCCCTCAGCTACCGAAGCCAGGCCTTCATCAACGGCAAATACGTACCGGCGGCCTCGGGCAAGACCTTCGACGACATCAACCCGGCCACGGGCAAGGTCATCGCCAGGGTCGCCGAATGCGACAAGGAAGACGTGGATCGGGCAGTGAAGGCGGCGCGCGCGGCGTTCGAGAAGGGGAGCTGGGCAAACATGAGCCCGAGCGACCGCAAGAAGGTGCTGCTCCGCTTTGCCGACCTGATGGAGAAGCACCAGACCGAGCTCGCCCTGCTCGAGACTCTCGACATGGGCAAGCCGATCCGCGACAGCTACCGCATCGACATGCCGCTCTCGGCCCAATGCATCCGCTGGTATGCCGAGGCGGCGGACAAGATCTATGACGAGATCGCGCCCACCGGTCCGGAAGCCGTGTCGCTGATGCGCCGCGAGCCGCTCGGCGTCGTTGCCGCCGTGGTGCCGTGGAACTTCCCGCTGCTCATGGCCTCATGGAAGATCGGCCCGGCGCTCGCCACCGGCAACTCGCTGATCCTGAAGCCCGCCGAGCAATCGCCCCTGACTGCCATCCGTATCGCCGAGCTGGCGGCCGAGGCAGGCGTTCCCGAGGGCGTCTTCAACGTCGTGCCCGGCTTCGGCGAAACGGCGGGCCAGGCGCTCGGCCGGCACATGGACGTGGACTGCATCGCCTTCACCGGCTCGGCCGAGGTCGGCAAGTTCTTCCTGCGCTATTCGGGCGAGAGCAACATGAAGCGCGTGTCGCTGGAATGCGGCGGCAAGACGCCCAACATCATCATGGCCGATTGTTCGGACCTCGACGCCGCGGCAACCGGTGCCGCCTGGGGTATTTTCTTCAACCAGGGCGAGGTCTGCAACGCAGGCTCGCGGCTCATCGTCGAAGAATCGATCAAGGACGCGGTGCTGGAAAAGATTTTCCAGGTCGGCAAGACGCTCCAGCCGGGCAATCCCCTGGATCCCAAGACCGCCATGGGCGCCATGGTGGACAAGACACAGATGGATCGGGTCCTCGGCTATATCGAGAAGGGCAAGAAAGAAGGGGCGAAGCTGGTGTTCGGCGGCGCGCGCACCCGCGACGAGACCGGCGGCTACTACATCGAGCCGACGGTGTTCGACAAGGTCGACAACAAGATGACCATCGCCCAGGAGGAAATCTTCGGCCCCGTGCTCTCCACCATCACGTTCAAGAGCCCGGAGGAGGCGATCAAGATCGGCAACGACACGATCTACGGCCTTGCCGCCGCGGTCTGGACCCGGGACATCACCAAGGCCTTCAAGACTGCCCGGGCGCTGCGCGCCGGCGTGGTCTGGGTCAACTGCTTCGACAACGGCCACATCTCTTCGCCCTTCGGCGGCTTCAAGCAGTCCGGCTTCGGCCGCGACAAGTCGCTCCACGCCATGGAGAAGTACACCGAGATCAAGGCGACCTGGATTCACATCGGGGCGTGAAGGTCCTCGCTGCACTTGGCACCCCCTCCCGCAATGCGGGAGGGGGACGGGGACGGCGATCGCGTGAGCGCTACTCCCCTTCCTTGATCCGGGCCCAGGTTCGGCTGCGCAGGCGTTCGACGGCGGGCGTTGCCGGCTTGTCCGGGAAGAGCTTTGCCATCACGTCCGGGTCGGGATAGGTGTCCGGGTCGTAGCGCAGCGCGTCCTTCACCATGGGCGTGGCGGCCAGGTTGGGCGAAGCGTAATTGACGAAGTTGGCGCCGTCGGCAGCGACCTGGGGTTCCATCAGGTAGTTGATGAACCTGTGGGCGTTGACGGGATTCTGGGCGTCCGCCGGGATCGCCAGATTGTCGATCCAGATCTGCGTCCCTTCGACCGGAATGCGGTAGTCGATCACGATGCCGTTCTTCGCCTCCTCCGCCCGGCGCTTGGCGTTCTGGAAGTCCCCGTTCCAGCCGATGGCGAGGCAGATCTCCCCGTTGGCCATGTCGTCGGCGTAGCGGGAAGGATGAAAATACTTGATGTAGGGCCGTACTCTCTTCAGCAGGTCCTCGGCCGCCCTGTAGTCCGCCTTCTTCGCCGTGTAGGGGCTGAAGCCAAGGTAGTTGAGGATGATCTCCAGCATGTCGCCGGGATCGTCCAGGATGGCCACGCCGCAGTCGGCGAATTTCTTCACCAGCTCGGGCTTGAAGACCATATCCAGGCTGTTGACCGGGGCATCGGCCATGCGCGCCTGGATCTTCTGCACGTTCATGCCGATGCCGATGGTGCCCCAGAAATACGGCACGGTGAGCGCATTGCCCGGGTCGAAGACGGATGCCGCCCGCAGTACCGCAGGGTCGATATTTTTCAAGTTCGGAAGTTCCGCCTTGTCGAGGGGACGAAACAGCCCGGCCCCGCCTTCCTTGCCCACGAAGCCGTCGGACACCACGACGACGTCATAGCCGGAATGGCCCATCTCGAGCTTCGTCTCCAAGGTCGGGTCGGAATCGTAGACATCGTAGTTGACCTTGATGCCGGTCAGTTTCTCGAAACCCGCTATCGTGTGCTCGCCGATGTAGTCGGGGAGATTGTAGACGCTGAGAACCATCTCCTCGTTCGCCGCCGCTCGTCCATGGAGGAACAGCGCCATCAGCAGCCCGCCGGCGAGCAAGACCGGGGCAAGACTCCAGGCCGCCGACCTCATCGAAGCCAAACCCGCCCGCATCAATCTTGGCGGGCCAGGCGAGCGCGACCCGGGCCGGCGGCGGCCAGCGGAGCGCCATCGAGGGTCGCGAGCGCCGCCATGCGGGAGAGCGTCCAGTCGCCCGCCGCCGGTTGGGCCAGCGCGAAATGGGCCGCAACCTGGTCTTTGCAGAAATACGGGGTCTCGAAGAGTTCCTGCAGGAGCACGATCTCGGCCCCTTCGGCCGCGGCACGGCGGACCATCGCTTCCGCCCTGTCGAGGTTGCTCGGCTTGTCGTTTGCGCAGGCGAACTGTGTCGCCGCCACCGTCACCTCGCGCGAAGCCGCCACGTTTGGACTCCCTGCCGATCGATATACGCGGCACCGGTTCCGGCGCCGGGCCAAGAGACTAGACGACAATGCCTGACAGGGAAATGACTGGTCGTGACTTTGGTTGGGCGGCCCCGCCCTTCGAAAGGCACAGGGCCGGGACCAGCCGGGCCCCGGAAATGACCGCCGAACTCAGTCCGGCTGATTGGGCAGCGACAAGCGCGCCCAGCCATCGGCGCCAAAGGCCTCCAGCGGGCGGAAGCGCGTCTTGTAGGCCATCTTCCGGCTCGCCGCGATCCAGTAGCCGAGATAGACGTAGGCGAGGCCCCGGCGCAGGGCCTCCTCGATAAGGCGCAGCACCGTGGCGCTCCCGAGGCTCATCATGTGGAGGTCGGGCTCGTAGAAGCTATAGACCGCCGAAAGCCCGTCGATGGACCGATCGACAAGGCAGCAGGCGACCAGGCTCTCATCGCCGTCCCGCAACTCGAAGACGCCCGTGTCGATGGGCGTATCCTCGATCATGGCCCGGTAGTCGGCGAAGGCCATGCCGGCCATCTCGCCGTCGCCGTGGCGCCGCATGAGGTAGCGGCTGAAAAGAGCGAACTGCTCCGCCGTCGCCCGCGCCGGGCGTAGCGACCAGGCGAGCCCGGCAGTGCGTCTTGCCACCCGACGCAGTGACCGGCCGGGGCGGAACTCGGCCACCGGCACGCGAACCGGCACGCAGGCCTGGCAGCCATGGCAGGCGGGTCGGTAGGCCACGGCGTGGCTCCGCCGAAACCCGGCCCGGGACAGGAGATCGAAGTTCTCGGGCGCGTCCGGGCCCGAGAGTTCGGTCACCAGCTTGCGTTCGCGCCGGCCGGGCAGATAGGGACAGGGAGCCTCTCGCGTGAGCAGAAAGGCCATCGGCCGCGTCCGGCTCTGAATCGTCACATCCGCCTCGCGATTGGCTGAGGCCGCCGCCAAGCCTGTGCCGGCGCGCTTCTAGTCATGACCGATTCGCCCCGATAGGGAACTTTGCGGCGAAGAATCGTCCCTGACGGGCTGAAGCGCAAGGGGCTTGCCCCAGCAGCTCGCCCTCTGGCGTCACGATGTCTTGCAACACTTCAGGCGAGGGCTTCGCCCAGCTCGGCGAGGAGGTCCGCCTCATCCTCGACCCCGACAGAGAGGCGAACCAGCCCGTCGCCGATGCCGAGCCTCATGCGGACATCGGCCGGCACGGAGGCGTGGGTCATGATCGCCGGATGTTCGATCAGGCTTTCGACACCGCCCAGGCTCTCCGCTAGCGCGAAGATCTCGCAGCGTTCCAGGAACCGGCGCGTGTCGGCCAGATCGCCCTTGAGCAGGGCCGAGACCATGCCCCCGTACCCATGCATCTGGCGCTTGGCGAGCGCGTGCTGGGGATGGCTCTCAAGCCCCGGGTAATAGACCTTCTCGATCTTGGCGTGGCCTTCGAGGAAGCGCGCCACGGCCATGGCATTTTGGCAATGACGCTCCATGCGCAGCGCCAGGGTCTTCAAGCCGCGCAGGGCGAGGAAGCTGTCGAAGGGCCCGGCGACCGCGCCGATGGCGTTCTGCAGGAAGGCGAGTTTCTCCCTGATTGCCGCGTTCGGGCCTACGACCAAGACGCCGCCCACCATGTCGGAGTGGCCGTTCAGATATTTGGTCGCCGAATGCATCACGATGTCGAAGCCATGTTCCAGCGGGCGCTGCACCCACGGGCTGGCGAAAGTGTTGTCGCAGACCGTGATGATGCCGCGCCGGCTGCCGATGGCTGCCACCGCCTCCAGGTCTACCAGCCGAAGCAGCGGATTGGTCGGCGTCTCGACCCAGATCATCCGAGTCTCGGGGCGGATCGCCGCCTCCAGGGCCTCGGGTTGGCCGAGATCGGCATAGGTGAAGGCAAGCCCCGCAGAGCGCTCCCGCACCCGCGAGAACAGGCGCCGGCTGCCGCCATACAAATCCTCCATGGCCACCACATGGGCGCCGCTGTCGAGAAGCTCGAGGGCGGTGGAGGTCGCCGCCATGCCCGAGGCGAAGGCGAAGCCGGCGCTGCCGCTTTCCAGATCGGCAACGCATCGCTCGTAGGCCATCCGGGTGGGATTCTGGCTGCGCGAATATTCGTAGCCCTTGTGCACCCCGGGGCTTTCCTGGACGTAGGTCGAGGTCGCGTAGATCGGCGTCATCACCGCGCCGGTCGCGGGATCGGGCGACTGGCCGGCATGGATGCTGCGGGTCGCGAAGCCGCGACGGTTCTGCTTCTTCATGGGATCCTCAGGCGATGCTGCGGCGCAGATGGTTCAGCAGGTCGATCCGGGTGACGAGTCCGAGGAACTCGCCGCCTTCCATCACCAGGGTGGCTTGATGGCGGCTGAGCACGGCGGCGAGGTCGCCAAGCGGTTGGCTCGCCTGGATGAACTCGAGCCGGGTCGTCATGGCCTGGGCGATGGGCTCCAGGAACTTGTCCGCATGGCCGTAGACCGCGAGAAGGAGGTCGGACTCGTCGATGATGCCCACCACCTTGCCCCGGTCCAGGACTGGAAGCTGGGAGATCTCATAGAGTTTCATGCGCTGGTAGGCGATAAGGAGGGAGTCCGTGGGTGAGACCGTTATGGTCGCCTGATCGACATGCCGCCGCGCGATCAGGTCGCGCAAATCGCCCTGGCGCTCCCGCGCCAGGAGGCCCTGGTCCAGCATCCAGTAGTCGTTGAACATTTTGGAGAGGTATTTGTTGCCGCTGTCGCAGGCGATGGTCACGACACGCTTCGGTTCGCTCTGGGCGCGGCAATACTTGAGGGCCGCGGCGAGCAGGGTGCCCGTGGAAGAGCCGGCCAGGATCGCCTCCTTGTGCAGCAGCTCCCGCGCGGTGGCGAAACTCTCCGCATCGCTCACGCTGAAGGCTTCCGAGACCAGGGAGAGATCGCAGTTGGGCGGCACGAAATCCTCGCCGATGCCCTCCACCAGCCATGAACCGGCCTCGACCATCTTGCCGTCCGTGACCATATGCGCCAGCACGGAACCCTTGGGATCGCCCAGGATCATCTTCGCCTTGGGCGCCACGCGTTTCAGGAACCGGCCCAGGCCCGTGAGCGTTCCGCCGGAGCCCACGCCGACCACGACGGCGTCGACGGCGTGGTTCATCTGCTGCCAGATCTCGGGGCCTGTGCCCGTCTCATGGGCGAGCGGATTGGCCGGATTGGCGAACTGGTTGGCGTAGAAGGAGCCGGGCATTTCACGGGCCAGGCGCTCGGCCATATCCTGGTAATACTCGGGATGCCCCTTGCCCACGTCGGAGCGGGTCATGCGCACTTCTGCGCCGAGCGCGCGCAGATGGAAAATCTTCTCCTGGGCCATCTTGTCGGGGATGACCAGGATCAGGCGATAGCCTTTCTGGGACGCCACGAGGGCGAGACCGAGGCCGGTGTTGCCCGCCGTGGCCTCGATCAGGGTCCCGCCCGGAGTCAGGACGCCGTCGCGCTCGGCCGCCTCGATCATGGAAAGCGCAATGCGATCCTTGATGGAACCGCCGGGATTCTGGTTCTCAAGCTTCAGGAACAAACGGCAGAGCCCGGTGTCGAGCCGCGTCAGCTCGACCAGCGGCGTGCGGCCGATCATCTCAAGGGCATTGCCATAGGCGGTCATCTGGCACCTTCACGCGACCGGCTGCTGAGCAGGCGAGTAGGGAACCCGTCGCTCTCAAGCGCCGCGATGATGTCCTTGTAATGCTCGGGGTTGCGGGTCTCGATCACGGCATCGACATAGGCTTGCTTGACCGGCAGGTCGTCGAACAGGCGCTGATGATCGATCTCGATGATGTTGCCCCCGGCCTGGCCCACGGCACCGGCGAGGCGACCCAATACGCCGGGCGAATCCGAGATCTCGATGCGAAGGGTCACCACCCGCCCATCGCGCACGAGGCCTCGCATCAGCAGCTGAGCCAGAATCCGGGCATCGATATTGCCGCCGCAGACCACGATGGCGACGCGCTTGCCGGCGAAGCGCTTGCCGTGGGCAATGAGCGCGGCGAGACCTGCGGCACCGGCTCCCTCGGCGATGATTTTTTGCCGCTCGGCCATCATCTGCACGGCTTGCTCCAGAGCGTCTTCCCCGACCAGCAGCAAGTCGCTGACCAATCGGGCGATGATCTCGCGCGTCAGCGCGCCGGGCGATTTGACGGCGATGCCTTCGGCGATGGTGAGGCCGCCATTTGCCGGTGCCAGATTGCGCACCGCGTGGTGCATGGAAGGATAGAGGGCCGCCTCGACGCCGATCATCTCGATCCTGGGGTCGAGTGCCTTGGCCGCAATCGCCACGCCCGACATCACGCCGCCGCCGCCGATGGGGACGACGATGATGTCGAGGCCGGGAGAGTCGGCCAGCAGTTCGAGGCCGATGGTGCCCTGGCCGGCGATGATCAGCGGATCGTCGTAGGGATGGACGAAGGTCAGCCCCTCCCGGGCCGCGAGCTCTCGGGCGAACACCGCGGCGCTGTCGATACTGTCGCCCTGGAGCAGGACCTTGGCGCCGAGCCCGCGGGTCCGCTCGACCTTGTTGAAGGGAGTCCCGTCAGGCATGACGATGGTCGCCGGGATCCCGAGCCGCCCGGCATGATAGGCCACCCCCTGTGCGTGATTGCCGGCCGACATGGCGATCACCCCAGCCTTCCGGGCGGCGGCATCGAGGCTCGCCAGCTTGTTGTAAGCGCCGCGATCCTTGAATGAGCCCGTGTATTGGAGGTTCTCCAGCTTCAGGATCACCTCGCGCGCGCCCGTAGCCTCGGCCAGGCGCGGCGCCGTGATGGCCGGCGTTCGCACGACATGGCCGGCGATCGTCGCGGCCGCGCGTCGAACGTCGTCGATGCTCACGCCCATGCCGGAGGCCTCCTCATGCCGGATGACTTGGATTCAGGGTCAGACGGTTGCGACCGCGACCGAGAATGGTGAAGTAAACACCGTCACGCCAAGACTCTATGAAGTCGGCATAGTGGCTCGACATCGGATTGCCCGACTGGCCGCCGGCGATGACGAAGCGCGACTGGTCGAGGTCGGCGAGATCGAATACCGCCCGCAATCCCGCGCCATGAATGTCGTCGAAGGAAGCGCCCGTGGAATCGTCCACCTGGGGAATGGCGCGGTCGACAGTGAAATAGTCGCCGTCGGTCGGGATATCGGGATCGAGCCATGCCTGAAGCACCGGCAAATGCTGGAACAGCGGATGGGGGAAATGGGCCCGATGCGCCTCGCCCCAATGCCACAAGGACGGATCGGCGCCATAGGTGCGGTCGAGCGCCTTCATGGCGCGGTCATAGGCCTGGCGCACCTGCCAGGCGCAGTCCTCCACGACCGGCGTTCGCCGGCTGTCGCACAGCTGGGCGGCAGGCCCGCCCTTAAGGGCATCGGTCAGGATTTTCGCATCCCAAAACCAGAAGTCGGAAAAGTCGGCGCCGAGAGCGCCGTCCAGCAGGCCGTGGGCAAGCTCCCTGATCCAGGCATCGAAGATGAGAGGTGCGGCGCCCGCACGGTCCATCCGCCGGTCCCAGCCGGAAAGCCTGGCATCGGGCTCGCTCGCCAGCAACAACGGCACCAGGGTCTGGGCGGCGAGGGAATAGGTGTCCCGCTGGATCGCAATCATGCTGACCAGGTCATGCTTGGGCCGCGCCTCGATCATTTGGCGGATGCGGTCGATGCGGTAGTCGGCGTCCCAATGGGCGGTTACGAAGTAGGGATAGTGCGCGTCGGTGATCCGATTGTTGGCGGTGGCGAAATAGCCCACCGGCGGGTTCATACCCTGGGGCAGGGCGTCGAACGGGATCATTCCAACCCAGTCGTAGTCGCCGCTCTCGCCCGGCACCGGCATCAGGCTGCCGTTGAGGAGATTCTTGCGGATCGGGATCCGCCCGATAGTGGCAAAGCCGATGGCGCCGGCATCGTCGGCATAGACGACGTTTTGGACCGGCGAGTCGAACTGGCGGAGTGCGTCGTGGAAGGCCGTGGCGCTGGGCGCACGGCTCATGGCCAGGAGGGCGGCTGCCGTCCGGTCGTCCGGCGCCAGGCCAGTCCAGGCGAGCGCATAGGCGTGCTGCGTTGCCTGGTCGATCTGGATCAGGGGACCATGGCGCGTCTCGAACACAGTCTCCACCACAGAAGCGCCGCCCTTGACGGCGATCGTCTCGTCGCGCTTCAGGAGGGGCTGCGGCCCGGATGGCGTCAGGTACCTCCCGCCCGGGAGCAGGGTCTCCACGAAAAGGTCCTGGGTGTCCGCCTGGGTGGTGGTGAAGCCCCAGGCGACATGATTGTTGTCGCCGATGACGACGAGCGGCAGGCCCGGCGCGGTCGCGCCGACGAGGCGTCCTGCGGGAGTTTCCAGCCGGGCAAGATACCAAGCCGCCGGCATGTCGAGGGCGAGATGGGGATCGTTGGCGAGAAGCGGCTTGCCGGTAACGCTGCGGCTTCCGGCCAGCACCCAGTTGTTGGAAGCGCCGGCGCCCAGCAGCGTCCAATGAGGGTCGTCGAGAAAGGCATGGTTCTGGTCGGTCGGCCAAAGCACTTGCATGACCTGGGGCGGCAGTCGGTCGGAAAGCGCCTGGCGCAGGCGCTCGTCACGCCAGTTCCCCGAAAGCTGCCAGGCCATGAGCCGGCCCCAGACCAGGCAATCCGCCGGCGTCCATGGTTCAGGACGATACCCCAGCAGCAGGAACTCCGGTGCCGGGAGGCTGTCGCGCCGGGCGAGATAGGCGTTGACGCCGTCGGCATAGGCCTGGAGGAAGCGCTGCACACCCTGCGGCAGATGCGTCAGGTTCGCCACGGCCGCCCGATAGAGACCGAGGCGCCGCATGAAGCGGTCGGTCTCGATCGTGGGCGCGCCGATGACCTCCGAAAGCCGCCCGGCGCCAAGCCGGCGCGTCAAGTCCATCTGGAACAGGCGGTCTTGGGCATGGGCATAGCCGAGAGCGAAGGCCGCATCCGCATCGCTGCCGGCGCGGATGGTGACGATGCCCATCTCGTCGCGTTGGATGTCGATGCCGGCCGACGCGCCAAGCACGGAGATCGCGCCGTCGAGCTTCGGCAGAGTGGCCATGAGAATGGTACCCAGCGCGCCCGTCGCCAGCAGGACCAGCCCGAATGCCCAGAGTGCGAGGCGCCCCATGAACTAAAGCTCGCCGACGATGCGATCGCGGTCGGCGTCGAGATCGGGAGCGGGCCCCCGGCTGGTGGGGTCGGGAAAGCCTGAGAGCTTGATCGGATTGCCGGCGAGCTTCAGGCCCGACATGGCGGGATCCTCCACCCGGACCACCATGTTTCGCGCCAGCACCTGGGGATCGGCGAGAACCTGGCCGACGTCATTGATGGGCCCGCAGGGAATACCAGCCTTGCCGAAAACCTCGAGCCATTCCGCGACCGGCCGGCTTTTCAGGCAACCTTCGATCTCTTCGGTCAGAACTTCGACATGGCGCGAACGCCCATCATTGGTGGCGAAACGCGGGTCCTGCTGCATGTCCGGCCGGCCGAGAAGATCGCAAAGCTTGGCGAACTGCGCGTCGGTGCCGGCGGCAACCACGAGATGCCCGTCGGCGGCTGCGAACGCAGCGAAGGGGGCGATGGAGGCATGGCGGGCACCCAGCGGTCCGGGCGATTTGCCGGTAGCGAAATAGCGGGTGATGGCGTTCTCGAGGATGGCCACCTGGCAATCGAGCATGGAGATGTCGATCTTCCGGCCGCTTCCGCTCTGCAAGCGCTCGTACAGCGCCGCGGCGATGCCGAGTGCGGTGAACAGGCCGGCGGTGATGTCGCCGATCGAGGAGCCGACCCGCGTGGGCGGCCCACCCGGATGGCCGGTGATGCTCATGATCCCGCCCATGGCCTGGACCACCATGTCGTAAGCCGGTCGTTCGGCGTAGGGACCGCTGTGGCCAAAGCCCGAAGCCGCGGCATAGATCAGCCGCGGGTGACGCTTGTGCAGCGCCTCCCAGCCGAAGCCCAGCTTTTCCATGCTGCCCGGGCGGAAGTTCTCCACCAACACGTCAGCCTGGTCCAGCAGGCGCTCGAAGATCGCGCGGTCGCCGGCGGCCTTGAGATCGAGAGCGATCGATTCCTTGCCGCGGTTGAAGGCGGTGAAATAGCCCGACTTGCCATTGATGAAGGGCCCGTAGCGCCGGGATTCATCCCCTTGGGGCGGTTCGACCTTCACCACCCTTGCGCCCAGGTCGGAAAGCAGCATCGTGCAATAGGGACCGGCGAGAATCCGGGTCAGATCGAGCACGAAGAGGCCGGAAAAAGGGCCCTCGGGGGTCATGTGGGCTTCATACCCGGTCGCTCGGAATTGCGCCAGCGGTCCTTGGCCTCAAGGCAGCGATGCAGGCTCGATGGTAAGGCCTTGGGGCAGGCTTGCCCGGCCGATCTGCAGGCCATCCTTGGAAACCGGAATCACTACCAGCTTGTCGTCCGTTAGCTGCAGGCGGATGGCGAAGCCTCCCATGGCCGCAGGATCTTTCTTGCCGTCCACCGGCCATAGCTCGAGGGAGTTCGTGTCCTCGGTTTTGCCATTCAGCCGCAGCCGGACGAGAGCTTGGCCCATGAAGCTGTCGACGGCATCGGGGCTCGCCGCCAACAGGCGGTAGCGTGCCAGAGGCCGGTCAGGTGCTGCATAGGTGAGCAGCCCGACTGTCCTTGGCTTGAGCGCACCGAACGCGTCGTCGGTCATGGAAAAGGCCGCGTGGAAAGCGACTAGGCGCTCGATCCCGTGGCTGTTGGGAATCTCGACTTGGGCCCAGCAATCCGAGGTGTCGGGCCCCGTCGCGGTGAAGAGGCGCCGTCCTCCATAGAGATCGAAGACGGTGAAGCTGTCTCGCCCGCCGCAACAGCCGTGCTGAGTGACAATGAAGACGTCGCGGCGGGTCGAGATCTCGCCTGAGTCTCCAGGTTCCTTCGCCGTCCACAGCTGCTGCTTGTTAGCCCC
>DATNJA010000208.1:0-7056 GCA_035604155.1 Candidatus Udaeobacter sp. | reverse complement strand
CCGATCGGGTTTAGCGCGCCTGCCTCAATCTCCCGTCAGTATCCTCTCCACCAGCTGCCCCACCGTCGGGATGAAGCCGTTGGCGTAGAACGGATCGTCCTTGAAGCGGAAGGCGTTGTGCCCGGCGAACATCAGGTTGGTCTCGGTCTCTTCGCTGTGGCTGATGGTCTGCAGGGTCTTCTGGATGCAATAGCTGCGCGGGTCGGCCTTCTTGCCGGTGGTGCCGGCCTCGTTCTGGGCCCAGTTGGAGAACAGGCAGGCCGAGAGGCAGCCCATGCAGTTGACCTGGTCGGTGCGGATCTCCCGCGCCTTCTCCGGGGTCACGAAGACGAGGGTGGAATCGGGCGTGCGCAGCGCCTCGGTGAAGCCCTCGGCCATCCACTGGCTGGCGTGCAGCTTGTCGGAGCCGGTGAGATACACGTTCCGCCCGCGCGCACCCACCGGAAACGCCCACTCATGCTCGCCCACCGGGGCCAGGCTATAGGCCACCTGGCGCTGGGAGCGGGCGCGCAGATCCTCGATGAAAGGGTTGATGACGGCCGAGGAATAGAACCCGGTCGGGCTGAAATTGTTGAGGTAGACGTCGCCTTCCTTGAGGGTGAGCAGGCGCCGCTTCCAGGCGTCCGAGATCGGGCTCTCCTGGGTCAGCAGCGGCCGGGTCCCGAACTGGAAGGCGACCGGCCCGATCTCGGGGTTGTCGAGCCAGTCTTCCCATTCGCTCAAGCACCAGACGCCGCCGGCCATGAAGATCGGTGTCTGGGCGAGGCCGCATTCCTCGGTCATCAGGCGCCGGAGGTCGCGCACCCGCGGGAAGGGCGCCTCGGGGATGCGCGGATTCTCGCTGTTAGAAAGGCCGTTGTGGCCGCCGGCGAGCCAGGGATCCTCGTAGACCACGCCGCCCAGCCACTCGCGGAACCGGTGATAGGCGCGCTTCCACAGCGCCCGAAAGGCACGGGCCGAGGAGACGATGGGATAGTAGTGGACGCCGTAGCTGGCGCAGATCTCGGCGAAGCGATAGGGCATGCCGGCGCCGCAGGTGACGCCGTGGATGAGGCCCTTGGCCTCGTCCAGCACGCCGTGGAGGATGCGCTCGGCCGCACCCATCTCCCACAGCACGTTCATGTGGATGCGCCCCTTGCCGCCGGCGATCTCATGGGCGATGCGGGCCTGGGCGACGCCGCCGCGGATGGCGTAGGCGACCAGCTCCTCGTGGCGCTCGCGCCGGGTCCGGCCGCGATAGACCTGGGGGATGAGGGCGCCGGTCTGGTCGAAGGAATCGGCGTTGACCCCGGAGAAGGTGCCGACCCCGTCATTGGCGGCCCAAGGGCCGGAACTCTCGCCGTTGGAGATGGAGATGCCCTTGCCGCCCTCGACCAGGGGCAGCACCTCGCGGCCGGAAATGAGAACGGGCTCCAGTGCCTTCACGCCGGGCTCCTCGCCAGATCAGGCTCTGCGGCCTGGTCCTCCTCCCGGCGGAGAGCGCCGGGCCGGTCCGTGATGATGCTATCGGCGCCCCACCGGCGCAACCGCCTCGCCAGGTCAGGATCGTTGACCGTATAGACCGCCAGCAGATAGCCCTGGCGCTTGATTTCCGCCGCCCAATCGGGCGTCAGGTGCCGTGCGGCACAATGGACCGAGCGGCAGGCGAGCGCGCGGGCGGCAGCGCTCCAGTCGCCGGGCTTCTCCCAGAGGAGCAGGCCGCGGGGCAAGTCGGGGGCCCGGTCCCGCATCGCCGCCAGGGATTCGCGGGCAAAGCTGGAGATCACCGGCGCCGGCAATCGCTTCGGCCAATGCCTGGCGAGAAGCTCGGCCGCGGCCAGGGCGGTTTCCGCCTCCTGGCCGGGATTGGGCTTGATCTCGATGTTGGCGGCGAGGCCGAGTTCGCCCAGCACCGCTATGGTTTCTTCCAGGGTCGGCACCGGGCTGCCCTTGAAGCCGGGCGCGAACCAGGCGCCGGCATCGAGAGCCCGGATGGCTTCGAGCGGCGTCTCGGCGACCGCGCCCTTGCCGTCGGTGGTGCGGTCCAGCAGGTCGTCATGCATGACGACGAGCCGGCCGTCGGCCGTCAGCTTGATGTCGAACTCCACCATGGCCGCGCCCTGGCGCGCCGCCTCCCGGAAGGAGGCAACCGTATTCTCCGGCGCGTCCGCCGCCGCACCGCGATGGCCGATGATGGCCGGGAGGAGCGCGGTCATGGGTACCCTACCAATACGTCATGGCCGGGCCCCCGGGTCCGGCCGTAGGCCGGCCCGAGGACAAGCTTGACCCGGCCATCCACGCCTTTGCTTCTCAAAAAGGAAGACGTGGATGCGCGGGTCAAGCCCGCGCATGACGAGATTTTTCTAAACGGCGCGGACGTGTCTCACCCCGCCGCCTGGGCCTGCTCGGCGCGCTTGGTCAGGTCTTCGCCGGTCTTCTGGTCGACCGCCTTCATGCTGAGCTTGACCTTGCCGCGGTCGTCGACGCCCAGCACCTTGACCTTGACCGTGTCGCCCACGGCGACCACGTCGCCCGTCTGCTTGACCCGCTGGGCGGCGAGCTCGCTGATATGGACGAGGCCGTCGCGGCTGCCGAGGAAGTTCACGAAGGCGCCGAACTCCATGATCTTCACGACCTTGCCGCTGTAGATCACGCCGATCTCCGGCTCGGCCACGATGCCGCGGATCCAGTCGATGGCCTGCTTGGCGGCCTCGGCGTCGACGGCGGCGACCTTGATCGTGCCGTCGTCCTCGATGTCGATCTTGGCCCCGGTCACCTCGGTGATCTCGCGGATCACCTTGCCGCCGGTGCCGATGACTTCGCGGATCTTGTCCTTGGGAATGCTGATCACGGTGATGCGCGGCGCGTTCTCGCTCACCCCTGCGCGGGCCGCGTCGATCGCCTTGGCCATCTCGCCCAGGATATGGATGCGCCCGTCGAGGGCCTGGGCCAGCGCGATCTTCATGATCTCGGAGGTTATCGAGGCGATCTTCAGGTCCATCTGGAGCGAGGTGATGCCGCGCTCCGTGCCGGCGACCTTGAAGTCCATGTCGCCCAGGTGATCCTCGTCGCCCAGGATGTCGGAGAGCACGGCAAAGCGCCCTTCCTCCTTGATCAGGCCCATGGCGATCCCGGCGATGGGACGCGACAAGGGCACGCCGGCATCCATCATCGAGAGCGAAGCGCCGCAGACCGTGGCCATGGAGGAGGAGCCGTTGGACTCGGTGATCTCCGAGACCACGCGGATGGTGTAGGGGAAGTCGTCCTTGCTCGGCAGGAGCGGATGCACCGCCCGCCAGGCGAGCTTGCCATGGCCGATCTCGCGCCGGCCGGGCGAGCCCATGCGGCCCGCCTCGTTGGTGGCATAGGGCGGGAAGTTGTAGTGCAGCATGAAGGCCTGGCGAAATTCGCCTTCCAGCGCGTCCACGATCTGCTCGTCCTCGCCGGTGCCGAGCGTGGTCACCACCAGAGCCTGGGTCTCGCCCCGGGTGAAGAGAGCCGAGCCATGGGCGCGCGGCAGCACCCCCACCTGGCATTCGATCGGGCGCACGGTCTTGGTATCGCGCCCGTCGATGCGCCGGCCGGTGTCGAGGATGCTGTTGCGGACGATGTCCTGCTCCAGTTTCTTGAACTTCTTGCCGACCAGATCGGCCGGCAGCTCCTCGGCGGCGAGCGTCTCGATCGCCTTGGCCTTGACCGCGGCCACCTTGTCCGTTCGGGCCTGCTTGGCCGTCTCGGCATAGGCGGCGCGCAGATCCGTCTCGGCCACTTCGGCGAGACGCCTGACGGCTTTCTCCGCCTCGGCCGCCGGACCGGGCACCGCCCAGGGATCATTGGCCGCCTTTTCGGCGAGCTCGATGATGGCCTGGATCACCGGCTGGAACTGCTCGAAGCCGAAGGAGACGGCCCCCAGCATGATTTCCTCGGACAGCTCCTTGGCCTCGGATTCGACCATCAGCACGCCACCGGCGGTGCCGGCGACGACGAGGTCGAGGGCCGATTCCGGCAGGCTCTCCTGGACCGGGTTCAGGACATATTGCCCGCCGACATAGCCGACCCTGGCGGCGGCGATCGGCCCCAGGAACGGGATGCCGGAGATGGTGAGCGCGGCCGAGGCGCCGATCATGGCGACCACGTCCGGGTCGTTCTCCAGGTCATGGCTCAGCACCGTGCAGATGACCTGGGTCTCGTTGCGGAAGCCCTCGGCGAAGAGCGGACGGATCGGACGGTCGATGAGCCGCGAGGTCAGCACCTCCTTCTCCGTCGGGCGTCCTTCGCGCTTGAAGAAGCCGCCCGGGATCTTGCCCGCGGCGAAAGTCTTCTCCTGGTAGTTGACCGTGAGAGGGAAGAAGTCGATGCCGGGTTTCGGCTGCTTCTGGGCGACGGCGGTGCAGAGCACCACCGTTTCGCCGTAGGTCGCTAGAACGGCGCCGTCGGCCTGGCGGGCGACGCGGCCGGTCTCGAGGACGAGCTTGCGCCCGCCCCATTGGATTTCCTTGCGTTGAATCTTGAACATGTCTTTTGGGTCCTTGTGGCCACTTCGGTGGCATGAGGGCTGGAATGGGTGATGCCGGACCCGCGGAAGAGGCGCGCCGAGCATCGGATCGCGAAAATTCGTGACTCGGGCTTTGTCTCGAATTTCCGCGTGAATCCGATGCTCTCACTAAAAACGCTGTACCGACTTTCTGCGAAAGTCGGTACGGGGCGCCGCTTGCGTCGGCCCGGCAAACGCGCGTGCCGCCCCAGCCTTGCGGCGGACACGCGTCGGTGAAGGCGCCCGGTCGAGGACAGGGCGCCGGAATTGTTGGTCGTAGTCCTAGCGACGCAGGCCAAGGCGCTCGATCAGCTCCTTGTAGCGCGTTTCGTTCTTGCGCTTCAGATAGTCAAGCAGGCGCCGGCGCTGGCCGACCATGACCAGGAGCCCGCGCCTCGAATGGAAGTCCTTCTCGTGGGTCTGAAGGTGATCGGTCAGGCTCTTGATCCGCTCGGAGAGGAGCGCGACCTGCACCTCGGGCGAACCGGTATCGCCGTCGGATTTGGCGAATTCCTTGATCAGCGCCTGCTTGCGCTCGGCCGGCAACGACATCGTGTTAGTCCTTTCTCGATCCTAGAGGTTCAGCACGCGCACCGGGCGTAGATCGCCGGCCTCCAGGCGGACGAGCGCCACCGGCAGTCCGCCGGACTTGGCGCAGAAAATCGCCCCGGTCCCGAATTGGCCAATGCGCTCCAGATCCTGCCGCCGGATGGGCCCGACGGATTGTCCGCAACGCAGGCGAGACGCCTCACTATCGCTCACGGCCAGCGCCGGGATGTCGTCCAGCGCGGTCGCGACCGGCAATAGGTGCCGTGAGGCGGCGGCAATATGCCCCAAGGCCTCCAGCGAATCCAGCGGAATCGCCTGGGCTTCGCTGAAGGGTCCGACGGAAAGACGCCGGAGCGCCGTCACATGGCCCAGGCTTCCCAAGGCCTTGGCGAGGTCGCGCGCGAGGCTGCGCATATAAGCGCCTTTGCCTGAACGGACCTCGAACAGGGCATCTTCGGCGCTCGCGCGCCCGATCAGCTCGAAGCGCTCGATATGCGCCTCCCTGGCGGCGAGCTCCGCCGGCTCGCCTGCCCGAGCCAGGTCGTAGGCACGCTTTCCCTCTACCTTGACGGCGGAGAAGGCTGGCGGGACCTGCTGGATGCGGCCGCGAAAGCGCGGCAGGGCGGCCTGGATCTCCTCGTCCGTCGGCCGGACCGTGCTCACGGCGGTGACCTCGCCCTCGGCGTCGTCGGTCGCCCGCGCTTCGCCGAAGCGCAAGGTGAAGCGGTAGGTCTTCATCCCGTCCATGACATAGGGCACGGTCTTGGTCGCCTCACCGAGCGCGATGGGCAACAGGCCCGTCGCCAGCGGGTCGAGGGTGCCGCCATGGCCGGCCTTGGCGGCGTCCATCAGGCGCCGGACCCTGGCGACGGCCGCGGTCGAGCTCAAGCCCGCCGGCTTGTCCAGCACGATCCAGCCGTCGACCCGCCGCCCCCGACGTTTAGACGCCATCGTCGCCGTCCTTGCCGTCGGAGAGATCCCGCGCGACCGCCGGCGACTTCAGGATCTGCTCGATCCGCATGACCTGGTCGAAGGAACGGTCGGCCTCGAAGCGGACCACCGGCGCCACGCGCAGCTCGACCGCGGCTGCGAGCCGCATGCGGAAGAAACCCGCCGCATTATTCAGCGCCTTGGCGAGCGCCGCCGCATCGCCGCCCCCGAAAGGCGTGACGAAGGCGGTTGCGGCCTTGAGATCGGGGCTCACCCGCACCTCGGTCACCGTCGGCTTCACCTCTGCCAACGCCGGATCGCGCATCTCGCCCCGGGCAAAGATCTCCACCAGCGCATGGCGCAACTCCTCCCCAACGCGCAACTGCCGCTGGCTTGGTCCCTTGCTGTGCTTGCGGGTCATCGGTCAGCCATCAGGAAACTAGCCTCGGAGTTCATATCTAATCCGTCATGGCCGGGCTTGGCCCGGCCATCCACGCGCTTATGCCAAACGGTCCTATAGATCATTCCACATAATCCGTCATGGTCGTCTGCGGACTTGATTCGCAGATCAATTCGACCATCCACGTGCTGACGTAAGTTGGCCGTATAAATCATCCCACTGCCGATTGGCGGCGAGGATCAGCTTGACCTTCCATGCTCTGGGCCAATGCTTGAGGTTCCTTTCACGTTGGATGGCGCTGCCAATGTCATCGTAGCGCTCGACATAGACCAGACGCTTGAGGCCGTATCGCTTCGTAAACCCGTCGAGCAGACCCTCCCGGTGCTCCCAGATTCGTCGGGGAAGATCGCTGGTGACACCGACGTAAAGCGTGCCGTTGGGACGGTTGGTCAGAATGTAGACCCAGCCACCGCGCATGAGATGGGAGCCTTCGTCGCATTGGCCGACACGTGGATGGCCGGGCCAAGCCCACGGCTGTCCGGTTAAGGTTCAGCGCCATTGGAGTGCCATTTGATCTTCGTTGATCTCGGGCACGACCTCGATGTCGAGCAGACGGTCGAGGCGCCTGCGGTGCATGAGGTTGGCGCGAACGAGCCTGGCAAAG
>DATNJA010000207.1:0-2336 GCA_035604155.1 Candidatus Udaeobacter sp. | reverse complement strand
GCCCTTGCCGTCATAGCCAAAGCGCGCCGTTTTCAAGACCGCGGGCAGGCCGATGCCGCGAACTGCATCGGCGAGCTGGTCTTCCCGGGCGACCTCGGCATAGCGGGTGATCGGCACGTCGATGGAACCGAGAAAGCCTTTCTCGCGCAGCCGGTCCTGGCAGATGTGGAGCACGCGGGGCTTCGGGCGGGTGGGCTTGAGGGCGGCCAGCAGCTCGGTCGTGGCGGAGGGCACATTCTCGAATTCGAACGTGACGACATCGACCGCTTCGGCGAAGCGGGCGAGCGCTTCCCGGTCTTCATAGGCGGCGACCGTGCTGGCAGCGGCGACGTGGAAGGCCGGGGAATCGGGCTCGGGGCAATAGACATGGACGCGGTAACCGAGGCGCGCCGCGGCGAGCGCGGTCATGCGGCCGAGCTGGCCGCCGCCGAGCACGCCCACGGTCGAGCCGGGCGGCAGGATCTGCCCCCGGTCGGCGCCGGCATCCTGGCTCATGGCTTTTTCCGGTCGGGCTTCAGGGCCACGGCCGCGGTGCGCGCCGCGCGCCACTCGTCCAAGGCTTTGGCGACCCTCTTGTCGGAGAGCGCAAGGACGGCGGCGGCCAGGAGTGCGGCATTGACCGCACCGGCCTCGCCGATGGCGAGCGTGCCGACCGGCACGCCGGCCGGCATCTGGGCGATGGACAGCAGGCTGTCGAGGCCCTTGAGGGCCCGGCTTTCGATGGGCACGCCGAAGACGGGAAGGGCGGTCATGGAGGCGGTCATGCCCGGCAGATGGGCGGCACCGCCGGCGCCGGCGATGATGACCTGAAGACCGCGCTTGCGGGCCGAATGGGCGTAGGCATAGAGCCGCTTGGGCGTGCGGTGGGCGGAGACGATGCGGGTTTCGTGGGCCACGCCGAGAGCGTCCAGGGTCTCGGCGGCGCGGCTCATGGTCTGCCAGTCGGACTGGCTGCCCATGATGATGCCCACTGCCGGCGCTTTCCTGGCCATTCGCTCCTGAACCCTCTGGAGCCTGATCGTCTCAAGCCTGATCGGGTTGAGACGAGAATCAGGCTCCAACTCTAACATGTAGAGCAAGATCGGGTCAGCTTGATAGAAGCTGACCCGATCTTGCTCTAGGCCCCCGCGGAGCGCGGCATTATAGGTGGGAGACTCGAGGCCGCAAGCCGGCCTCAGGCGATGATATCCGGGAGCAGCCGGCTTTCCAGGAGCGCGATCTGGTCCTTCAGCATCAGCTTGCGTTTTTTCAGGCGCTGAATCTGGACCGCGCTGACCGGAACCTGCTCGGCGAGCCTGGCAATGACATCGTCCAGGTCGCGATGCTCGAGGCGCAACTCCTCGAGCTTGCGCCGCAAGAGCTCGGTGTCGGTCATGGGTCAGTCATCATACCCGAAGCCCCAGCAGGCGTCACCGCCGGCCCACTCACCCAAGCCCTCCTTGCCCGAGGCGCCGGGGCCGGTTACAGCTTGAGCGCATTCCCCCTCGAGAAGGTTCCCCTTTTGAGTCCGTCCTTCGACCTTGTCATCCGCGGCGCCATTGCCGCGACCCCCAACGGCATCGGCCCCGCCGACATCGCGATGCGCGACGGGCGCTTCGCCGCCATCGGCAGGATCGAGGGCAGCGGCGCGGCCGAATTCGACGGCGCGGGCCTGCATGCCCTGCCGGGGGTGATCGATACCCAGGTGCATTTCCGCGAACCCGGCCTGACCCACAAGGAAGACATGGAGCGAGGCACGGCGGGGGCGGCGTTGGGCGGCGTCACGGCGGTGTTCGATATGCCCAACACCCAGCCCAATACCACCGATGCCGCCGCGCTCGCCGACAAGCTCGCCAGGGCGAAGGGCCGTGCCTGGTGCGACATCGCCTTTTTCCTGGGCGCGGCCGAGGAGAACCTGGGACGGCTGGCCGAACTGGAACGGCTGCCCGGCTGCTGCGGGGTCAAGGTGTTCATGGGCAGCTCCACCGGAAGCCTGCTGGTGGCCGACGACGAAGGGCTGGAAGCGGTGCTCCGGGATGGGCGCCGGAGGGTCGCCATCCATGCCGAGGACGAGGACCGCCTGCGCGAGCGCCTGCCGCTGGCGCGCGAAGCGGCCGATCCCGCCTTCCATCCCAAATGGCGCGACGAGGAGACGGCAGTTCGCGCGACCCGCCGCCTGCTCGCGCTGGCGCGCAAGACCGGCCGGCGCGTCCACGTGCTGCATGTGACCACGGCCGAGGAAATGGAGCTGCTCGCCGGCGCCAAGGACGTCGCCACGGTCGAGGCCACGCCCCAGCATCTGACCCTGGTGGCGCCGGACTGCTATCGCGAGCTCGGGACCCTGGCCCAGATGAACC
>DATNJA010000206.1:0-4194 GCA_035604155.1 Candidatus Udaeobacter sp. | reverse complement strand
GCGAGAGGGCGAGCGGGTTCTCCTCGGCGCATCTGGCCCGGGTGACGACCGCGGCGAGCGCGTAGAACACTGCCGACAGGACGGGCAGAAGCGTCAGCCAGGAAAACGCCTCGCTGCCGGGCCGAACGATGACCAGCACGCCGGCGAAGCCGACGGCGATCGCGGCCCAGCGCCTGATCCCGACGGGCTCGCCCGTCAGCAGCGCGGAAAACAGTGCAATGAACAACGGGCCCGAGTAATAGGCGGCGGCGACGGTGGAAAGGCTCAGGATCGGCAGGGCGGCATAGAAGGCGACCCACATCGCCGCCAGCAGCGCGCTGCGCAGCAAGGCCCAGGCGGGGGATTTCGGCAGGATCCCGGCGGCGCGCGAGCCAGGCCGCAACAGAACGCCTGCGGCTCGCGGGCCGAGCCGCAACAGAACAATCGTCAGCGGAATGGCGACCAGGGAGCGGGCGACATAGATCTGCCAGATCGAGAAGCCGGCGCTGATCCGCTTCACCAGGGCATCGCCGAAGGCCATGGCGAGAGCGGTTGCGACCATGACCATGATCCCGATGCGGATCCTGTCCGGGCGCCCGGAGGCCGGCGCGGTCACGGGCCCTGGAACCGCGGCATCTGATCCAGGCTCGGCTGCTGGGCGAACACGACGTCGTCATCCGAGAACCGAATCCAGGATTGCGCGTTCTCGGTCCAGACATGGCAGCCGGGCCTGAGCCAGCTCCTGTCGTCGAGAGTTCCGGGCTTGATGTTGCGGAACGGGGTGTCGCCGTCCTCGGTGAACCACTGGTGATAGATGCGCGATCCGCATTGCGGACAGAAATAGCAGCGGAACTTCCGGCCATGGCCCTGGCGGATGAAATGGGCGGGCGGGGTGCCCAGCATGGTGAAGGCGGCGCCGGGAAAGGCGGCGGCCATGGCGAAGGCACTGCCCGACTGGCGCTGGCAGATGCTGCAGTGGCAGGCGTAGACCATGATCGGGTCGGCCCGGATTTCGTACCTGACGGCGCCGCACTGGCAGCCGCCCGTATGGATCTTCGCCAACGGGTCCTCCTCGGGAATGGGAAACGCGGCATCGCGATGTTGGACGCACTCTGGGATCGCACTCTGGCATCGCGCCCGGGAGGACATGTAGACGATGACGATTGTGACGTATAGGCTTTCCAATCTGAACAGAGAGATAAGGTTCCTCGATTAATGGCGAAACTGCCCTTCGGCGGCCTGGAAGTCTTCCTGGCCGTCGCCGAACAGGGGTCGCTGCGCGCGGCTGCCGCGGCGCTCGACGTCGAGCCGCCGGCGGTGAGCTATCGGCTGAAGGCGCTGGAGGACCGGATCGGCGTCAGCCTGTTCGCGCGCACCACCCGCTCGGTCCGCCTGACCGACGCGGGCCGCGCCCTGCTGACGCGTGTCCAGCCGGCCATGACCGAGCTCGCCGGCGCCCTCGAGGAGTCCCGGGCTATCGGCCGCACCGCGACGGGCCGGATCCGGATCACGCTTCCCTATGTCGCCTATGAATTGGCCATCGCGCCCAGGCTGGCGGCGTTCCAGAAGACCTATCCGGATATCCAGCTGGACCTGTCCTTCGACGAGGCCTTCGTCGATATCGTCGCCGAGGGTTTCCATGCCGGCGTCAGGATGGGGGACCAGATCCACGAGGACATGATCGCGGTCCGCCTGACTCCGCCGTTGAAGGAGGCCTGGTTCGCAGCGCCGTCCTATTTCAAAGGGCGGTCCCGGCCCCGGCATCCGAGCGAGTTCCTGGATCACAATTGCATCCTCTACCGCTTCATCGGCTCGCGCAGGATTGCCCCATGGCCGTTCCGAAGCGCCGAAGGTGCCGCGAGCGTTCATGTCCAGGGCAACCTGATCGTCAACAGCACGAGTGCCGTCATCCACGCCGCGCGGGCCGGGCTCGGCATCGGCTGGCTGTTCCGCACGGCGATCGAAGGCGATTTGCGGGCGCGCCGGCTGATGAGCCTGCTCGAGGATTTCGCGATCGAACGGCCCGGATATTTCCTCTACTACCCCAAGGCCAACGCGCGGCTTGGGATCCTGCGGATATTCATCGAGGCCATGAAGGCGCGAAAGAATGCTCCGGCGTAGGAAGCTCGCGATTGCTGTAGCGCTGCTGATCGGCCTCACTGCCGCTCGGGCCATCGCCGGCCAGGCGGACGAAGTCGCGAAGCTGTTCGGCCAGCGGGTCCAGGCGAACAGCCGCTTCCAGACGCCCTTCGCCACGGGGGATTTCGACGGCGACGGCAAGCCCGATGCGCTCTACCTGGTGACGATCCTGCCCGGGTCGGCCGGCCAGGGGATCGAGAGCGATGTCGCCGTGATCGGATCGCTGTTCGGACAGGAGTTCCTGGGCGCGCGGCCGGAGAGCCTGGCGCTTGCCATCGTCCAGGACGGCGGCCGGAGGAAGTTCCTTTTCACCGGCTATCAGGGTGAGGGCGTCACCGACTATTTCGGTTCGCCGATCTGGCAGGAATCCCCGGTGCCGATCAGCATCGCCAAACGCGGCTCGCAGACCTTCGAGGATTTCCAGCGCCAGGATGGGAAGATCAAATACGACTTCATCGTCGTCGGCACGGAAGCCGGCATCGATACGGCCCTCTTCTGGTCCGGACGCGGCTATGTCCTGTTCCAGCCGGCCGAGGAGCCGTGATCGGCCCGCGCTGATGGCTTAAACCCCTCGGCGGCTCGGCTTCCTCTTCGATTTGCTCTTGCGGTTGAGCAGTGTCGAGGCCGCGTCTGCGGCCGAAAGCGCATAGCTCGGGTCCCGGTGGATGAGGATCTGGGCGACGGCGCCGTCGAACAGGATCATGAGCTGGCGAGCGAGACCGGCCGCATCGGCAAATCCGTCGGCGACCAGAATTCCTTTCAGCCAGCCCTCGAACCGCTTCTTGTGGCCCGCAGCGACGACGCGGGCTGGATGGCCTGGCAGATTGGCGAATTCGGCCGCTGCGCGCAGGAAGCTGCAGCCTCGCCAGCGAGGGTCCTTGGCGTTCTTCCCCAGCTGCTCGAAGATCCGGCGGACCTGACGCCGAGCCGGCTCTCCCGGTTCCGGAATGAGGCTCTGGTAGCGGCCGAGGGTCGGGAGATCGCGCCCCTCCAGATAGGCGGCAATCAGATCGTCCTTGCTGGCGAAGTGGTAGTAGAGCGTGCGCTTGGTCACGCCGGCGGCCTCGGCGATCGCGTCGACGCCGACAGCCCGAATGCCTTGGCCATAGAACAGCCCGTCGGCCGCCGCGATCAGGCGCCGACGGGTTTCCGATGCGTCTCTCGCCATAAGTAAAGTATACCGACTAGTAAGTGTACTTTGCCAGCTCCTTCGCGAACAGTGGGCTGATGCGAGCGCCCCTCGCCGCCAGCGGGTCATTTCGATCTCAGGCGATCGGCAGCTACGAAGGGTACCGGCGAATGAGCCAGGAAGAAGCCAAGCGTCCGCAGAACGTCGCGTTGGGGGTGATCGTGATCGTGCTGACGGTCTTCGCCATGTCCTTCGCCGACGCGGTGGTCAAATACGTCAGTGCCGCTTTTCCGCTGTGGCAGATCTACGTGGTGCGATCTCTTGTGGTGATACCGATCCTGACGGCGGTCGCGATGTTGGGCCCTCGCCCAGTGCCCATCAGGCCGAAGGCGAAGGCCTGGGCGTTCCTGCGCGGCCTGCTGCTGGCCGTCATGTACATCGCCATCTATGCGGCGGTGCCGGTTCTAAGTCTCTCCGTGATCGCTGCCTCCCTCTACACGGCACCCCTCTTCATCGCCCTCTTCTCCGCGGTTCTGATCGGCGAGCCGGTGGGGCCCAGGCGGTGGGCCGCCATTGCTTTGGGTTTTCTGGGCGTGCTGGTCATTCTCCGGCCGGCAACCGACGCCTTCTCTCCCCTGGCGCTGATTCCCATCGTCGCGGCGCTGCTCTACGCGCTGGCCGCCATCATCACCCGCGCCAAATGCGCCGATGAGCCACCGATGGTGCTGGCGCTCGCCGTGAACTTTTCGCTGCTTGCGGTCGGAGCGGCAGCGACTGCGGCCATCGCGCTCTGGCGACCCACCCCGTCCGAAGCGTCGCTCTACCCGTTCCTTCTCGGCTATTGGGTGTCCATGGGCCCGCGCGAGTGGGGAATCATCGCGCTGCTGGCCGCTCTCATGGTGGCGATCAGCCTGGGCCTCGCCAAGGCCTACCAGTCGGCACCGCCA
>DATNJA010000205.1:0-23030 GCA_035604155.1 Candidatus Udaeobacter sp. | reverse complement strand
CATGGCGCTGTCGCTGCGTCGCGCTGACGCGGTCCGTTCTGCCCTGATCGCCGGCGGCGTCTCCGCCGACAAGATCACGGTCGCCGGCCGCGGCATGAGCGAGCCTGCGGTTCCGACCGCTCGCGGCGTGAAGGAAGCGCGCAACCGTCGTGCGGAAATCATTCTCGAGCCCTGATAGCTCGACGAAGCCAACGCACTGAGGGTATCGAAGGCGGCGCCGACCGGTTGGTCGGCGCCGCTTTTTTTGTTTAGGATTCCCTTCGGCCAGCCGCTTGCTTGGACAGCGGGGTCGGCCGGCGTAGAATGCGGCCATGTATCGCGAGACCACCGAGGGCATCACCGTCACCGTGAAGCCCTATTATCTCGAGGACCAGTCGGAGCCCGACGAACAGCGTTTCGTCTGGGCCTATCACGTCCGCATTGAGAACAACGGCCAGCGCACGGTGCAGCTGCGCAATCGCTATTGGCGCATCACGGATTCCCGGGGCCGAATCCAGGAGGTCCGCGGGGCGGGCGTGGTCGGCGAACAACCCGTCTTGCGGCCGGGGGACAGCTTCGAATACACCAGCGGCACACCGCTTCCCACGCCGTCTGGCATCATGGGCGGCACCTATCAGATGGAGGCGAGCGAAACGGGGGAGCGATTCGACGTGATGATCCCCAGCTTCTCCCTTGACAGTCCCCATCAGCCGATCAACTTGAATTAGCCAGGCTCCTCCGGCCGACCGTCCACTCCTGGGAGTTCCGCCTCATGTCCGCCCGTGGCAAAGCCAAGCAGCGTCCCGCGGCCCTGGTGACCAAGGAGCCCGTGCGCGCCGATGTTTCGCGCAAGTCCTCGAAGCCCTCCCGGGCCGAGGCCGAGAAGGCCGTACGCACCCTGATCCGGTGGACCGGCGACGACGCCGACCGGGAAGGCCTGCTGGGCACGCCCGAGCGCGTGGTGCGCGCCTATGAGGAGTTCTTCTCGGGCTATGACGAAGACCCGGTCAGCCTGCTGGAGCGCACCTTCGAGGAGACCGACGGCTACGACGAGATGGTGGTGCTGCGCGACATCCGCTTCGAGTCCCACTGCGAGCATCACATGGTGCCCATCATCGGGCGCGCCCATATCGCCTACCTGCCGGCGCGCCGGGTGATCGGCATCTCCAAACTCGCCCGCGTGCTCCAGGTCTACAGCCGGCGCCTGCAGATCCAGGAAAAGCTGACGGCCCAGATCGCCAATACCATCAACGACGTGCTGCAGCCGCGCGGCGTCGGCGTCGTCATCGACGCGGCGCATCAGTGCATGACCACCCGGGGCGTCCACAAGCCCGGCATGAGCATGGTGACGAGCCATATGCTCGGCACCTTCCGCTCCGATCCGCGCACCCGGCGCGAGTTCCTCTCCATCATTGGCAGCCCCTCCCGGCCCGACTTCGGCAACGTATGACCGCGACGCCCATGGCCGGACCATCGGGTGCCGCGCGGGATATGCTGGCGCGGCTCGTCGCCTTCGACACCACCTCGGCCAAATCCAATCTGGCGCTGATCGATTTCGTGCGAAGCCATCTGGCGGCCCATGGCATCGAAAGCCGCCTCACCTTCGATGACGGCAAGGCCAAGGCCAATCTCTATGCCAGCCTCGGTCCGGCGGAGGCCGGCGGCATCGTGCTCTCGGGCCATACCGATGTGGTGCCGGTGGCGGGCCAGCCCTGGTCGAGCGATCCCTTCGCCTTGCGCGAGGCCGATGGCCGGCTCTATGGCCGGGGCAGCGCTGACATGAAGGGCTTCATCGCCCTGGTGCTCGCCCTGGTGCCGGAGATGCTTGGCGCCGGCTTGAAGCGCCCGGTCCACATCGCCCTCAGTTACGACGAGGAGCTGGGCTGCCTCGGCGCCCCGCGCATGATCGCCGACATCGCCGCCAATCTGCCCCAACCGGCACTGGCCGTGATCGGCGAGCCGACCCGCCTCAAGCTCGGCAACCGGCACAAGGGCTGTTACGGCTATCGCCTCGAAGTCGTCGGGCGCGACGGCCATTCCAGCGCACCCGATCGCGGGGTCAACGCCATCGCCCACGCCGGCGAGGCGATCGCCTTTCTCGGCCGCCTGGCCGAACGGTTCCGCCGGGAGGGTCCCTTCGACCCCGGCTTCGATCCGCCCCATACGACCCTCAACATCGGCGAGATCGAGGGTGGAACGGCCGTCAACATCGTCGCCCGCACCTGCCGGATCGGCTGGGAATTCCGTCCCATACCGGCCACGGACCCGAAGGCGGTGGAGGAAGAAGTGCGGCGCTTCGTGGAAGGCGATCTCGCCCAGCGCCTGAAGGTCCGGGCACCCGAAGCCGGGGCGAGCCTGAGGGCGTCCTGCGTCGTGCCGCCTCTGGTGCCCAAGCCCGGCTCCGCCGCCGAGGCGCTGGTCAGAAGGCTGACCGGGGCCAACGAGTCGATCGGCATCTCCTTCGGTACCGAAGCCGGCCAGTTCCAGGAGATCGGCCTCGACGCCGTGGTCTGCGGCCCCGGCAGCATCGAGCAGGCCCACAAGCCCGACGAATACATCGAGCTCTCTCAGCTGGCCGAAGGCGAAGCCTTCCTTCGCCGCCTCGTCGCCTGGGCGGCGGAGTAAAGTCAAAGCCTATCGCAGGTAAGCCTGCAGATAGAGCGGGATGCTTTTTTCCAGCTGACCGTTCAGGTCCTTCATCGTCGCTTCGGTCATGTCGAACCAGAGCCGCTCGCGGTCATTGAGGGTGGCGTCGGCGGCGACCGTGTGGCTTTGGGTGGCGTTCGCATGGACGCTCGCCACGACCAGGCCCGAAGGATCGAGGATCTCCAGCTTGACGGCGATGGTGAGATCGTAGCGGTCGGACTGGGGGACGGTGAACTGGCCGAACAATCCGCCGCTTTGGTTGTCGGCGAGATGAACGTCGATAGCGTCGCCCCTCAGCACCGTGTAGACGGCCGTCGCGCCGCCGCCCGCGGCCTGGAGCCGGTCATGGCCCCATTGCTCGGCGGTGCCGGCCGGCGAGATCGGGAACTGCTGCTCGATGTAAGGCGGCGTGAGCGGTGGGTGGTACCGGTCGACGACCGCGACCCGCGCGACGGCAAGGCGGAAGGGCGAAAGATAGGAATAGGTCAGCTTCGGGAAAGGCTCTCGGCTGGGCGGCGTGTCGCAGGCTCCAAGGGCGCCCAGCATCGCAACGAGAATCAGCGCCTTGCGAATCATCGCCGTCTTCTCCTCGAGGACGTGCCCGGAACGTGGCGATGAGGCTTGCGCCGGTCAAGCCCGCGACGTTGCGCGGGCGCTAATCGGCCGCCGCGTCCGAAGCGCGGGCACTTGCTGCCGCAAGGCTGGCGAGGCTGTCGCGGTCGAAGCGATATTGCCGGCTGCAGAATTCGCAGGTGATGACGGACACTTCATCCTCCTGCATGGCGGCCAGCTCCGCCGCCGGCATGGCCTTCAGCATGCGCTCGACCCGCTCGCGCGAGCAGCGGCAGCCGGCGACCAACGGGTGGCTGCGGAAAACCCGTACGCCGTCCTCATGGAACAAGCGATAGAGCAGGGCCTCGGAGGAAAGGGTCGGATCGGTCAGCTCTCCATCGCGCACGCTGGCCATGAAGCCGAGCGCGCGGCGCCAGCCGTCTTCGGCCGCATCGGCCTCCACGCTCTCCGTCGCCGGCGGCAGGCGCTGGAGCATCAGGGCACCGGCCCGCCAACGGCCGCCGCTTTCCGAGACGGCGACCCGCAGCGCGCATTCCAGTTGCTCCGACTGGCGGAAGTAATGATGCACGCAGTCGGTCAGGCTGGCGCCCGCCAGCTCGACGATGCCCTGGTAGCGGTCGGTGAAGTCGCCTTGATCGACGGTGAAGGCGAGATGTCCGGGGCCGACGAGATGGGGAAGCCTCGCATCGGCCGCCGCGGGCAGCCGTGCCTCTTCGAACTGGGCATAGCCGCGAAGCGTTCCGCCGCTGCTGACGTCGGCGACCATCAGGCGCACCGGCCCCTTGCCCGAAGCCTGGAGGGTGAAGACGCCCTCGTACTTGAGCGCGCCGGCGAGCAGGGCGGCCAGCGCCAGCATTTCGGCCAGCAGCCGCGCGACGGGGGCGGGATAGGCGTGGCGATGGAGGATCTCGTCGGCGAGCGGGCCGAGGCGCGCGATCCGTCCGCGCAGGCCCGGCGCCTCGATCTGGAACGGCAGGATCAGATCGTCCATGGCAATGACGGGGGCGGTCATGGGATCGGGCCGGCTACTTGCCGGCGAGGCACCAGTAGAGGATGCCCTTCTGGGCATGCAAGCGGTTCTCCGCTTCGTCCCAGACCGCCGACTGGGGCCCGTCGATCACCCCCGGCGTCACTTCCTCGCCCCGGTGGGCCGGCAGGCAATGCATGAAAATCGCCTCCGGCTTGGCGAGCCGCATCAGCCGCTCGTCCACCTGGTAGCCTTGCAGCAGGTTGTGCCGGTCGCTCGTGTCCTGGTCGCCCATGGAAATCCAGGTGTCGGTGACGACGCAGTCGGCCGCGGCGACGGCGGCCTGGACATCGGCTGTCACGGCGATCTTGGCCCCCCGCCCGCGAGCCCAGGCGACCACGTCCGGCGGCGGGCGAAGCTCCTCGGGGCAGGCGAGGTGAAGGGCGAAGCCGAAGCGCTCGGCCGCATGAATCCAGGAGGTGGCCATGTTGTTGCCGTCGCCGCTCCAGGCGATCTTGCGCCCGGCGATGGGCCCGCACCGCTCCTCGAAGGTCATCACGTCGGCCATGAGCTGGCAGGGGTGGGTCCGGTCGGTGAGGCCGTTGATGACCGGCACGGTCGCGTGCTCGGCCAGCTCGCGGAGCTTCTCTTCCTTGGTCGTACGCAGCATGATCACGTCGACGTAGCGCGAGAGGACCCGCGCCGTGTCAGCCACCGTTTCTCCGCGGCCGATCTGGGAGCTTTCCCGCTCGAGCACGATGGCGTCGCCGCCGAGCTGGCGCATGCCCAGCTCGAAGGACACCCGGGTGCGGGTGGAGGGCTTCTCGAAGATCATGGCGAGAGCCATGCCGGCGAAGGGCCTCGCCTCGCCGCCCGGCGCCTCGCCGGCCTTGAAGCCGCGGCCGAGGTCGAGCATCCGGCGCAACTCCTCGGCCGGGAGCAGATCCAAATCCAGGAAATGCCGCGGCCCGTCCGTCACGCGGTTCCCCAGGTCGCGAGCACGCCCTCGATGATGCCGAGCGCCTCGTCGATATGGGGCTCCTCGACGATCAGGGGCGGCAGGATGCGCAGCACATTGTCGCCCGCCGTAGCGACGAGCAGGTGCTTGTCGCGCAGGCGGGACATGAGCTCCGTGTTGGGGATGCGGCATTTCAGGCCCAGGAGCAGGCCGAAGCCGCGGGTCTCTTCCAGCCGGTCGGGATGGCGCCGGACGAGCTCGGCCAAGCCCTGGCGCAAGCGCTTGGCCCGTTGCCGGACAGTCTCCAGAAAGCCGTCGGCGAGGATCACGTCGAGCACGGCGTTGGCGACCGCCATGGCCAGCGGATTGCCGCCGAAGGTGCTGCCATGGCTGCCGGCGGAGAGCGCCTTGGCGGCCCTTTCCTTGGCGAGGCAAGCGCCGACGGGAAAGCCGCCGCCTAGCCCCTTGGCCGTGGCCACGATGTCGGGTTCGACGCCGGCCCATTCATGGGCGAAGAGCCGGCCGCTGCGGCCCATGCCGCATTGGACCTCGTCCAGGAACATGAGCAGGCCGTATTCGTCGCAGACCCGGCGCAGGCCCTTGAGGTAGTCGATCGAGGCCGCGCGCAAGCCGCCCTCGCCCTGGATCGGCTCGACCAGCACGGCCGCGGTCTCCGGCCCGATGGCCGCGCGCAGCTCGTTGAGATTGCCGTAGGCCACATGGTCGAAGCCCTCGACGGCGGGTGCGAAGCCCGCCAGATGCTTCTCCTGCCCGCCGGCGGCAATCGTGGCCAGCGTCCGGCCATGGAAGGCGCCCTCGCAGCAGATGACGCGATAGCGCTTGGGATCGCCGAAATCGTCCTGGTATTTGCGGACCATCTTCAGGCCGCATTCGATGGCCTCGGCGCCGGAATTGCAGAAGAAGACGCTGTCGGCGAAGCTCGCCGCCGTCAGCCGCTCGGCGAGCCGGGCCTGGCCAGGAATTTGGTACAGGTTCGAGGTGTGCCAGAGCTTTTTCGCCTGCTCGGTCAGGGCCGCCACCAGATGGGGATGGGCATGGCCCAGCGCCGTGACCGCGATGCCCGAGGCGAAGTCGAGATAACGGCTCCCGTCGGACGCATAGAGATAGGCCCCCTCGCCGCGCTCGAAGGCGAGCGGCGCCCTGGCGTAGGTCGGCATCACCGCTGGAATCATCGCCCCGCCCCTTCTCGGAGAGCCCGCCAAAAAAGGCCGAGACTATCGGGATTTGCCCCGGGCCTGTCAACGACAAGCCCGATCGGGCCTCAGAAACCTTGCCGCGCCTAAAGCCTGATCGTCTCAAGCCTGCTCGGCTTGAGACGTGAATCAGGCTCTACTCCTAACATGTAGAGCAAGATTCACGGGTCAGCTCGATAGAAGCTGACCCGATCTTGCTCTACCGCCGCGCTCGCCTCATGTCTTCACCCGCCAGCCGCGCTGGAACATGCGATAGACCAGGACCGTGAGCAACAGATCGAGGACGACGATGAGCAGCAGGCCGGGCCATGGCGCGGTCTCGGTCACGCCCGTCATGCCATAGCGGATTCCATCGATGACGTAGTAGAGCGGATTGGCGTCGATCACGGCGCGGGCGAGCGGCGGCAAGCCCCTGGTCGGGTAAAACATGCCCGAGAGATAGGAGAACGGGATCAAGACAAAGCCCAGGACGGCCGCGTAGTGGTCCCAGCGCCGGCCCCAGAAGCCGGCGGCAAGGCCGAGAAGCGCCTGGAGCAGCGTGCCCGCCAGGAAGAAGCAGACCAGGGCGGCCGGATGGGCGATCCCGAGATGGGCGAAGGGCCAGAGCACCGCTGCGGTGATCGCCGCGGCGACGAGCCCGCTGGAGACGCAGGCGCCGGCATAGGCAGCGAGGCGCTCGCCGGCGGTGAGCGGCGCCATGAACACGTCGGCGATCATGCCCTCCATCTTGTCGAACAGGATCGAAACGCAGCCGGCGGAAAAAGCCCGCTCTCCGGCGGCGAACATGAGCAGGCCGGGAGCGACGAAATCGGCGAGTGGCAGGCCGAGCGCCGCCACCTGCTGACCGCCCATGGCGACCTTCAAGACCAGCATGAACATCAGGTTGGCGAGCGCCGGGCCGAGCAGGCTGTCGACGCGATCCTTGACCAGCCGCAACAGCTCGCGCCGGTAGAGGCTGAAGAACCCGACCCGGTTCACCCGGCCGAAGCGCCGGACGGCCAGGTTCAGGGCCGGAGCTTGTAGCCCTTGTGTATCAGGCGCCATGTGGCGAGCCAGAGCAGGATGTCGGCCGCAGCGAGCACGGCAAGGCCCGCGCCCAGCGACCCGTCGGCATGGCCGATGAAGCCGTAGCGGAAGCCGTCGATCATGTAGAAGAACGGGTTCAAATGGGCGACCGCCCGCCAGAGATCCGGCAGGCGCTCGGTCGAATAGAAGGCGCCGGAGAGGAAGGACAACGGCGTGATGACGAAGTTGGTCACCGCCGCCATCTGGTCGAATTTCTCCGCCCAGAGCGCCGCCAGGATGCCGATGAGTGAGAGCATGAGGGAGGCGGCGACGGCATGGAACAGCAGGAAGAACCAGCTATGGATGGGCAGCGGCAGGAAGAGGCTGACCGCGACGATCGTCACCAGCCCGACCGTGAGGCCCCGGGTGAGGCCGCCGGCGGCGAGCGCCAGGGTGAGTTCGCCGGCACTCAGCGGCGGCATCAGGATATCGACGATGTTGCCCTGGATCTTGGCAATGACGATGGAAGACGAGGTATTGGCGAAGGAATTCTGGACCATGGACATCATCGCCAGGCCAGGGACCAGGAACTGGGCATAGGTGACTCCGCCGAGCAGCGGCAGGCTTCGACCGAGCGCCAGGCTGAAAATCAGGAGGTAGAGCAGGGTGGTGACGAGCGGCGACAGCAGGGTCTGGGTCGCCACCTTGGCGAAGCGGCGGACCTCTCTGACATAAAGCGTCCAGAGCCCGAGCCAGTTGACGGCCCCCAGGCGCCGGGGCATGGGCAAAGCGGCGGATTCCATGGCGCCGCAAGGTAGGGCCGGCCCTAAGGACCCGCAATACCCCTGTCATCCCGGGCTGGCGGAGGGTATAACCCGCCCGCTTTCCGGCTAGAGCACGTTCCGATCCGGTTGTATCGGGACATGCTCTGGATTCGCTTGTTCCGTCGCATCTTCTGCGCCGAACCGGTAGCCGCTTCGGCGGCAAATGCTCTTGCGAGGCTTGGCTTTGCGACTTTCCATCGTCGTGCCCGTCTACAACGAGGCGGAAAACGTTCTCCCGCTCCTGGCGGAAATCGATGCCTCGCTCCGGACGAGCCCGCCGGTCGAGATTCTGTTCGTCGACGACGGCAGCGATGACGAGACGCCCGCCCGCCTGAAATCCGGCATGGCCGGCCGGAGCGATCTCAGGGTGCTGCGCCACAAACCGCGCAGCGGCCAGAGCGCGGCGGTGGCGACCGGCGTCCGGGCAGCCAGCGGCGACTGGGTCGCGACGCTCGATGGCGACGGCCAGAACGATCCGGCCGATATTCCACGCCTCCTGGCCGCGGTCGAAAAGGACCCCGGGCTCTCCCTCGTTGGCGGCCTGCGGCAGAAGCGGCGGGACAACCTGTCGCGCCGGCTGGCCGGCCGGTGGGCCAACGCCATCCGCCAGTCGGTGCTGAACGACGGCTGCGCCGATACGGGCTGCGGCCTCAAGCTCTTTCGGCGCGAGGCCTTCCTCGCCTTGCCCAGCTTCGATGGCATGCACCGCTTCCTGCCGGCGCTTTTCCTACGCCAGGGTTACCGGGTCGCTTACCTTCCCGTGGGCCATCGGCCGCGGGAGCGGGGCATCTCCAAATACAGCAATATCCGTCGGGCAATGATCGGCATCGCCGATCTCATGGGCGTCTGGTGGCTGCGCCGGCGAGCCCGGCTTCCCGCCGTCGACGAAGTGCGAGGGTAGAGCGATGAAACTCGATATCTGGACCGCGATCGGCGTGGCCGGGCAGATGCTGTTCTTCTTCCGCTTCTTCTATCAGTGGATCGCCAGCGAAAGAGCCAAGCGCAGCGTCGTGCCGGAGGCTTTTTGGTATTTCAGCATGGGCGGCGGCCTGGTGCTGCTGATCTACGCGATCCAGCGCCAGGACATCGTGTTCATCCTCGGCCAGGGCTCCGGACTCTTCATCTATTCCCGCAACATCTTCCTGATCAGGCGGGAGCGCCGGCGCGCCTCGTGAACCCAGAGGCCCCGCTATCGGCCTGGGCGGATTTGGGCCGGGTTCCGGCCTTGATCCTGCTTCTGCTCGTAGGATTCGCCCTCTACCTTCCGGGCTTCGCCACCCTGCCGCCGGTGGACCGGGACGAATCCCATTTCGCCCAGGCCAGCAAGCAGATGCTGGAAACCGGCAATTTCGTCGATATCCGGATGCAGGAGGCGACCCGCTACAACAAGCCGATCGGCATCTACTGGCTCCAGTCCGCGGCCGTCAGTCTCATGGGCCGGCCGCTGGATGATATCTGGCCCTATCGCTTGCCATCGCTTGTCGGCGCGCTGCTGGCGCTGGTCTTTCTGGTGCGCATTGGGGGCAGGCTTTTCGACCGGCGCGTCGGGCTCATCGCCGCCTTGCTCCTTGGTGCATCGCTCCTGTTGGGCGTGGAGGCGCGGCTCGCCAAGACAGATGCGACTCTGCTGGCGACATCCATGGCCGCCTTCGACGGGCTGGTCGCAGCATATCTCGGCCAGGCGAAGCGGGCGAATGCGCTCCAGTTCTGGGTCGCGCTCAGTCTCGGGATTCTGGTCAAGGGTCCGGTGCTGCCGTTCTTTCTCTTGACGACGGCGGGGACGGTCTCCCTGGTGCAGCGCCGCTGGCGATGGCTTGGCGCGCTGGAGTTCCGGCTTGGTCTGCCGCTGCTCGTCCTCATCGTGGCGCCCTGGCTGGTTGCCATTGGCATCGCCAGCCATGGCGCCTTTTTCAGCCAGTCCCTCGGCCATGACTTCGGCGCCAAGCTGGTGGGCGGCGAGGAGAGCCATGGCTTTCCTCCGGGTTTCTATCTTGCGGCGATGACGATCACCTTCTGGCCCGGGGGCCTGCTCTTCGCCGCGGCCCTGCCCAGCGTCTGGCGCCAGCGCCGGGAGACGGCCATCCGCTTCCTTCTCTGCTGGCTCATCCCCGCCTGGCTCGTCCTGGAGATCGTGCCGACCAAGCTGCCTCACTATGTGCTGCCGTTGTATCCGGCCGTGGCACTTCTGGCCGCGGCGGTCTTTGCCGACGTCGGCAAGCCCTTGGGCGCCGGCTGGCCGAGATGGCTTCTCCAGGCCGGGATGGCCGCGTGGTTTGCCACCGGCCTGGCGCTTGCGGGGGCGGTTGCTGCACTCGGCTGGCGTCTCGCCGGCCGGCTCGACGCCGTCGCCCTTGCGACCCTCCTGCTGGTCGGCGCGGCCATGGCCCTGGCGCTCCTGGCCTTTGTCCGCGGGGTGAGGAATGCCGGCCTTGCAGGGCTGCTGGCCGCATCGTTCCTGCTTCAGGCCGGCGGTTTCGGCTTCGCTTTGCCGAGCCTCGATCGGCTTTGGGTCAGCCGGTCCGCCGCGCGACTGGTCGCTGAGACCTCGCCCTGCCCGCGGCCGGTGACCGCTGTCGCCGGCGATTTCGAACCCAGCCTGGTGTTCCTCCTCGGCACCGAGACCAAGCCCTTGGACGGCCCGGGCGCCGCGCGATACCTGCTGGCGGCCCAGGGCAAGAGCTGCGCCCTTGCCCTGGTCTCGGTCGAGGACGACAACGCCTTTCGCGACGCCCTCCAGGGTGCCGCGCCCAAGGATCTGGGCCTGGTCGAAGGCATTGACTACAGCACCGGCAAGAACCAACGGATGACCCTCTATGGCCTCCCTTGACCGACGGCCATGGCTGATGCCGGCGCTGCTGCTGGCGGCGATCGTCGTCTCAGTCCTGTTCGTCGATCAGCCCGTCGCCGGCTTCGTCGCGACCCTCGGGCCGGGCTGGCGAAATATCGCCGAGCAGACGACATGGTTCGGACGCTCGACCGCCTGGCTCGTCTGGTTGGCCCTGCTCGGTGTATTTTTCGTGATCGCCGGACGATTTGCCAAGCGCCGCCGTAGCCGTCTGCGGGCCTTCTGGGTCGCTGGCAGCGCCGCCTATCTCTGGCTTGCCATTGCGCTCGCGGGCCTTGCCAATGACGTCCTCAAGATGGTTGGCCGGCCGCGCCCGACGGTGGACGCAACCGGCCTCTCGCCGTTCCATTTCAGCTACGACTACGAGTCCTTCCCCTCGGGCCACACCGCCGTCGCCTTCGGGTTCGCTTTCGCCCTTGCCAGGCTCGATCCCCGGTGGCGCTGGCCGGCCCTGATCTTTGCCATCGCGGTCGGGGCCTCGCGCGTCATTTTGCGGGCTCACTATCCTGGCGATGTGCTTGGCGGCGCGCTGGTGGCGCTGCTCACGGTCCGCTTCCTGACGGAGGCTTCGGCCAGATACGGCCTCGTCTTCCGCCGCCTTCCCAACGGCCGGATCAGGCGGCGATTCCGAAGCGTGATTCCTTAAGTCTTCAGCTCTGCGCCGATTTCCGCTTGGCTTCGGCGAGCGCGGCGAGGCAGGGGCCGAGGCCGGCGTCCCCGGTCGATTGCGCCCCGCCCGGACTCGCCTCGGCGTGGGTCACCGCCATGTGGTCGTCGGCGGGATAGAGGTACAGCTCAAGGACACAGGCCTTGGCGCGGTATTGCCAGACCTCCGCCGGATAGTCGCGGCGGATGAAGGATGGGGCGCCAAACCAGCGCTTGAGGGCGGCCTCGTCGAGGCCGAGCAGGTCGCCGGTCGGTGCCGCCGACGTGCCGCCAGCCTCGGCCGCCGCGGAGGCCGATGAAGCGGAAGGCGACGGGATTGAGGTAGACGGCGCTGAGGCCGATGGAGATTCTCGCAAGGAAGCGGGGGTGCAAGCCGCGAAGCCGAGGCCGACAACAATCAAGATTGCCGGCGCCAAGAGCCGGTCGGCTTGCCCCCTCATCCCTTGATCGTCAGCTTTGGGCTGCGCCCTCGCTGATGGAGGCCGAAACCACGCCGGCGCTGGGCATGACCGCATCGGTCTCGGGTCCACCGCCCTCGATAGCCTCGATCTGGCCGCTGATGGTGCCGCCCCGGGCGATCTCGATCTGGCCGTAGCGGATGTTGCCATGGACGCGGCCGGTCGAGTGGATGATCAGCTTCTGGGTGACGACGAGGTCACCCTCGAAGCGCCCGCTGATCTCCGCCGATTCGATCTGTGCCTTGCCCTTGAACACGCCGGTGGCCGAGACCTCGATGGAGCGGCTGTCGGAAAGCGCCGCCTCGACCCGACCCTCGACGACCAACCGGTCGCAGGCGCGGATTTCGCCGGTGAGCGCGATGTCCCGTCCCACCACCAGCTTCTTGCTTTCGGTGTCGCTGGCCGGAGAGGGACGGACGTCGGAACGCCGGCCCGTGGTCGCGGCGACATCGGGGGCGCGGCGCGGCGCGTCCACCACCGGGGCGCGGGGCACGGGCGCCATGGCGCTGTCGGCCCGATACATGCGCGGGCCGCCGGCATCGGCGGCCGGCGTGCTCGCGGGCGTTTCCGTTCCGGTCTTGGCGGTTCCGTCGCCGTCCTTGCGTCTGCCGAACATGTGAAGCCCTTCCTGTTATTTACGCGGCGATCACGCTGTCGCCTTGGGCATCGCCTCGAACAGATGGAGCGCGAATGCCGTTGCGGCGATCGGCGCGAACAAATTGAAGACCGGTATCGTCAGCATCAGGGCGATCATCACCCCCGCCAGCGTCACCTGTCCACTCCGGGCGCGGCGCAGCGCGTCCGCCGCACGCTCATCGAGCCGTCGATAGGCGACCAGCTCGAAATACGCCCGGCCCAGAAGATAGCCGTTCACCCAATAGAAAACCAACAGGTAAAGCGGCGGAAACAGCAGCATGAGCAGATAGGCCGGGAGTAAGATCAGGTTAAGGAATAAGGCGACGGCGCCGAAGCGAAGCCCGGTCCCGACTATAGCGGCAAAGCTCTGCTGCCGGGCCGGAGGCCGGCCCGGGTAATGGCGGGCCTCCACGGCGCTGGCTATGGCCTCCACGAAGAAGCCCACGAACATGGTAATGACGGCCGGGAACAGGAACCAGGCGAGGCCGATGGCCAGGATGACGGTGCCGAAATGGGCGAGCCAGCCGATCCAGTGGGAAAGCCCGGCGGCGATCCAGCCGGCCAGCTCCCACAGCCCGGCGCCCAGCAGGACAAAGAGGAGAATCGCCAATCCCACGCTCTTGCCGATGACGGCCAGGATTCGCGGGTCGTCGAATTGGCCGAGGGCCTTGAAGAGCGCCGAAATCAGGGGAGCCTCCATGGGAAGGGAGGGGCATTATCGGCCGGGCCGCCGGCCTTGCAAGCCCGACCGCCCATCGTCATAGTCCGCCGCGCTTTTCCGATTGAATCGGTTGAAGGAATTCATGACTGACGGCCTTCTCGACGTTGTCGGCATCGGCAACGCCATCGTCGACGTGCTGGCCCGGGCCGATGAGGCCTTCCTGGCCCGGCATGACCTCGCCAAGGGTGCCATGACCCTTGTCGACGAGCCGCGCGCGAGCGCGCTCTATGCGGCCATGGGGAGCGCCATCGAGGTCTCCGGCGGGTCGGCCGCCAATACCATTGCCGGGGTGGCTTCCCTGGGCGGACGCGCGGGCTTCATCGGCAAGGTTGGGCGCGACACCCTGGGCGAGGTCTTCCGCCACGATATCCGGGCGGGCGGCGTGGTGTTCGAAACGCCCCCGGCGGCTTCCGCGACGCCAACGGCGCGCTGCCTCATCCTTGTCACGCCCGACGCCCAGCGCACCATGAACACCTATCTCGGCGCCTCGGTGGAGATTGAGCCCGAGGACGTCGATGCCGCCCTCATCGGCCGGGCCAAGGTGACCTATCTCGAGGGCTATCTCTGGGATCCGCCGGCTGCCAAGGCGGCTTTCCTGAAGGCGGCCGAGGCGGCGCATGGCGCCGGACGGAAGGTGGCCTTGAGCCTGTCCGACGGCTTCTGCGTCGAGCGCCACCGGGCCGAGTTCCGCCAGCTGCTTGGCCGGCACGTGGACATCCTGTTCGCCAATGAATGGGAAATTCGCTCCCTCTGGGAGGTGACGGGTTTCGATGAGGCGCTCCAGGCGACCCGGGGGGTCTGCGAAGTGGCGGCCCTCACCCGCAGCGCCCGGGGCTCGGTCATTCTCGCCGGCGGGGAAGTCCATGTCGCCGATGCCGTCACCGTGGCCAAGGTGGTCGATACCACCGGGGCCGGCGACCTCTATGCCGCGGGCTTCCTCCATGGCTATACCCGCGGCCTGCCGGCCTATGACTGCGCGCGCATCGGCGCCATTGCGGCGGCCGAGGTCATCTCCCATTTCGGAGCCAGGCCGGAGACGCCGCTGTCGAGCCTGCTCCCCGAAGCGCTGGTACCGGCCGGGGCCCAAGCATGACCGAACTTCACAACCTCGCCATCATCGCCCATGTCGACCATGGCAAGACCACCCTGGTCGATCAGCTTCTGCGCCAATCGGGCTCCTTCCGCGCCAACCAGCAGGTGCAGGAACGGGCCATGGATTCGGGCGACCTGGAGCGCGAGCGCGGCATCACCATCCTGGCCAAATGCACGTCGGTCGCCTGGAAAGGCGCCCGGCTCAACATCGTCGACACCCCCGGCCATGCCGATTTCGGCGGCGAAGTCGAGCGCATCCTCAGCATGGTGGACGGCGTCGTCGTCCTGGTGGACGCGGCGGAAGGGCCGATGCCCCAGACCAAGTTCGTCACCATGAAGGCGCTCGCGCTCGGCCTCAGGCCCATCGTGGTCATCAACAAGGTGGACCGGTCCGATGCCCGGCCCCATGAAGTCCATGACCTGGTCTTCGACCTGTTCGCCGTTCTGGGTGCCAGCGACGAGCAGCTCGATTTTCCGACCCTCTTCGCCTCCTCGAAGCTCGGCTGGGCCGTCGCCGACCTGGCCGAGGAGAAGCGCGACATGTCGCCGCTTTTCGATCTCATCGTCCGCCATGTGCCGGTGGCCACGGGCGACGCGAGCGCGCCGTTTGCCATGCTGGCGACGACGCTGGAATATGATTCCTATCTCGGCCGCGTGCTGACCGGCCGGATCCATGCCGGCACGGCCAGGCTCAACATGCACGTCAAGGCAATCGCCCCGGATGGGCGGGTGATCGAGCATGCCAGGCTGACCAAGCTTCTCGCCTTCCGCGGCCTGGAGCGGATGACCATCGAGAGCGCCGAGGCGGGCGACATCGTGGCCATCGCCGGGCTCGAGCGCACGACGGTCGCCGATACCATCTGCGATCCGTTGGTGATCCAGCCGGTCAAGGCCAATCCCGTCGATCCGCCGACGCTGTCCATGACTTTCTCGGTCAACGATTCGCCGCTGGCGGGCCGCGAGGGCGACAAGGTGACGAGCCGGATGATCCGCGCCCGGCTGCTGCGCGAGGCCGAGGGCAACGTCGCCATCCGCGTGCGCGAGAGCGCGGGCAAGGATACCTACGAGGTCGCCGGGCGCGGCGAGCTGCAGCTTGGCGTGCTGATCGAGACCATGCGCCGGGAGGGCTTTGAGCTGTCGGTCGGCCGGCCCCGGGTCATCTTCCACGTCGATCCCGAAACCGGCCAGCGCCAGGAGCCCATCGAGGAAGTCCAGGTCGACGTGGACGACGAATACACCGGCATCGTGGTCGAGCAGCTGGGCCAGCGCCGGGGCGAACTCGTCGACATGCGGCCTTCGGGCGGGGCCAAGACGCGCATCGTCTTCCGCGTCCCCTCTCGCGGCCTCATCGGCTATCACGGCCAGTTCCTGACCGACACCCGGGGCACCGGCATCATGAGCCGGATCTTCCTCGGCTATGAGCCCTTCAAGGGTCCGATCGAAGGCCGGCGCAACGGCGTGCTGATCTCCAACGGCGGCGGCAGCGCCGTCGCCTACGCCCTCTGGTATCTGGAGGAACGCGGGCCCCTCTTCATCACGCCCGGAACCCAGGTCTATGAGGGCATGATCATCGGCGAGCACAGCCGAGGCAACGACCTTGAGGTCAACCCGCTGCGCACCAAGCAGCTGACCAATATCCGCACCACGGCCAAGGACGAGGCGGTCCGCCTCACGCCACCGCGCCAGATGGCCCTGGAGGTGGCCATCGCCTATGTCGAGGACGACGAGCTGGTCGAGGTGACGCCCAAGAGCATCCGGCTGCGCAAGGCGCTGCTCGACCCCAACAAGCGCAAGCGCGCCGAACGCGCCGCCGAAGCCGCGGCGGGGTAAGTGCGTTCGTCTCTCTCGCGGCGTTTCTTTGCGCCGCGCCACCCCCACCCCAACCCTCCCCCATCGAGGGGGAGGGGGAACATGGGAGATGGGCTGAACGTACTTGTTCCCTCCCCCCTTGCGGGGGAGGGCTAGGGAGGGGGGCGTGTCGGACCGGATGAATCCGGGTGAAGTGCGCCACAGCATGAACCGCTGGCGTCAGGCGATGGCCGTTTACACGGATCGGCGCATCCTGCTCATCGCTTTCATGGGGTTCTCCAGCGGCCTGCCGCTGCTTTTGACCCTCTCCACCCTCTCCTACTGGCTCGCCAAGCTCGGCGTCAGCAAGACCTCCATCGGCCTCTTCGCCCTGGTGGGCACGCCCTACAGCTTCAAGTTTCTCTGGGCGCCCTTCCTCGACCAGATCAGGCCGCCCTTCCTCGGCCGCCGGCGCGGCTGGGCGCTGATCATCCAGCTGGCTCTCGCGCTCGCCATCCTGGCCATGGGAATGACCGATCCCGCGTTCGATCCCTGGTGGACGGCGCTGGCGGTGCTGGTGGTCGCCTTCCTGTCGGCGAGCCAGGACATCGTGATCGACGCCTATCGCATCGAGATCCTGCCCGAGGCGCTCCAGGGCGCCGGCGCCGCCGCCACCCAGGTCGGCTACCGCTTTGGTCTCTTGGCCGCCGGCGCCGGCGCCGTGGCCTTGGCCGATTTCGTCGCCTGGCATTGGGTCTTCGCCAGTCTCGCCCTGCTCATGGCCGTCGGCATGGCGACCATGCTGCTGGCGCCCGAGCCCGCCATGCCCGCGGCGATCCAGCGCCAGAGCCTGGCGCGACGCCTGGAAATGGGCGTGATCGAGCCTTTCCTCGACTTCCTCGGCCGGCGGGGCTGGCTCGTGATCCTGCTGTTCGTGCTGCTCTACAAATTCGGCGAGGCTGTGAGCGGCACCATGGCGACGCCCTTCTACGTCGAGCTCGGCTTCACCGGCGTAGAGATCGCCGAGATCACCAAGATCTTCGGCATCGTCGCCTCGCTCGCCGGGACGCTGGCCGGCGGGCTCATGGTTGCCCGCGTCGGCATCATGCGGGCTCTCTTCCTCGGCGGCGTTCTGCAGGCGGCGGGCATCCTGCTTTTTGCCGTGCTCGCCTATCAGGGCCATGACCGGCTGTGGCTGGCGATCGTCGTCGGCAGCGACAATTTCGTCAGCGGACTGGGGTCGGCCGCCTTCGTCGCCTATCTCTCGGCCCTCTGCAACGTCGCCTTCACCGGCACGCAATATGCGCTGCTGACGTCCTTCATGGCCTGGGGACGGACTTTGCTCTCGTCGGGCAGCGGCTGGCTCGCGGTGCGGCTCGGATGGCCGGTGTTTTTCATCGCCTCGACGGGGCTCGCCGTTCCGGGCCTGCTGCTGTTGCTCTGGCTTTCCCGGCTCTATCCGACACCTCGCGCGGGAATGGAGGCAAAGCTTGCCTGAGCGGATTGCCGTCTATGACGGCGACATCACGACGCTTCCCGTCGACGCCATCGTCAACGCCGCCAACGAAAGGCTGGCGCCGGGCGGCGGCGTGTGCGGCGCCATCCATCGGGCGGCCGGGCTGGAGCTCGCCCGGTCCTGCGCCAGGATCGGTTCCTGTCCCACCGGCGCGGCGCGGATCACGCCGGGCTTCGATCTCGATGCCCGCTTCGTCATTCATGCGGTCGGTCCGGTCTGGCATGGCGGCAACGCCGGCGAGGAGAAGCTGCTCGCCTCCTGCTATCGCGCCAGCCTCGATCTCGCGGCGGAGAACGGCGTGCGCAGCATCGCCTTCCCGGCGATTTCCACGGGCATCTACGGCTTTCCCATGGAGCAGGCGGCGAGAATCGCCATCGCCACGGTCGTGACTGGCCTCGCCCGCCATGGCTCCATCGAGCGGGTCGTCTTCTGTTGCTTCGGGGAAGAACCCACGACGCTCTACCGCGATCTTCTGGCCAAGCTTGCGTCTGGCCCGGCACCGGCGCGCGACGCCGGACCCTTGGGCCGGCTTGCCGACAAGCTGGAAGCCTTGATCGCCGCCGAGCGGGACTTGTTCTGGCGCCGCACGCCCAAGTCCCAGGCTTTGCTCGCCCGGGCCAAGGGTTGCATGCCGTCGGGCGTGCCCATGCCCTGGATGGCGGGGCTCTACCCCCATGATCCTGTCTTCGTCGCCAGCGGCCGCGGCTCTAGCTTCGAAGACATCGACGGCAACCGCTATGTCGATTTCAACCTGGTCGACCTCGCCGGCGCCCTCGGCTTCACACCGGCCCCGGTGGTGGAAGCGGTGAAGCGCCGGATGGATCTGGGAAGCTCGTTCCTGCTGCCGACCGAGGATGGCGTGGTCGCGGCCGAGCTTCTGAAGCAGCGCACCGGTTTGCCGTTCTGGCAGTTCACCGGTTCGGCCACCGTCGCCAACACCGAAGCGCTCCGCCTCGCGCGTTTCGTCACCGGGCGCGAGCGCCTGCTGATGTTCGAGGGCAAATATCACGGCCATGGCGACGACATGCTCGTCTCGAGCGAGACCGGCGCCGAGCAGGCCGAACTCCTGGGCCTGCCCAAGGGGATCGAGGGCAAGGCTCGGACCGTGCCGTTCAACGATCTGGCGGCGCTGGAGCGCGCGCTAGCGGAGGACGACACGGCCTGCCTGATGGCCGAGCCGATGCTCACCAACTGCAACATCGTGTTTCCCGGCGAGGGGTTCTGGCCGGAGGTGCGCAGGCTGCTGGACCGCGCCGGCGTCCTTCTCGTCATCGACGAGGCCCATACCCACGGCTTCGCCTATTGTGGCCTCACGCGGCTCTGGGCCCTCAAGCCCGACATACTGGTGCTCGGCAAGGGTCTCGGCTCAGGCGTTCCCTTCGCCGCCTACGGCGTCAGCGCGCCGCTCGCAGCCGCCATGGAGAAGAACCTCTATCTCGATCCGCAATGGACCGGGCTTGCCCTTGGCGGCACGACCTACGGCAGCGCCCTGGTGCTAGCCGCCGCCCGCGCCGCGCTCGAATCCTGCCTCAGAGAAGAAGACTGCGCGCGGGTGACGGCGCTTGGCCGGCGCCTCGCCTTCGGCCTGCAAGCGATCTTCGACCGGCATCGGCTTGCCTGGCGGGCGCCGGTCATCGGCGGGCGCTCCGGCTGGGTCTTGGGACCGAGCCTGCCGCGAAACGCGGCGGAGTCGCGCTCAGCCATGCATCACGGCTTTGCCGCGGCGCGCAAACTGTTCTTCGCCAATCGGGGCGTCTGGGATGCCATCGCCAGCGCCGGGCCCGGCTGCTCCTTCCAGCATGACGAGAAGGACGTCGACCTCTATCTCGAGGTCGCCGATGCCTTCCTCGCCGCGCTCGCCAAGTAATGCCCGTGCTTTATTCGGCGTGGTCGAGGGCGTAACCGGCGGCGCGCACGGTGCGGATCAGGTCCTTTTCCACCTCGGCGTTGATCGCCTTGCGCAGGCGCCGGATATGCACGTCCACGGTGCGCGGCTCGACATAAACGTCGCGGCCCCAGACCATGTCGAGAAGCTGCTCGCGGCTGAAGACGCGGCCCTGGTTCTCCAGCAGATGGCGCAACAGGCGGAATTCCGTCGGCCCCAGATGCACCTCGCGGCCGTTGCGCCTGACCCGATGGGAGGCGAGATCCATGATCAGGTCCTGGTACTGAAGCGTCTCGCCCTCGCGCTCGGGCCGGGCCCGGCGCAGCACGGCGCGCACCCTGGCGATGAGCTCGCTGGGCGAGAAGGGCTTGGTGACATAGTCGTCGGCCCCGGCATCGAGACCGCGCAGCTTGTCCCCTTCCTCGCCGCGGGCCGTCAGCATGACGATGGGCAGGCGCCGGGTCTCGGGCAAGCGGCGGAGCTGCCGGCAGACCTCGATGCCCGACATCAGCGGCAGCATCCAGTCGAGCAGGACCAGATCGGGCATCTGCTCGGCGATCTGCAGCATCGCTTCCTCGCCGTCGCGCGCCTCGGCGACTCGGAAGCCCTCGCGTTCCAGGTTGTAACGCAGCAGCGTGACGAGGGCGGCTTCGTCCTCGACGACCAGGATCAGGGGGGCCTGTTTCATGCCTTCTCCTCCGGCGGATTGACCACGGCGAAACTGGTTCGGTCGCTCTTGGGACGGCTCTCGGCGATGTCCTCGCCGCGGACCAGGTAATGGACGATCTCGGCGATGTTGGTGGCATGGTCGCCGATGCGCTCGATGTTCTTGGCGATGAACATCAGATGGGTGGAAGGGCCGATGTTGCGCGGATCCTCCATCATGTAGGTCAGCATCTCGCGGAACAGGCTGTTGTACATGTCGTCGACGTCCTGATCGCGCTTCCAGGCCGCCACCGCCTTGTCCGCGTCCTTGGCGCCATAGGCATCCAGCACGTCCTTGATGATCTGCTGCACCAGCCGGCCCATGCGGGCGATGCCGCCGACCGGGCGCATGGGCGGGCTCTGGGTCAGCGCGATGGCGCGCTTGGCGACATTGGCCGCATAGTCGCCGATGCGCTCGATGTCGCTGGAGATCTTGAGAGCCGCGACGATCTCGCGCAGATCCTGGGCCATGGGCTGGCGCAGGGCCAGCATGCGAATGGTGTGGGTCGAGATCTGGCGTTCAAGAAGGTCGATCTTGGAATCGCCCTGGACGACCCGGCCAGCCTGCTCGGCGTCCCGGGCGACGAGCGCCTCGATCGCCGAATGGAGCTGAGCCTCGGCCAGGCCGCCCATCTGGGCCACCATCTGGCTGAGGCGATTGAGCTCTTCGTCGAAGCTCTTGACCGTGTGCTCGATGGACATCCTGTCGCTCCTGACGCTCCGCCCTTGGGCCGCGGACCCGCGAAGTCAGTTCCTAGCGCCCATTGGCGGATGAATTACTACGGATTTATTACAATATCGTGACTACGCCAGATATGGCGATTTTTTGACTCACTGCGCTTGCTATTGCGTTTTAGGCGGCCGAGCGGGCGCTCGTGGAGACTCGCTCGGCCACCGGGAGATAGACCGTGAAGCGGCTGCCCTTGCCGAGCTCGCTGTCGATTTCCAGCGCCCCCCGGTGGCGGCTGACGATGTGCTTGACGATCGCGAGGCCGAGGCCGGTGCCGCCGAGGTCGCGGGATCGCGCGGTGTCGACCCGATAGAAGCGTTCGGTCAGGCGGGGCAGATGCTCCTTGGGGATCCCCTCGCCCTGATCGACCACGCTGACGGCCACGGCCGGCCGTGCCGGGGTCATGGCCGCGGCCGGGGGGCAGGACTTGGCCTCGATGGTGACCGGCATGCCGGCCTTGCCGTACTTGATCGCATTGTCGATCAGGTTCTGGAACAGCTGCACGAGCTCGTCGGAGTCGCCCTGGACGGGGGGAAGTGCGGCCATGCCGGCGGGCAGCTCGATGCGCATGCTGCGGGCGTCGGCCTTCATGGCCAGGCTGTCGGCCACGCTCGCCAGGACGTCGTCGAGGCGTACGGTGCCGGTGGGCATGCTGTGCTCGTTCAGCTCGATGCGCGACAGGGACAGCAGATCGGCGACCAGGCGGGCCATCCGTCCGGCCTGTTCCTGCATGATGGCGAGGAAGCGGGCGCGGGCCTGGCTGTCGTCCTTGGCGGCACCCCGCAGGGTCTCGATGAAGCCCACCAGGGTGGAGAGCGGCGTGCGCATCTCGTGGCTGGCGTTGGCGACGAAGTCGGCGCGCAGACGGTCGGCGCGGACCATCTTGGTCACGTCCTGGAACAGCAGCAGGGTCATGGTGGTCTCGCCCGCGGCGGCAGGCAGCGGCAGGATCTGGACGGCGAAGTGGCGCTCCACCGGCACGGGCATGGTGAACTCGACCGTCTCCGCCGGATCGCCCAGCATGATCCGGTCGATGGCCTCCAGCAGCTCCGGCTGGCGCAGCACGCCCACGATGTCGCGGCCCTGGAGCGGTCCGCCGTAAAGGGCTTCGGCGGCGGGGTTGGCGAGCTTGAGGCGCATCTCGCTGTTCACCAGCAGGAGCGGGTCGGGCAATTGGGCGAGGGTTCGCTCGGCCAGCGCCGCGTGAGCGGCCAGGGATTGCTCCCGTTCGCGCAAGGCGCCGAGCGCCCCGATCAGCGCCGGCGCCAGCGTCGGATCGAGGGCAAGCGGCTCCGCCGCCGGCGGGCTCGCGGGCTCTCCCGCCGCGATCGCGCGGGCATAGGCGCCGATAGCGGTCAGGTGCCGCAGATGTCCGAGCAGCAGCCAGGAAAGCCCGGCCAGCATGACCACGAGAGCAGCGAGGCCGGCGAGGGGCGCGAGCCCGGCGAAGGCGATGAGGCCCAGCAGGGCTGCCGCGCCCGGCAGCGCCGCGAGCGCCAGCGCGCCAAGCAGACGCCGGGTCGGCGGCATCGGAGAACGAGGCGGCATCGGCGGTCAGTCCGTCGTCGAACTCGCGATCATGACGTCACTCTATAGTCGATCAGCCCCCTGTCGCGCGACGGCGGAAATGCGGCAATACCGTGACAGCTGCGCTAGACTGTTGTCGCTCCCGCGTCACCGCCTGGCTAGCATTCAGACCCAATTCGTGTCATGGACCAGGGAGTTGTCAACCTCACTCAACAGTCCTAAAATTTGTGGCGAGAGCGAAACTACCAATGCGAGTCGGTTTGTCCAGTAGGCCTGCAGAGGTGCGCCAGGATGA
>DATNJA010000204.1:0-7756 GCA_035604155.1 Candidatus Udaeobacter sp. | reverse complement strand
GGCGGTGCTGACCAACCCCGCGACCTACGACCTCGATCCGCGGGAAGCCTGGCGGCGGATCAAGTTCCGCAGCGACAAGCCGCGCGCCTTCGCCGTCCTGCGCGAGGTGGCGGCCTGGCGCGAGGAGGAAGCGCGCCGGCGCGACCAGCCCCGCGGGCGCATCGTCAAGGACGAAACGCTCGCCGAGATCGCGGCCCATGCGCCGACCGATATCGAGCATCTCTCGCGCTGCCGGGGTTTTTCCCGCTCGCAGGCCGAGAGCAAGCAGGGTGCGGCCATTCTCGCCGCCGTCGGCCGCGCGCTTGCTCTGCCCATCGAGGAATGCCCGGTGCCCCCGCCGCGCCGCGACCTGCCGGCGGGGCTTGGCCCGATCACCGATCTGCTGCGCGTGCTGTTGAAATTGCGCTCCGAGAACCATGACGTGGCGCCCAAGCTGCTCGCGAGCGCCGACGACCTGGAGCTCATCGCCGCCGACGACGAGGCCGATGTGCCCGCCCTTTCCGGCTGGCGGCGCGAGATCTTCGGGGCCGACGCGCTCGCCCTCAAGCATGGGCGGCTTGCGCTCACCTCCAATGGCCGGCGGGTCAAGGTGGTGCCCATCAGCAGCTGACCGCGGGCACGCCCGTTCGCCCCGGCCTTGTCCCCGACCCCCGTTCAGTTTAGTTTAGTAAAAACGACCGGGAGGAAACGATGAAGAAGTTCGTGAACGCGGTGGACCGGATTCTCGCCGAGAGCCTTGCCGGCTTTGCCGCCGCCCACGGCGAGATCGTCACCCTCCACCGCGACCCGGTCTTCATCACGAGAGCGAAGTCGCCCATCAGGGGCAAAGTCGCCCTGATCTCCGGTGGAGGGTCCGGCCACGAGCCGCTCCATGCCGGGTTCATCGGCCGCGGCATGCTCGATGCCGCCTGCCCCGGTCAGGTCTTCACCGCGCCCACGCCGGACCAGATGGCCGCCGCCGCCCACGCCGTGGACGGCGGAGCCGGCGTGCTCTTCATCGTCAAGAACTACTCGGGCGACGTAATGAATTTCGAGATGGGGGCAGAGATCGCCGGTGTGGACAATGCCACCGTGCTGACCAACGACGACGTCGCCGTGGAGAACTCGACCTACACCACCGGGCGCCGCGGCGTGGCGGGCACGGTGCTGGTTGAGCGCATCGTCGGCGCCGCCGCCGAGGACGGTGCCGATCTCGCCGCCTGCAAGGCGCTGGGCGAGCGCGTCAATGGCGCGACACGGACCATGGGCGTGGCGCTTTCAAGCTGCATTGTTCCGGCCGCGGGCAAGCCCACCTTCGAGCTCGGCGAGGACGAGATGGAAATGGGCGTCGGTATCCACGGCGAGCCGGGGCGCCGGCGCGTAGCGCTTGGCACCGCCGACGACATCGCCGCCACGATGCTTCAGGCCATTGCTGGCGACCTCGATGCAAGGCCCGGCCAGCCATACCTCCTCATGGTCAATGGCTTCGGTGGCACGCCGCTGATGGAGCTCTACCTGATGTACGACGCGGCGCGGCGCTGGTGCGTCGGGCGCAATCTCGCCATCGCCCGGGCGCTCGTCGGCAACTACACCACGTCGCTGGAAATGGCCGGCTGCTCGATCACCTTGAGCCGGCTCGACGACCCCCTGATCCAGCTCTGGGACAAGCCCATCCACACCGCGGCGCTGCGCTGGGGCTGCTGAAGAGGCGCGGGCTCTATAGCCTTCGCACGATCTTCTCGATCTGGCGGGCGACCTGGCGCATCAGCTCTTCCAGCTCGCGCTCGAGCTCCGGGTCTTCGACCATGGGAAGTTCGATCTCGATCGTGCGCATCTGGCGGCTGCGGCGCGGCAACCTGCGCTCGACCAGCGGATGGCGCGGATGGGCCGCTTCATAGGCGGCCATGAAGGCCTGCTTCTCTTCGGGCGCCAAGTGGCAGATGCGAAAGATGGTCTCCAGATGCCGGCCCGGCACGGGGATGGGATAGACCGGGTTGGTGATCTGGGAGACGAAACTCCGGTGCTTGCCGATGGCCTTGGCGATCTTCAGGCGCAGGCCCGAGGGGCGCCGGTCGATGTATTCCTGGAGCAGCCGCTTGTAGGCGGCGACCAGGGCATCACGGCCCTGCTCCGGCGCTGGCCGCGGCTTGCCCTCAGCCATGATGCGCGATCGCGGCCTTGACGGCGGCTAGCCGCGCGGGAGCCACCGACAGGCTCCCAAGCCCGAGGTCGAGCAGCGCCGGGAGATATCTATTGTCGCTCGCCATGTCCCCGCAAAGCCCGACTTCTATTCCCCTTGCCCGGCCGTGGGCGACGACGCGGGCGATCAATTCCAGTACAGCCGGATTGAGCGGGTCGTGCAAGGCGCTGACCGCGGCGCAGTCCCGGCCGGTGGCGGTCACATATTGGACCAGGTCGTTGCTGCCGATGGAGAAGAAGTCAGCCTCGAACCGGGCCACGTTGAGCGCGGCGGCCGGCACCTCGACCATCATGCCGAGCTTTGGCATCGCCGCAGGCAGGCCGGCTCGACCAAGCTCGGCCAGCACGTCACGGAACAGGTGCCGGGTTTCTTCGAGTTCCCGCGGCACGGTCACCATGGGCAGCATGACCTTGAGGGGGCCGAGCGCGGCGGCCCGGGCGAGCGCGCGAAGCTGGGGCAGGAAGGCATCGAGCCTCGCGAGCGACAGGCGGATGCCGCGCAGACCCAGAAACGGATTGGTTTCGCCTTCCGGGGTCAATCCTTCGATCGGCTTGTCGCCGCCGGCGTCGAGCGTGCGGATGGTGACCGGCCTGCCGCCGGCCCAGGCGATGAGCCCGCCATAGATCGCGAGCTGCCGTTCCTCGTCGGGGCGGCCGCCGGGGCCAGAGAACAAGAACTCGGTGCGGGTGAGGCCGATGCCGTCGCAATGGGCGGGATCGACGCTCCTGACCGCGCCGGGCTCATCGACGTTGATGGCCACCGCGATGATCCTGCCGCTCCTGGTCGTCGCGGGGCGCGGCAGGAATTCCGCCTCGGCGGCAGCGGTCGATTGGCGTTCGGCCATGCGCCGGCTGAAGGCCACCCGGGTCGCGCCCAAGGGGTATTGGACGAGGCGGCCTTTCTCGGCGTCCAGAATGGCATCGGCCCCGGCCACGAGGGATGCGGCACTCAGGTCGAGGCCGACCACCAGCGGCACGCCACGGGCTCGGGCGAGGATCGCCACATGCCCGCTGACGCTGCCGCCCATGAGCGCGCCGCCGCGCCAGCGGCCCCAGTCGAGCTCCAGGAACCGGGACGGTCCCAGGTCCTCGGCGACCAGAATCGCGCCTTCCACGGTCTCGGCCTCATCCTCGGTCTCGCCCTGGAGCAGCGACAGGACACGCTCGCGCAGGTCCGCAAGGTCGGCGGCCCTGGCGCGGAAATAGGCGTCGTCGGCCGCCTCGTAATCGGCGATCTGCCGGCCCAGGGCTTCGCTCCAGGCGGCTGCGGCCGCGGCCCCTTCGGAGATCGCCCTGCGCACCGGTTCGATGAGCTCATCGTCCCCGATGAGCGCCAGTTGGAATTCGAGCATACCGGCGGCCGCTTCGTCGCTCTGGCGTTTCACCAGCCGGCCGAGACTCTCGGCACCGACGGCAAGCGCGGCGTCGAAGCGTCGGCGCTCCTGCGCGGGGTCGCCTGTCGAGACCACGGCGACAGGCCGGCGCAGCGCCAGCCGGATGTGGCCGGCAGCGAGCCCGGGCGAGGCCACCTTGCCCTCGAAGATCCGCTCAGGCCGGTCTGTGCTCATCGAAATCGCGTTTGACCAGGGCTACCAGGGCGTCCACCGCCGCGCTCGCATCGGGCCCGGCGGCGCGGAAGAAGACCGTCGTACCTTCGCGCAGTTTCAGGCCCATCACCCGGACGATGCTCTTGGCGTCGACCCAGCTTTCCAGGCCTTCGCCGCGCAGGTGGATCGCCGAAGCGAAGCTCTTGGCGAGCTTGGTCAGCTTCACCGACGGCCGGGCATGGAGCCCGATCTCATGGGTGATGACGGCGGAACCCTCGATTGCGCTTTCGGCACTCATGATCCCCCGTCGGTTCATGCCGGCGACAGTTCTTCGGCTGTGGCGCGCACCTGCTCCAGGCTGCCCCCGCCGGCCGATTCCGTCGCCGCCATGACCGCCCCTTCGACGATCGGCGCGTTGCAGATCGCCACCTTTCCGCGCCAGGATTCCGGCAGCATCTCGATAGCCATTTCGCTGTTGGTCTCCGCCCCGCCCAGATCGACGAGCACGGCCACACCCTTGCTGGACCACACCTTCTTGATCGCCGCCATGATCGAGGCGACGTCGGTGCCGAGCCCGCCCGCGGGATTCCCGCCGCAGCCGGCGACCGGCACCTCGTGGCCCACCATCTGGCGGACCATGTCGACCGTGCCTTTGGCGACATCGGCCGAATGGGAGACGATGACGATTCCGACCCGGCCTGTCATGCGCCTTGCCCTCCTGCCTCTGCCATCAGCCCCGACAACACGCCGCAGGCGGCATGGACCAGCAACTGGCTCGATCTTGCACCCGGATCGAGATGGCCGACCGACCTCTCGCCCAGGAAAGATGCCCGGCCCTTGGTTGCCCGGAGCGGCCTGGTCGCCTCCAGGCCGCCGTCGGCAGCCTTGCGCAGCCGCGCCGTCAGATCCTCGCCGGCCCCGCCGACGGCCGCAGCCTCCAGGATTCCGGCCACCGGATGCAGCACGTCGATCATGGTCTTCTCTCCAACATCGGACCTGCCCCGTGTCTTGACTGCGGTGACGGCGGCGCTGAACGCGCGGGCGGCTCCCGACAGATCGGGGGCAGGCGGCAGATGCTTGCCCAGCGCCAGGAACAGGGTGCCGTAAAGCGGCCCGGAAGCGCCGCCTATGGTCATCACCAGATGAGTCCCGATGCTCGTGCACATGTCCGGCAAGGGCTTCCCGGCCAAGACGTCGACATCGGCAAGCACGGCTTCGAAGCCGCGCTTCATGTTGAGGCCGTGATCGCCGTCGCCGATCGCCCGGTCGAGAGCCGTCAGCTCCTCGGCATTTTCGATCACGACCTGCGCGGCCGCGACGATGAGGCGCTTCTTGAGTTCGCTGTCGAAGGTCATCGCTGCCCTCGGCCCGCGGACGGGCCGCTCCTGCTGGAACTAGCCATGGACTCGATTCCCCTCGCGATCGAAATACAGCGGTCGGTTGAAGGCGATGGCGACGCCGTCGCCGACCGCAAGGCCGGCGTCCGGATCGACGAGCGTGACGACCTCGCTGTCGGCAATTCTGACATGAAGGTGGTTGTGGTCGCCCAGGTGCTCGATCCAGGTGACCCTGCCGACCGCCGATCCGTTGGCCGCCTTGGATATTTTCAGATGCTCGGTGCGGGCGCCGATGGTGGCCGTTGCCGATGGAACGGGAATGTCGGGGAAGAGGCTCGGCGGCACCAGGTTGATCGCAGGCTGCCCAAGGCGTGACGCGACATGCAGATTCGCCGGATTCTCATAGATCTCTCGCGGAACGTCGAACTGGATGAGCCGCCCCTCCTCGATGACGCCGATCCGGGTCGCCATGGTCATGGCTTCGATCTGGTCGTGGGTAACGTAGAGGATGGTGGCGCCCAGGTCCTGCTGGATGCGTTTCAGCTCGAGCCTCAGATCGGCCCTGAGCTTGGCGTCGAGCGAGGAAAGCGGCTCGTCCATTAGATAGACCGCCGGCCGGCGCACCAGGGCCCGGCCGATGGCGACGCGCTGCATCTCGCCGCCCGAAAGCTTGGTCGCTGGGTTGGCAAGCTTGTGGGAAATGCGCAGGAGCGCGGCCACCTCCCCCACCTTGCGCTTGACTTCGCTTTCCGCCAGGCGGCGCACCGGCGAGCGCAGCGGGAAGGCGAGGTTGTCGAAGACCGAGAGATGGGGGTAGAGGGAATATTGCTGGAAGACGAAGGTGACGTCGCGTTCGGCGGGTGGCGCCTTGGTCACTTCGCGCCCGGCGATATGGACGCTGCCTCGGTCGGGCTTTTCGAGGCCGGCGACGAGGCGAAGCGTCGTCGTCTTGCCGGCGCCCGTGGGCCCCAGCAACACGATGAACTCGCCGTCGCCGATGACAAGCGAAAGCTCGGCCACCGCCCGGACGTCGCCGAAGCGCTTGGAGATTCCGGCGAGCGCCACTTCAGCCATGAAGTGCCCCCTCCACCAATGCCGTGCGCAAAGCTCGCCCGCTCGTCCGGTCGAACAGCGAAAGCCTCTCGCGCTGGAAGGCGAGCCCGACGCGTTCGCCGCGCCGGACGGCTGTCTCGGCCGGCATCCGGGCGCGCAGGCTTCCATGCGCGGTCGAAAGGGTGACGATCTGGGTCGTGCCCAGGTATTCGGTGCCGAAGACCTCGGCCCTGATGGCGCCGGCATCGCTGACGCGCACGTCTTCCGGCCGCACGCCAAGGACCAGGTCGCCTTCCGCCACGTCCTCGCGAATCTCGGGGACCGCAACGGGACTGGCGCCAAGCCTGACCTCGACCGACCCGCGGGCCAGTCCGGCGCGGAAGTCGAGGAAGTTCATGGGCGGCGAGCCAATGAAATCGGCCACGAACAGGGAGGCCGGACGCTCGTAGATCTCGCGTGGGGTTCCCATCTGTTCGATCAAGCCCAGGTTCATCACGGCGATCTTGTCGGCGAGCGCCATGGCCTCATGCTGGTCGTGGGTCACATAGACCGTGGTGGCGCCCAGCCGGTCGTGGAGCATGCGCAACTCCCCGGTCATGATCTGGCGCAGCTCGGCATCCAGCGCGCCCAAGGGCTCATCCATCAGGAAGGCCTTGGGCTTGCGCACGATGGCGCGGCCGAGCGCTACCCGCTGGCGGTCGCCCGAGGCGAGGCCGGAAATCGACCGGTCCAGAAGATGGGAAATGCGCAAGACACGCGCCGCTTCATCGACCGCGCGCCGGGTCTCGGTCCGGCCCATGCCCTGGCATCTGAGCGGGAAGCCGATGTTGGCGCGCACCGACATGTGGGGGTATAGGGCGAAAAGCTGGAAGACGAAGGCGATGTCGCGGGCGGCGGCGCGCCGGAAGGCGACGTCCTCGCCGCCCAGCAGGATCCGCCCCGCGGATGGCAGTTCGAGGCCGGCAATCATCCGCAACGTCGTCGTCTTGCCGCAGCCGGACGGGCCCAGTAGGCAGAAGAACTCGCCGTTGCCCACGGTGAAGGTCGAATCCTTCACAGCGCTGAAACCGCCGAAGGCCTTGTGCAGATTTTCCACCCGGATCTCCGCCATGGCCCCTACTCCGGGAACTTGCTGACGATGACGAACATCGCGGTGCCGGCGAGAATGGTAAGGAAGGAATAGGTGTAGAGCACGAGGGCGAATGGCTGCATCAGCATGACGATGCCGGCCGCGATAATGCCGGTTGCCGTGTTCTCCCAGGGCGCGCGCCGAAAGAAGCGCCGGTTCCGGCCTGGCCTGCCGGCCTCGCGATCGGGGAGCGCGCTCATCGCCTGACCGCACCGAAGGTGATGCCGCGCAGCAGGAGCTTGCGCAGCAGGACCGTGAAAACCACGATCGGAATCAGGAACAGGGTCGTGCCGGCGGCGACCGCCGGCCAGTCTTGCCCGCCCTCGCCGATGATGAAGGGGATGAAGGGCGGCGTGGTCTGGGCGTTGCCGGAGGTCAGCAGCACGGCGAAGGCATATTCGTTCCACGAGAAGATCAGGCAGAAGATCGCGGTGGCGGCGACCCCTGTGGAGGCCTGAGGCAGCACGACCTTGATGAAGGCCTGGAGGCGGGTATAGCCGTCGATCATGGCC
>DATNJA010000203.1:0-6280 GCA_035604155.1 Candidatus Udaeobacter sp. | reverse complement strand
CGCCCGATGATCTCGCCGATCAGCTTCTGCGGCCGGCCGGCGGCGGCGAGCCGCGCGCGGATCCAGGCGATCTTGTCCTCTGCCATGGCGGGCAGTATTGCGGGATTCGCAAAGCGGGTCTGTTGCCAATAGCGCATTGCGCTGTTGACAGATGATTGCTGTTTACGCAATTATGCCGCATGGCCAATCTCTGCGGCATCAAGGCGATCCAGGCGGGCGCCAGGCACGCGCCCTCCTGGGAAGAGGACCCGGGCGACCGTCTGGCGCGGCTCAAGGCCGCCTTCCTCCAGAACCCCTCGGAAGAGCGCAAGGAGCGGATGGTGGCCGCCCTTCACCGCTATTGGCGGGCGCGCAACGGCGGTGCGGGCGTCGGCCTCATGGAGGAGGTCGCGGCCATGGACCGCTGGGCCGATGGCTTGATCGAAGACCGGGATCGGGAGCGCCGGTGATGAGGGCCCGCGCCACCGAACGTTTCGAAGCCGAGATCCGCGATCTGGCGGGCAAAGGCTGCACCGATCCCGAGATCGCCTTGGCGATCGGCGTCTCGGAAAGCGCCATTTGGCAGGCGCGGCGGCGCTTCGGCCTGGCACCCCGTCCGCGCGGCGGCCGGCACAAACCGGTGCTGGCAAGCGCCTCAGCGCCGTGCGGGCCGGTGATCACTGGCAACGCAGAGACGACGCCGAGCGCCGACGAGAAGTTCGCCCGCGCCATGGCCGGGCGGCGCTTCGAGAGCGTCCGGCTGAAGCCGACCCGGCGGCTTCAGCTGCCGCGGCCCGATCCGGCCGAAGGGCTCGGCGTGTCGTCGGCTTGGAGCGCCATGGAAATGGGGGAGAGGTACCGCGAATGACCGAACTGCCGGAACCGCTGACGCCGGCCGAGGCCGATCTCCAGGGCTACGGCTTCATGCCGCTCTACGGCCATCGTCTGTTCGGCAGCGGCTTCAACACGCTGTGCAATGACGCCGAGTGGCGCGCCGGCGTCACGCTCTGGTGGGCGGCCTGGAACCAGGTCCCGGCCGGAAGCCTGCCGGACGACGACGTGGCGCTGGCGCGCCTGGCCGACCTCGGGCGCGACCTGCGGCGATGGCGGAGGCTAAGGGTCAACGCGCTACGCGGGTTCGTCAGATGCGCCGACGGGCGGCTCTATCACAAGGCGCTGGCGCCGCTGGTGGTCGAGGCCTGGGCCAAGCGCCTGGCGGAGCGGGACAGGAAGCGGAAATACCGCGACCGGAAACAGGGACGGGACGCGGATGGTTCGAAGCCGGCGACGGGGACATCCGCGTCGCGTCCACCCGTAGAGGGAGAGGAGAGGGACAAGAGAGGGACAGGAGATTCAAGTTCCGAAGCTGTCGCTTCGGCAGGGCACGGCGAGCCGGATGCGCTCGACCTGCCGCTCTCGCTGCTGCGCGCGCCGGACGGCGACTGGTCGAAGCCGCTGTTCCGCCAGGGCCTCGCCTGGCTCGCGCGTGCCTCGTCGCTGACGCCGGCGGCACTGCGCCCGCTCATGGGCAAATGGCTGAAGGCCGCGGGCGACGACCACCGCCGTCTGTTCGAGCTTCTCGCCGCGGCCGAGCGCCAGGCGATCGCCGATCCGCGCGGCTGGATCGCTGCACAGTTGGGAGGGACTCGTGAACAAGCCACCCGCTATCGCAACGGTTTCGCTGAGCTCATCGCTGAGGGCGAACTGTGAGGGAACCCCGCGCCTCGTCGACCGGGGCGACGGCTATGGCGCCACGACCGTCGGCGAGACTTGGCGGCCGCCCAGCCAGGCGAGCCCGGCCTTGAAGGCCGAGGCCGCGCGCGCCTTGGAAGCGGCGGAACGCGCGCTTGCGCCCGCCAGCGCCGAGACCATGGGCCGGTGGCTCGCGAGCCTCGGCCTGCTCTGCGCCGGGGCGATGGCGGCCCAGGAGGCGCGGGCCAAGATCGGCGCCTATGCCAGCCTCATGGATTATCCGCCGGCCTGTTTCACCAAGGCGACCCTGCGCGAAGCGGGACGGCGCTTCAAATGGCTGCCGAGCTATGCCGAGCTGGCGGCCTTGCTCGACGAGGCCGCGGCACCCGCGCGCGCGTTGCGGGATCGCTTGCGTGCCATCGCCGAAGCGCCGCTGCCGCCGGCGCCGCCCACGCGGCGCGCGCTCAGCGATGCGGAGCGCGAGGAAATCTGGCGCCGCACTGAGGCCTCGCTTGCGAGCCTCATGGCCGCGGCCGAGACGATGCGCCGGCGTCCGGCCTTGCCGCCGGTCCACACGCGAAGCGGCCCGTTCGACCCCGGCCGCACGCCCGGCGAGGAGCTGCGAAGCGCGGAAGCAGGGGATGCGATGGCGGGGGAGGGCCCATGGCCAGACGCAGACGCGTGAAGCGCGCGCCGGCCGAGCGCCGGCCGGACTCCGACCTCGGCACGCCGGAGCTGAAGCGCCACCACCTGGTGGTGATCGAGGGCAGCGGCAAGCCCCACGGCCGCGTCGCCGACCAGCGGCCGCTCGACCGCTATCTCGTGCGCGGCCAGCTCTCGGAGAACCGCGAGATCGCCCGCGCGCTCCACGAGGCCGGCGACCGGCTGCGCCGCGATTGGGCCATCGCCGGGCTCGAGCCGCGGCTGATCGCGCATCTCGGGCCCCGCGGCCATGGGCCTGGCGACTTCACCGAAACCCAGCTCTCCGCCAGGCGCCGCAAGGACCAGGCGCTGGCATCCCTCGGCACCGTGTCGCGCGACGTGCTCATCCACGTCGTCTGCTGCGACGGCACGGCGGGAGAGTGGGCGAGGGGGCAGGGCAAGCGCGGCGGCAACGGCGAGGCCTGGGGCATGGCCGCTCTGCGCTTGGCGCTGGCGGCGCTGGCGAGGTTTTACGGGATTGGGGGTTGAGGGCGGCCAAGTTTTGTGGAGCGTAATTTGATGCCAGCGGATAAATCCACTCTGACCCCGATTGTCTTGCCTCGATCGCCGACAGCGTCGGCCTGGCCAAGGGCAGCGAGCGCTTCAAGTGGGTGAAGGCCTACTTCGCCGCCAAGGCCCGGCAGTTTGCCGCGGCCAAATATCCGGCCGGCACGGGCGGTCTGCTGCCGGATTAGGCGATCGCGCCGCAACCGCGCGGGAAGAGCCCTGCGCGCCGCGTCGGCTTCGGCTCGCACCGATGCTTGTCCCTTTCGAACCCCCCGATTGTTCGGTATGCCGGCCAAGGGAATGCTGATATTGTATGAGGATTGGGTCGGGGAGCTGGCGCAATGGATACGGGAAGACTGCGGGACTTGGCCGCCTCCTACAGGTCGCGCGCCAAGAGCACCGAGAATGAACTGGTGCGCAAGTACCAGGGCGACATGGCCTGCTATTTGGAGTCTGTCATTGCCTGGATCGAGGCAAGGTGCAGGCAGGAGGCCCCCGAAACCATTCCTGCGCCACCGAAACAGGACGGGGCGAAGGAAGCCTGCTGCTAGCCGGCGTCAAGGTCGCAGGCTAGGCCTTCTCAAGATCGACATGCCCGCTCGCCATGACCTTGAGACAGGCTTCGACTACGGCTGGATCGTAAAGCTTCCCGCTGCCCTTCCGTATCTCGGCTACGGCAAGATCGACTCCTACGGCCGGCCGATAGGGTCGGTGGGAAATCATGGCCTCCAGGACATCGGCCACGGCCATAATCCTGGCCTCGAGCAGGATTGCATCACCCTTCAAGCCGCTAGGATAGCCTGAGCCGTCAAGCCTTTCGTGATGCTGGAGGACCATGTCGGCGACGGGCCAGGGGAATTCTACAGACTTCAGAATGTCGTAGCCGGTCTGAGGGTGCGTCTTGATCAACTCGTACTCGACGCGGGACAGCTTGCCGGGCTTGCTCAGGATATCGGCCGGTATGTTGATCTTGCCGACATCATGCAGGGTGCTGGCCAGGCGCAGGCCGTGAATCCTGTCTGCGGACAGCCCCATTTCCTTGGCAATGGCCTCTGAGATCATGGCGACACGGCGCTGGTGGCCCGCAGTGTAGGCATCGCGCATCTCGACCGTGGTGGCGATAGCCTGCACCGTCTGCTCCATCGCGCGCTCCAGCCGCTGCAGGGCCGATTCGCGTTCGGCACGGGTGCGCAGCGCGGCGACTCCATAGGAGAGATCCCCAGCCAGCTCCGCCAGGAGCGTCACCATCTCAGGGCCGAAGGCGTTGGGCTCGGAGGCGTAGAGCGAGAGCGCGCCCAACACTCCCTGGGCTTGTAGCAGCGGAAGAGCGATGACGGATGCGTACCCACGTTTTGCTGCCTCAGCCTGCCAAGGCGCCATCTTCACGTCATTGGCGATGTCCTGACAAACCTGGACTTTTCCGGATCTGATGGCGGTGCCGGCAGGGCCCCTGCCGCGCTCGTCGTCTGCCCAGGAAATCTTCGCGATGGCGAGATAGCCAGTTTCGTGGCCCGCATGCGCAATCGGCCGCACGGTTTTTTGCGCATCGTTCTCGGCAAGCCCGATCCACGCCATGTGATAGCCGCCGGCCTCGACGATAACCCGGCACATCTCCTGGAAAAGAGCTTCCTGACTGGTGGCACGAACCAGTGCCTCATTCCCCCGGCTCAGGGTCTTGAGGCTGCGCATCGTCTGTTCCAGGGCCCGTTCGGCGCGCTTCCTCTCACCTATATCCATGACGACGGCAGAAGCGCCCACAATGACGCCGGACGAATCCTTGATCGGCGAAATCGTCTCGGAAACGTCGATCAGCTGACCGCCCTTGCGGACACGGATCGTTTCGAAATCGACGATATCGCGCCCCGAAACAATGGCGGCGATCTGGTTGCGCAGTTCGCCCTGCCGTTCCGCGGGAACAAGGATCGCTATCGGCCGGCCGATCATCTCCAGAGCGCTGTAGCCATAAAGCTCCTCGGCGCCAATGTTCCAGGCCGTGCAATTGCCGTCCCTGTCGCCGCCCATGATCGCGCTGCGGGAGGACGCCACGACAGTCGCGAGTTGCGCCCGGGTCTCCTCCGCGGCCTTTCTCGCCGTGATATCGACCAGCACGCCCTCGCTTCCGAGCACAGCTCCGTCCGGCCCTCGAATCAATCTCGTCCGGTCTTCCACCCAGAGATAGGCTCCGTCCCCGGCGCGCATGCGATACTCGGCTATGCCTTGATTTGCACCGGACCTGGCGAGTTCTGCGGTCGTCCCCTGCGCCTGGCCGACATCGTCTGGATGCACCAGCGCAGTGATGTCCTTACCGATCAGATCCTCCGGCCGGTAGCCGAAATTGGCGACATTGGCGGATACATAGGTCAGCTTCTCGCCGCCATTCATAACGGTCCGGTACAGCACGGTCGGACTGTTGTCGATGATGATCCCGGCAATGCGCAGTCCTTCTTCAGCACGCTTGCGTTCGGAGATCTCGCGGACGGTGGCATAAATTCTCTCCCGTCCCTCTTGCATCGTCCGGGTCAAGAGGACGTCGGCTGGAAACACCGCACCGCCCAACCGGCGATGCGCCCACTCAAACAGGTGGGAGCCCTCGCGCCGGGCCGTTTCGATCATCACTTTGGCTTTCTCGTCAGACGCGCGCCCATCCGGCTGCCGTTCTGGCGACAGCTCCCAGGGGGTGCGGACGATAAGCTCCGCTTCATTCTTTGCTCCGAACATCTTCACGGCGGCCGGATTCGCGCTGGCGAACTTAGACGAAGGCGGCTCAAGAGTGAAAATGGCGTCGCGGGTCGCCTCGAAGAGGCGTCGGTATCGTTCCTCGCTTGCTCGCCGAGCCGCTTCGGCCTGCTTGTACTCGGTGATGTCCATGTAGGTTCCGAGCAGGCCAATGATCTCCCCTTGTGAACCTCGAAGAGGCACCTTGCTCGTGAGAAGCGTGATGGTTTTGCCGTCCGGCGTCGTCTGCGGTTCTTCGATCAGAAGCTTCGCGCGGCCGCTCTCAATGACCTGGCGGTCATCGCTCCGGTACAATTCCGCCTGATCGCGCCATCCCATCTGGTGGTCGTCCTTGCCGACGACATCCTTGGGATCGGCAAATCCCGCATCGCGCGCGAACACCGCGTTGCAGCCCAGGTATAAGAGATCCCTGTCCTTCCAGAACACCCGCACGGTTATCGTGTTGAGAATTTCTTCGATCAGCCGCCGCGATTCGCTCAACGCCGCTTCCGCCCGCTTGCGCGCGGTGATGTCCCTGAGCGAGGCCAGCCCCACGAGGCGATCTCCGAAGGGCACGCATCTCAGAGAAATCTCTGCCCAGAAAAGATGCCCGTCCTTCGCCTTGCAATGCCACTCGAACGGCTGCACGAGTCCGGCTCGCGCCCGCTCGTACCATGGGAATGCC
>DATNJA010000202.1:0-7417 GCA_035604155.1 Candidatus Udaeobacter sp. | reverse complement strand
GAAATCCCGCTCATGATAAGGCTCGCGGATCGACTGCTCGGTCAGGGCGCGCTGGCCCGTCAGCTTGAAGGCCGCCCCCAGCAGGAAGGGACGCCAGGCAACGGACCGTCCATGGCGAGCGGCCAATTCGTCGATCCGGGTCGTCGCCAGATAGCCGTAGGGCGAAGAGAAGTCGAAATAGAAATCGATCGCGCTGCTCATGGTCTGTACTAGGCGGGCTCACCAGGGAATCGGCTTGCCATCGTGGCTGAAGAACTTGCCGCTGTCCTTGAGCTTCAATCGAGCGATGACTTTGCGCAGGGAGGCGATGCTGTCGGCGGCTTCCAAAGGCGCGCCGCGGCCGCCCATATCTGTCTTGACCCAGCCGGGACTCAAGATGGCGACGATGACGCCCCGGTCCTTTAGTTCGTTGGCGAGCCCCTTCATCGCCATGTTAAGGGCTGCCTTGCTCGAACGATAGATATAGTCGCCTGCACTCCCGTTCTCACCGATGGAGCCCATGGCGCTCGACACGCTGACGATTCGCTTCAATTCGGATCGGGCCACATTGTCGGCCAAGGCATGAGCCAGATGGTGCGGCGCGATGCTGTTGACTCGGAAGACGTCGAGCCAGGCACCGGTTTCGGTCCCGCTGCGCGGACCGTAGACGCCGGCGTTGTTGATCAAAAGATCGATCGATCGCCCCTTCAGACGCTTGGCCAGCGCCGCGATTTGGGCATCCTCCCCGACGTCGAGCGCTTCCACCGCGATGGCGCCAGTCAGCTTGTTCAGTTCCTTCGCCTTGGCCGGCTCGCGGCAACAGGCGATGACAGTCCAGCCATCGGCCGCATATTGACGGGCGAATTCGAGCCCCAGGCCGCGGTTGGCGCCAGTGACGAGCACGGTGGCCATGATTCCTCCCTATTGACGCTGGAACGGCTGGCCCTTCGCCAGCCTGACCGCCCTGCCCTGGCGGGCCGGGATCTCCTCGACCGCCGCCATCAGCCCTCGCTCCGCCTGCGCGCGGTCACCTCGATCTCGAAGCGCATCCGCGCATCGACGAGCCCGGCGACAATCGCCGTGGAGGCTGGTCGGATCTCGCCGAAATAATGCCCCAGTATGGGCGCGACCTCCGCCCAGTCGGCGGCGCGGGTCACGATGTAGTTGGCGCGCACCACGTCGGCCAAACTGGCGCCGGCCTGATGCAGTGCGGCGCCGACGTTGCGAAAGGCCTGATGGACCTGCTCGCTCAGGTCCTTGGAGATGTTCATGGCCGCATAGTCGAACCCGGTGGTGCCGGCGACGAAGACCCACTCGCCCTCGACCACGGCGCGGGAATAGCCTGCTACCTTCTCGAAGGGCGAACCGGAAGTGATGAGCCGTCTGGTCATGGCACTATGCCTTCTTCTGCCGGCGCGGGCGCCGGACCAATTCACCGCCGCAGTTCGGGCAAACATGGTTCATCGCCGTAGCGCAGCCGCTGCACCACGTGCATTCGAAGCTGCAGATATGCGCCTCCGCCGAGTCCGGCGCCAGGCCATGGCCGCATTTCTCGCAAGCCCCGCGCATCTCCAAGGACATCCCGGTCACTCCCCTTCGTTGAACAGCTCGCGCCCGATCAGCATGCGCCGGATCTCGCTGGTGCCAGCCCCGATCTCGTAGAGCTTGGCGTCGCGCAGCAGACGGCCGGTCGGGAAATCGTTGATGTAGCCATTGGCGCCCAATGCCTGGATCGCCTCCAGCGCCATCCAGGTCGCGCTTTCGGCGGCGTGGAGGATGGCGCCGGCCGAATCCTTGCGGGTGGTCCGGCCGCGGTCGCAGGCCTTGGCGACGGCGTAAACATAAGCCCGGGCGGCATTGAGGGTCGTGTACATGTCGGCAAGCTTGGCCTGCATCAGCTGGAACTCGCCGATCGCCTGGCCGAACTGCTTGCGCTCGCGGACATAGGGCACCACGACGTCGAGGCAGGCCTGCATGATGCCAAGCGGCCCCCCCGCCAGCACGGTGCGCTCGTAGTCGAGACCGCTCATCAGCACCCGCACGCCTTCGTTCTCCGCCCCCAGGCGGTTTTCTTCCGGCAATTCGCAGTCTTCGAATATGAGCTCGCAGGTGTTGGAGCCGCGCATGCCGAGCTTGTCCAGCTTCGGCGCCGTGGAGAATCCCGCCATGCCCTTCTCGACGATGAAGGCGCTGATGCCGCGCGGCCCGGCGCCGGCGTCGGTCTTGGCATAGACCACCAGCACATCGGCGTCCGGCCCGTTGGTGATCCACATCTTCCGGCCGTTGAGACGGTAACGGCCGTCCCGGTATTCGGCCCGGCTGCGCATGGACACGACGTCCGATCCCGCCTCCGGCTCGCTCATGGCGAGCGCCCCCACATGCGCGCCGGAAATGAGTTCCGGCAGGAAACGGCGGCGCTGGGCGGCCGAGCCGTTGCGGCGAATCTGGTTGACGCAAAGATTGGAATGGGCGCCGTAACTGAGCCCTACGCTGGCGGAAGCCCGGCTCACCTCCTCCATGGCGACGACATGCTCCAGATAGCCCATGCCGGCGCCGCCCAGCTCTTCTTCCACCGTGATTCCCAGCAATCCCATCGCGCCGAGCTTGGGCCAGAGCTCCGCGGGGAAACTGTTCGAGCGGTCGATCTCCGCCGCCCGAGGGGCGATTTCCGCCGCGGCAAAGCCGGCGACCTGCTGGCGCAGCATGTCCACCGTCTCGCCCAGGCCGAAATCCAGAGAAGGCATGGGTGCAGGTTATAGCCATCCCCGGCCTGGAACAACGCCGGGCCGGCCTTCCCGCGGCTTATGCAGGGGCTTGCGCTTCCGCGACGGCGACGGCCGTCATATTGACGATGCCGCGCACCGAGACCGAGGGCGTCAGGATATGGGCCGGGGCGGCCGCGCCCATCAGGATCGGTCCGATGGAAATGCCTTCGCCCAGATGGCGCAACAGGCCAAGGGCAATGTTGGCCGCGTCGAGACTTGGCAGGACGAGGAGATTGGCCTGGCCGACGAGGACGGAATTCGGGAACAAGCGCTGGCGCAACGAGGGGGAAATGGCGAGCTCCGCCTGCATCTCCCCCTCCACTTCCAGATGCAGATCGGCGGCGTGCAGAAGCGCCAGGGCAGCGCGCATCCGCTTGGCCGAAGCCGCATCGCTCGCCCCGAAACTCGAGTGCGAGAGGAGCGCCGCCTTGGGTTCGATACCGAACCGGCGCACTTCCTCCGCCGCCATCCGGGTCATCTCGACGATGCCTTCGGCGGTGGGCTCCGCCGTTACCTGGGTATCGCACAGAAAGAAGACGCCTTTGGGCAGCACCAGGACATTGAGTGCCGAAGGCGCCTGCACGCCGCGCTTCAGACCAACGATGTCCCGGACATGCTGCAGATGCGAGAGATAGTGCCCGACCGTGCCGCACAGCATGGCGTCCGCCTCCGCCCGCTTCACCATGAGGGCGGCAATGATCGTGGTCTCGGTGCGCACGAGGTAACGGGCATCCTCAGGCGTGACCCCGCGGCGTTCCATCAGCTTGTGATAGAGGCACCAATAGTCCTCATAGCGCGCGTCGCTCTGGGGATCGACCAGATCGAAATCCTCGCCCGCCTTGATCCTGAGACCGAGCCTGCGCAGCCGGCTCTCGACCACACGGCCGCGGCCGATGAGGATCGGCTTGGCGAGGTTCTCGTCGATCGCCGTCTGGACGGCGCGCAGCACCCGCTCGTCCTCGCCCTCGGCGAAGACGACGCGCATGGGGTCGCGCCTTGCCCGCTCGAACAGGGGCTTCATGACCAGGCCGGTGCGGAAGACGTATTGGCTGAGCCGCTCGCGATAGGCGGGGAAATCGACAATCGGCCGGGTCGCCACGCCGCTTTCCATCGCCGCCTTTGCGACAGCCGAGGCAAGCTCGACGATGAGGCGCGGATCGAAGGGCCGGGGAATCAGGTAGTCGGGCCCGAAGCTCGGGCTTTCCCCGCCATAAGCGGCGGCGACGATGTCCGAAGGCTCGGCCCGGGCCAGCGCCGCCAGGGCCTCGGCGCAGGCCTTCTTCATCGCCTCGTTGATGGTCGTGGCGCCCACGTCGAGGGCGCCACGGAAGAGGAAGGGAAAGCAGAGGACGTTGTTCACCTGGTTGGGGTAGTCGGAGCGCCCGGTCGCGATCACCGCATCTGGACGAACGGCACGCACCTGTTCCGGCATGATCTCAGGTACCGGGTTGGCCAGCGCGAAGACCAGCGGGCGCTCGGCCATGCGGGCGACCATCTCCGGCTTCAGCACGCCGGGCGCTGAAAGCCCGAGGAAGATATCGGCGCCTTCGATGACATCGGCCAAAACCCGCGCCGTCGTCCTTTTCGCATAGCGCGCCTTGCGCGGGTCCATAAGCTCCTGACGGCCTTCATAGACCACGCCGACGATGTCCGTGACCGTGATGTTGGCGAGCGGCAGGCCCATGGTGACCAGGAAATCGAGACAGGCAAGCGCCGCCGCCCCGGCGCCGGATGCGACCAGCTTAACCTTGTCCAGGCTCTTGCCTACGACCCTAAGGCCATTGAGCAAAGCGGCGGCGACAATGATGGCGGTGCCATGCTGATCGTCGTGGAGCACGGGAATTCGCATGCGTTCGCGTAAGCGGGCCTCGACCTCGAAGCATTCCGGCGCCTTGATGTCCTCGAGGTTGATCCCGCCGAAGCTCGGCTCCAGGCTGGCGATGATGTCCACAAGCTTGCCGGGGTCGCGCTCATCGATCTCGATATCGAAGACATCTATGCCGGCGAAGGTCTTGAACAGGACCGCCTTGCCCTCCATCACCGGCTTGGCGGCGAGCGGTCCGATGGCGCCCAGGCCCAAAACCGCGGTCCCGTTGGTCACCACGGCGACGAGATTGCCTCGTGCGGTCAGGTGAGCGGCCTCGGCCGGATCGGCCACGATCGCCGCGCAGGCCGCGGCCACGCCGGGGGAATAGGCGAGCGCCAGGTCGCGCTGATTGGCCAGCGGCTTGGTGGCGACAATGGCGAGCTTTCCAGGCGTCGGATAGCGATGATATTCGAGCGCGCTCTCGCTCAACTCGTCGGTCATGCAACTCTCCCGGCCCCGAGCGGTCCGGGTCAACCGCTGTTCGGAACAGGTTCAGAGAACAAGAGGGTTCGGCTCGAAAATCAAGAAAAATCAAACCCCTGTTCCGCCATGCTGCGGTCCAAGCGCGACCTTGCTGCAGATGGGAACATTGTTCCTATCCGATTTGCCGCTTCAGGAAAACGAGGGTCTTGGCATTGAAGTCGGCAACATTCTCGTAGATCGGGGCGTGGGCGCAGTCTTCGAACACCAGGAGCTCGCTGCCCTTGATGCCGCCTTTGAGAGCCTCGGCGAAGCGGGTCGAGGTCACCATGTCATGGCGCCCGAAGGTAATCTGGGTCGGCGCTTTGATCCCGGCGAGCGAGTCGGCTGCGTCATGTGCGATGACCGCCTCCGACTGACGCAGGAAGGCATCCACCGGCTGCTTAGGGCGGCTGCGCACGAAGGCGGCGAGCTGCTCGATGTAGTCGGGTTTGGCGGCGTAGAGCTCGGCCGTGAAGCACCAGGGGAAGATGCCCTGGACAACCATCTCGGGAACGCTGCCGAGACCCTTGGCCATGACCTGCCACGTCCGCAAGACGGCCGTGAGAAATGGGTCGCTCTTGGTCCAGCAGCTGTGCAGCGAAAGGGATTTCACCTTTCCCGGATGACGCGAGGCGAGCCATAGCCCCGTCGCGGCCCCCAGGGAAAGGCCCATCACATGGGCGCGCTCGATCTTGAGGGCGGCGAGGAAGGCCGCGGCGTCATCGGCGAATTGCCGCGTTGAATAGCTGCCGGCGGGCTTGTCGCTCTCGCCAGCGCCCCGGGGATCGATGGAAATGCAGGTGAACTGCTTGGCATACTCGCCGACCTGGAAGGCGTAGCAGGCGTTGTCGGCCGCCAGATAGGGGATAAGCAACAGGGGCTCGCCGGTGCCCTGCTGCTCGTAGTTGATGGTTATGTCGTTGACCTTGATCTTGGCCATGGCGGTTCCTCCCGGTTCAGCGTGATAACGGCTTCTGCCCGACAATCGCGCGGATGCACTCCTTCTGAGCGAGGAGTTCCGCGGCTAGCATACCATGGTCTCGCCCCGGGGCAGCGCAGCCGAGGCTAAAATTCCCAATAGAAATTGAGATCGACGGCGCCAGTCTCCGGAATAGTGGCCGTCTTCGTCATCGGAACGCCGCGGTGAGCGGCCGACACGGTGTATTTTCCCGGTTTCAGCCTGGCGTAGAAGAACGGACCCATCGAGGTCGCGTTCACCACGACCGCGCCAGAGGCGTCCATGATCCGCACCGGAAGATTGGCGAAGTAGCCGCCGCTGACCGCCTGGGCAAACAGGAGGTGCAGGTTGTAGTCCGGCTTTGCCGCCAGCATGGCCTGCTGGGAGTCGTCCCCCACGCCGCCGGAAACGAAGGTCACGTCGCCTTGGGTCTGCGGTTGAAGCAAAGACTGCGCCACGGCCGGACGGGTCGCCGACAACAGGAGGAACGCCAACGCGGCTAGACAGGCTGCAAATTTGGTCATTGGTTGCACTCCATGCGATAGGCCGCGGTCACTGCCAGGATGGTTCGACCCAATCTCTCGTGAACAAAAACCGTAATAAATCAGTTGGTTAGATAGCTTTTGCCCAGCTCTTTAGTACCTTAGGATGAATGCATGATCAAGACATCAGTGTCCTGAGCCACCGTTCTTGCGCTCCCAACGTCCAACCTGCCCGGATCTATCCAGCGCGAGAATAACTACCTATCAATACCTTCTTAAATTGTGCTACAATGCCTGTGCAATCGGGAACCAGCATGATGACGAGCGTTGCACGGCACTCTACCGCTCCGCTCCCGCCTGCACCGCCTGGCGGCTTCTCTTCCGACGCAGGGGCCGGTGATTCCGATCGCCGCGGCTGCCTCGCGACAAACCCGATCCACGAGAGCGTGATCCAAGGGTTCGGGGAACAGGACCACCTCACACAGGATCAAGAACTCCGACGCCACTCCTTTAGGAAGGCCGATTCATGGGCGACATCATTGCAGGCATTGCTACTTGGCTGAGGCGCAAGATCTTATATCGGATTCGATTGGCAGCGCTTTCGGCAGCGTTCGCGGCGTTTGGCTTCTCCGGCGGTTGTTGGGCGCAATCCCACGAACAAATGCAATTTCGCGCACTTCCGCCCCTGCAACCCGCAGAAGTCTTTGGCAATGCCTGGACCATCTACGCCGACGGCCCTATCGATGCCGACGCCGGGCCTCGTTTGGAGCGACTGATCAGAGACGATGACATCCCCCCGAAATCCCTTTTGTATCTGAACTCGCCGGGCGGAAACTTGATGGGCGGGATGACCCTCGGGCGGGTCACGAGGAGTGCTCTTATGCTGACCTATGTCGGCCGAGAG
>DATNJA010000201.1:0-21529 GCA_035604155.1 Candidatus Udaeobacter sp. | reverse complement strand
GGCCGCTTTGCCGGGGCCTGCCTCAGCGAGGGCAGGTTCATGGGCCCTTCGGGCCTTCGCCTTTCGATCCAAATGTTGAACAACCCGAGACCCATCAGCAGCAATCCGGCCGCAATGTCGGGCAGCTTTGCCGGCAAGTAGCCGTGCAGGCCTTGACCGGCAATCTGCGGCAGCACGGTCGCAACGGTCGTCACGGCCGCGATCGCCAGATTCCGGAACAGGCCGATCTGCCTGCCCCGGAGCCCGTACGCGAGCCCTATGGGGAGGTTTTCCGTGTTTGCGCCGATGCCCAGAGCGGCGGTCGACACAAGTGCGGTCAAGGGAGTCATGCAGGGGAAGCCTTGGAGTTCGCGACGAGAACCGTGAACCGAACGCATTATCCAGTTTGGCCGTAGGGCCCATGCGGCCCCTAGTCCACATGTCGGCAGGGATCATGACGCCATGCAAGCGGGGCACACAGGCATTTGTAAACGAATCCTGCAAGTGCCTGGACGCCAGTCTATGCGCGCTCATCCCGGCAGCCATGCTAAGTTGTTGCTTCGGACTTTCGGCAGCCGGGGTTAGCAGGCCATGGGAATCAGCCAATATTTTGCCCTGATCGGCTTCGGCCAGATCGGCTGGGGCTGGCAGTTCCTTGCCGGCATGTGGCTTACGGTACAGATCTCCGTTTCGGCCTACGCCGTCGGCTTGCTACTGGGCTTGCTGGGCTCCTGGGCGAAACTGTCGGGCAGGCGCATCGCCTTCGCCGTCGCGGAGTCCTACACGACGATTGTCCGCGCCGTGCCCGAGCTGCTGCTGATCATTCTCATCTACTATACGGGCACCTCCGCCTTGCGTGACCTGCTCGTCAGCATGGGATTTAGCGAGAGCATCGAAGTCAACGCCTTCGGAGCGGCCGTCGGTACCTTGGGGTTCGTCCAGGGTGCCTATACGACAGAGGTGTTTCGCGGCGCGATCCTGTCGGTGCCCAAGGGGCAATTGGAGGCGGCAAAGGCTTTCGGGATGTCGTCCGTTCTGCGGTTCCGGCGAATCCTGTTTCCCCTCATGTTTCGCTATGCGTTGCCGGGCTTGAGCAACCTTTGGCTCAGCATACTGAAGGATAGCTCCCTGATCAGCGTCGTGGGTTTCAGCGAGTTGCTGTTCACGGGCAAGACCGCGGCCGCGTCGACCAAGCATTATTTCTACTTCTACTTCGTGACTGCGGTGGCCTTTCTCGCCCTCACCTCGGTCTCGAACATCGTTATCCGACAGATCGAACGCACCACAAGAAAGGGCGTTCGTCTGACCTGATAGGCAGACAGGGGTGATGGGTCGAATGCGGCCATGTCATTGAAGCGGACCTCCGTTCCAGCCAAAACGCCCAGCCGCCTTGCCCGATTTGCGGCCGGCTGCGCGCTCGCGTTGATGGCTCAGGCGGTTTGCTCACTTGGCGCCGAGGGGGCATCGATCACCGTCAACGGCGTCACGTTTTCGGATCAACAGGGCGGATTCATCCTGGAGAAGGCCACGGGCCAAGGCACGTTGGACGATCCCTTCGTGCTGGTCGAAAGAATGACGGACCCCAACGGAGGAACTCTCTCGTACATCGTGCCGCCGGAGTTCGGCAACCACATCGGCTCGCAGCACCATATCGGGTTCGCGCTGGTTAAAGTGATCGAGAACGCAACCGACATTCCCTGGACCTCCTTCGAGCTTGAGCTTCAATCGATACTCGGCACGCCGAGCGACTATTACGACGGGCTCTCCTTCGGGCAGGGATCCCAGGCGGGGCGGCCCTTCAGCGCCATCGGCTTCAACCAGGTGACTGTCTTGGATGAGCCTTACGACCGGATTGAATTCGACCATGGAAAGATCCCTATCGGCGGGCGCGTCACGTTGCGCTTCGTCATCACGGAATTCGACCCTCTGATCGAGGCCTACCTGCTTCAAAGGCCGGGGAGGCCCGTGGCATCGGAGCCCCCGAAGCCGGGCAGGAAGATGCTCGCTTCACGCTGATATTGTCTGACCGCGCCTGTCTCTGTCCCGCGCGATCGCCGCTGGAACGATGATTAACTGGCTGTAACTAGGTCCGAAACCGTCACGACGCTAGGATTGACTTTCGACGCGCCGTTGCTTCGCTCGAGGCAGCCTCCCACGCCGGGCGTTCGCCTTGGCTTCAATTTCCTCGAACCAGGAGGGGTGATTTGGCCTTGCAGTCCATCGGCAAGAAGACTCAAAGCGAATTTCTGGGAATTGCCAAAACGGTCTTCTTTGCCTTGCTCATTGCCGGCGGGATTCGCAGCTTCCTGTTCGAGCCCTTCCATATCCCATCGGGCTCGATGATCCCGACCCTCTTGATCGGCGACTATCTGTTCGTTGCCAAGTACAGTTACGGCTACAGCCACTACTCCTTCCCTTTCAGCCCCGATTTCTTCGACGGCCGGATTTTCGCCGGCGAGCCCAAGCGCGGCGACGTCGCAGTCTTCCGAAAGCCGACCGATGTCTCGGTGGACTACATCAAGCGCGTCATCGGCCTTCCCGGCGACCGAATCCAGATGAAGCACGGGGTGTTGTTCATCAATGGCGCCGGCGTCGTCCGGAAGCGAATCGCCGACTATGTCGATCAATGGGGGAGCGCCTATCCGCAATACATCGAGACATTGCCCAATGGCGTCTCGCATCTGATCATCCAGGAGCAGGGCGACACCGGGCCGCTTGCCGACACGCCGGAGTTCCTGGTTCAACCCGACCACTACTTCATGATGGGCGACAACCGCGACGACTCCATGGACAGCCGAACCACGGAGGTCGGCGAGGTGCCGGCGGAGAACCTGATCGGCCCGGCGGAACTCCTGTTCTTTTCCTTGGATCAGTCCGCCAGCTGGTGGGAGATCTGGAAATGGCCGTCGGCGATCCGCTTTGGCCGCTTGCTGTCATTCGTCGGTTGAGACGAGTTCGAATCGCATTCCCGAACGGTCATTGACGGCACGAGGCGCGTCGGTCTTTAAGCTTTGTTCGGTCGATGCAGCCGCGCGACGGACTGCAACTGGATAGTGCGCTTCACTCAGCGCACCGCGAGTGAGGCAAGACTTGACACTGGGGGCGCCTGACATGGAAGGACTGCTTGAGTTCGTCTTGGCCGGATTGGCGCTGGCCGGCAGCCCCGGCCCGGCCACCCTCAGCCTGGCCGCCACCGGCGGCGCGTTCGGACCCCGCCGCGGTCTCGGCTACATGTGCGGAATCGACGTCGGCATGGTCGCGGTGATGGGGATCGTCGCGACCGGGGTGGTGGGCGTGTTCCTGGCACTGCCGGGTGCCGCGCCCATCGTCACCGCCTCGGCCGCAGCCTATTTCGCCTATCTCGCCTGGCGCATCGCCACGGCGCCGCCCCTGGTCGAACAAATCGGCCGGCGGCGGCAGCCGTCCTTCGCCGGCGGCGTTTTTCTGTCCCTCGTCAATCCGAAAGGCTACGCCGCCATGGCGGCCCTGTTCTCCGGCTTCCGGCTGGTGCGCGGACGCCTCGAATTGGACGCCGCAGCAAAGACGCTCCTGCTGCTGGCAATCATCACTGGGGTCAACATCGCGTGGCTCTTCGCCGGTGCTGCGCTCACGCAATTCTTTCGGGATCCGCGCAGCAACCGGGTCATCAACGTGACCTTCGCGGTCCTACTTGTCGCGTCGGTCGCTTTTGCGCTGCTGTTCCGAATCTAACCTCAGCCGCAGCCGGCCACACTACTTCCTGAGCAGGAACTCGCGGCCGACCTTGACCTGGGGCTTGCCGTCGTACTCGACGATATCGGCGGTGGCGTAGGTTTCGGTCCAGCGCTGGGGAAGATAGGAGCCGGTGCCGATCACGTCGATGGGCGCTTTGGCCTCGGCCATCAGGCGGCATTTGGCTGGATCGAAACCCGAGGAGGCGACGAGCTTCACCTTGCCGAAGCCTTCGCCGTCGAGCGCGTCGCGGAGATGATGGCAGGCAGCGGCGGAGACGCCGGCGCCCACCAGATAGCGCAGCTCGGACTCGCTGCGATAGCCGCGGATCGCTTCGGGCACATGACGCTCGAGGGCGGCATAGGAATGGGCGGGATCGAGTCCTTCAACGAAACGGCTGCCTGGCGTATCGATGCGCAAGTTGAGGCGCCCTTCGCCGGCGAGCTCGGGAAAGCGCCGGCAGACGGCAAGCGAGTCGCTGACCTCGCGGCCAAAATAATCCACCAGCACGGTCATGTCGTCTTCGGGGAAAGTCTCATGGAACATCTCGGCCGCGCGCACGGTCGAACCGGCATAGCCGATGAGCGCGTGGGGCATGGTGCCACGTCCGTCCGGCTGGCCGAAGTAGTGGGCCGTAGCGCGGGTCGCATTGGCGACAAAGCCCTTGGCCCCCACCTTGCGCCGCGCCCGGGCCGAACCGACGCTGGCCGCATAGGCCATGAGTTCCGCCATCTCGAGGCCCGCGCAATGACGCGCGTCCATGGCAAGGAAGGCCACCTTGGGCAGATCGGCGCACATGGTGAAGGCGTTGAAGGCGGCGACGCAGGCGGGCCCCAGCTTCTGCAGGAAGATGGTCTCGAGATCGACCAGATGCCTGAAGGAGCCGGTCAGGTAGAGGATCGGCTCGCCCGCCCCCACCCATTTTCCTTCAGGGAATCGCAAATCGATGGCGAAGCGCGTATTCCGCGCCGCGGCGACGGCGTTCAGCCACTCGATCATCAGGCGCGGGGCCGAGATCACCGGCCGGCGCATGAAGACCGCATAGGTGACGGTCTTGTCGCCGAAATGCTCGATCGTCTTCTTGGTGCGCAGGAAATAGTGATCGGTCCAGGCCGGAATCTGCTCCAGGTCCGGCTGCATGGAGGATGCCATTCCCGGGCGGCGTCCGGCTCAGGACGCCGCAGCGACCTTTCGCTGCAGGGCCGCGCGCTCCTGCTTCAGCGCCCCGGCGATCAGGAAAGCAAGCTCGAGGGCCTGGCTGGCATTGAGCCGCGGATCGCAATGGGTGTGGTAGCGGTCGGCCAGCGACTGCTCGGTCACCGCGCGCGCCCCGCCGATGCATTCGGTCACGTCCTGGCCGGTCATCTCGAAATGCACGCCGCCGGCGTGGGTGCCCTCGTCCTGATGCACGGCGAAGAAGCCCCGTACCTCTTCCAGGATGCGCTCGAAGGGCCGGGTCTTGTAGCCGTTGGAAGACTTGATGGTATTGCCATGCATGGGATCGCAGGCCCATACGACCTTCGCGCCTGAGCGCGCGACGGCGCGCAGGAGCGGCGGGAGCCTCGTCTTCACCTTGTCGGCGCCCATGCGGGCGATGAGCGTCAAGCGCCCCGGGATGTTGGCCGGGTTCAAAACGTCGATCAGGCGCAGAAGCTCGTCGGGCTCCATGCTCGGCCCGCATTTGAGGCCGACGGGATTCTCGATCCCGCGCATGTATTCCACATGCCCGCCGTCGAGCTGGCGGGTGCGGTCGCCGATCCACAGAAGGTGGGCCGAGCAGCCGTACCACTTGCCCGTCAGGCTATCGACCCGGGTCAGCGCCTGCTCGTAGTTGAGGAGCAAGGCTTCATGGCTGGTGAAGAACTCGGTTTCCCGGATCTGCGGTATCGCCTCGGCCGTCATGCCGCAGGCGGACATGAAATCCAGGGTCTCGCTCAGACGGTCGGCCAGCTCCGCGTAGCGATGGGCGAGCGGGCTGTCGGCCATGAAATCGAGAGTCCAGCGATGAACCTTGTGCAGGTCAGCGAAACCGCCCTGTGCGAAGGCGCGCAACAGATTCAAGGTCGCGGCCGACTGGTTGTAGGCCTGGAGCAACCGCTCCGGATCGGGCCGGCGCGCGGCTTCCGTGAACTCGATGCCATTGACAATGTCGCCGCGGTAGCTCGGCAGCTCGACGCCGCCGACAACCTCGGTCAGGGCCGAGCGCGGCTTGGCGAACTGGCCGGCCATGCGCCCCAGTTTCACCACCGGCAGGGCGGCGCCGAAGGTCAGCACCACGGCCATCTGCAGCAGGACCCTGAAGGTATCGCGGATGTTATTGGCGCCAAATTCGGCGAAGCTCTCGGCGCAATCGCCGCCCTGGAGCAGAAAGGCACGACCCTCGGCTACCTCTCCCAGGACATGCATGAGCCGCCTGGCTTCGCCGGCGAAGACGAGCGGCGGAAAGCTGCGCAGGCGGGCTTCGGCCGCCTCCAGCTTGGCCGGATCGGGATAGACGGGCAGCTGCTCAACGGGCCTGCTGCGCCAGCTTTCCGGTGTCCACTTCGCCGCCATCATTCGACCCTTGCCCTTCGAGAGGGTGACCCTATACGCCGGAAATAGGCCCGATTCAACCGTTTGGCTGGCCAGGCCCAGGCATCCTTCGGCGTTCTACGGCCTGACCCTGGGCAGGCATCAAATCGCCGTCGTGCCCATGAGCGACCGAGGCCCGAGGGCGAATTCGCCCGGACGCCAAACGCGAGTCCGGTCCTGGCCACCGATTTGGCGGCAAGTCCGACAGCCCCTATTCTCTCCGCCATGGCTTCCCGCTTCGCGCCCTATCTGATGCTGGTCCTGGCCAATCTCTGCTGGTCCGGAAACTGGATCACCGGCCGGGCGATCCGCGGTTCCTTCCAGCCGCTCGGCCTCTGCTTCTGGCGATGGACGATCGCGCTCGCCGTGCTTGCCCCTTTCGTCCTGCCGCGGATGAGGCTCGTGCTCCCGGTCCTGCGGCGAAGCTGGGGGCTGTTGCTGCTGCTTTCCTTTACCGGTCTCGTCGCCTTCCAGAGCCTCGTCTACCTCGGGCTTCGGTCCACGACGGCAGTGAACGCGGTGCTGCTCAATGCCACGGGGCCGCTGTTCGTGATCCTCTGTGCCTGGGTGCTGCATGGCGAGGCGCCGAGCTGGCGCCGGATCGCCGGCATGCTGATCTCCTTCATCGGCGTCTTGATCATCCTCAGCGGCGGACAGGTGCGGGCCCTGATCCATCTCGACCTCGGCCTTGGCGACGCCTGGATCCTGCTGGCGATGCTTCTCTGGGGGCTCTATTCCGTTCTGCTTCGCCGTCTGCCCCAGGGGATGGAGGGATCGAGCCTGCTGTTCGTGCTGGCCGCTCTCGCCGTGGCCCAGCTGCTCCCGCTTTACCTCCTGGAGGCGGCCTTGCTCGGCGAGCCTGTCCCCAGCCTCGGCGCCGCGGCAGCCGTCCTCTACGTGGGCGTGTTCGCTTCGGTGGTCGCGTTCCTGGCCTGGAACGGCGCCGTCGCAAGGCTGGGAGCCCATGTCGCCGGCTTCTCCATGCATCTGATGCCGGCCTTCGGTACCATCCTTGCGATCCTGCTGCTTGGCGAGAGCCTGAGGCCCTATCATCTCCTGGGATTCGCCGCGATCCTGGCCGGCGTCCTCATCGCCACTGTGACCAAGCGCAGTCGATCGCCGGCGCCACAGGGGGCCCGGTAGCCCGTGCAGATCTCACCGGGAAGATCGCCCTTAACCTGACCTGAACGATCCGGCGCGCTGCCGGGGTGTTTAGACCAGAGCAAGATTCATAGATGTAGCGACTGATTCACGTCTCAAGCCGATTTGGCTTGAGACGATCAGGCGCTAGCGCAAGTCGGGTCAGGGCGACCTGCCCGATGGCCGCGGCGGGACCACGAGCAGATCGAAGGCGACGGGCGGCGCGCTTAATCCCCACGCTCTGTGAACCACTTCGACTTCGATAGGGTTGCTGGGCGCGGCCGCATATTTCTGCGCTTGAGTCAGGCAGTTTTGGTCGCCTTTCAGGCAGACGGCCAGTAACCCTTGGCGGGTGATCGCTTCTGGCGTGATCCAGGGAGAGTGGCCGAAATCGAAGCCGATGAATTCCCTGGGGTGATCGGGGCTGTAGAACGCCACCGCGTCGGCATAGGGCGAATATCCCGCGACAATCCCAAGGGGTGCACCGGTCTGCTGCTGCCAAAGCCGGGTCGCAACCTCGGCGATCTCGATCCGAGGTTGGGCGGCAGTCCGTTCGCCGCGACTCATTTTCTCGTAGGCGACGATGGGCGAGGCCAGGAGAGCGGCGAAGGTAATCCCCACCGCCGACAAGCGGGCAAGCCTGAGAAGCCTTGCACTGTCCTCGACCCCGAACAGTTCCAGGACAAGCAGCGGAAGCAGGCAGAGGACCCCGATCGACATGGTCTGTGCCAGCGGAAAATGCAGGGCCAGGCCGGCGATCGCGGCGAACAACGCGGGGCCCAGGGCGAGGACCGCAAGGATGCGGAACCTGGGGCTCCGGCCCTTCTCCACCAGCCTTGACCATCGCTGGCCAAGCGACCCGCGGCTGCACAGGGCGACGAGAAGAATCACGAAGCCATACAGCGCCATGCAGTCCAGCAGGTAACCAAAAGCGTTGTGCAGGCTCTGCAACAGGGTCAGGCGCGCTTCGCCTTCGGCGTAGCGGATGGGCAGAAAGCCGGTCGCAATCAGCCACCAGACATGGGGAGCGAGGAGCAGCGCAGCGATACTCGCCGAGAGATAGGGGGAGGCGGATGCGAAGTACCGCTTGCGCCGGGGATGGAGGCAAGCGGCGACGAAGCAGGTCAGCAGCAGGACGACGGCATAATACTTGGAGAGCATCGCCGCGGCCGACAAGGCGCCGAACAGCACGGCATCGCGCCTCAGCCCCTCGTCGATCGAGCGGACAAAATAGAAAGCCATCCAGGGCCAGAGGGAGAGGAAGATGGCATTGGCGTTGTACTTCAGGGCGAGGAAGCTGTAGCAGGGTGTCAACAGCAGCAAGAAAATCGCCGCCGCGCGCTTCTTGCCTTCGGCAAACCTGCCAATGAGGAACCAGGCGCCCAGCAGCCCGATATTGGCATTGAGCACCGACAGCATGGAAAAGGCCCAGGCTTTCGCGGGCAGGACCAGAAACCACAGGCCGGCGACCCAGGCCCAGAAGGGCGGGTGTTTATAATAGCCGAGCTGGAACTCGCGGCCCCAGACATAGGCCTCGGTCATGTCTTCGTGAATCGCCTCAGTACTGTGGGAAATCGCGGCATAGAGCGTCCAAGCCGCCAGATTGAGGGCGAGAAGACCAAGAACCAGCGGGAGATCGGCAGAGGGCCACACGTCCTTGCCGGTACCGAGCCGCGTCGTGGAGACAGTCGCGGCCGGGGCATCTGACGCAGTTTCGTTCACCAATGAACGGTTCCCAAGAGCCCAAACCGGCCGCTCAATGCGACCTCGCTAGCAAGATGGGCCCGCCATGCGTTCAGCTAAAACAAGATGGCCGGCGACAATGTATCGCCGGGATTCCAATGACGCGCAAGGTCGTCCAAGGCTCGAGCTGGCGGATCGCCGCGATGCCCCATGACCGCGCCATAAACCGAGAAAAAGCTGTCCGGTGGGTAGCGTATCAGCGCATCGCGCTTCGCGAGGAGAAGCATTTCGATCATCGCATCGTCGCGCGCCAAGGATGCCCCCCGCCAGAGGTGCAGCTCGCCAGAGCCGGGATGGCGATACATTTTCGGCCGCGTAACGAGCCGCGGAATGCTGTCCTTCATCGCCTGCTCGACTTCCAGGCTGTCGGTGCAGAGCATGACGGTGGCAGACGCTCCCAATCGCTCGCGCGCATGCCCCACGGCAGCAACGCAGCGGGCGATTGCCGGCGCAAAGGACGTCCAGTACCGGGCGTGGTTCATGATGTTGCCGCTGTTGCCGTGACGGACATGGAGCCCGATGACCGGCCCGTCGCCGAGACCGGCATGGAACGCGGCGACCGCGTCGGCGAGATGGGTGCGCGGACGAAGCGCGCTCAAGAATTGCCGGCATTCCTTGACCGGCATCGACCTGTCGAACAAGCATGCGTCGAGCAATATGGCGCGCTCTTTCATGTCGCGACCGGACCGGATGGCCCTTGCGGCCTCCTCTGGGGTGAGTCGGCGACATCCCGAGAGCCTGTGGCGGATCGCGTCCAGAACCGTGCGCCTCGGATTTCCGGGAAGACCCAAACGCGAAACGCTGTCGTCGCCGATAAATGGGACGCCCGCCAGATCCGAGCATTTTTCGAAGCAAAGGGTGAAGAGATTCGTCTTGCCATCGAGCGCGTAGGCGCTGAAGCGCCAGTCGGCGACCAATGTCCGGCCGGTATCGCGCGCGAGGCCCCAAGCCGCAGCGAGGGAAACGAGGCGATCGCCGAGACCGGTCCGGCGGGTGGATACGATATATCGAGGCGCCACCATTCCCGTCGCGGGCGATTCGCCCGGCCGCTCCCGGCCCGTCGCTAACGGATGGCGTGGTGGGGCACGTCGACCAAGCGCCGCGTACCGGCCGCCACGTCGTAGATGTGGAAGGAGTTCATATTGCGGCCGTAAAGGTGAAGGCTGACGCAGATTTCGCGTCCCTCGGCCACGCCGGTCATATGAATATGATCGGGGTTGGGCACAAAGCTGGAAACCGAGCCGGGATTGAGCAGGATCACGCCGCCGCGCCGAAGTCGAATATCGTAGTCGGCGAGGATGTCGCCGGAAGCGGACATATAGCTGCGTTCCTCAAGCACGCCTCGCACGATGCCAACCACGCCCCAGGTTCCGTGATCGTGGACCGGCGTCCACTGCCCCGGGAGCCACACCAGCGCAAAGAGCGAGAGATTGCCGCTGGGGGCAATATGGATCGCGTTGCGGGCGTAGTGATCCGGCTCGCTGCGCATGTGCTCGGCAGAAAGAAAGTCGTCGGCATGGCCCGCCAAACGCTGCATCAGGGGTGCGACCGATGTGACCCGGTCGGCAGCGCCATCCTTCTCGGCCACGACCGACTCGCAATCGGCAACGAAATCCGCCAAAGCCCGATGCATCCTCACCCCTCACCCAGAACCAGCGCCTTCGGCGGCCTGTGCCGGATTCGAACGTGACCTGGCCCGGCACCCGCCGCATGACCGGCCAGCCGAGGCGAGAGTGCGTCCATGAATGCGCATTGGCAAGCCCGGTGCCCTTCGCTGCCGGAAGCAGGCTTAGGCGAGAAGTCATAGCCGCATCGAAGTGCGGGCGACGGCACTCCGGTCAAACTGCCGCTGGCCGCGGCTGCCGCTCTCGGCTACACCCCCGGCCATGAATTGCGCCGCCGTCATCGACCTGCTTCGCGCCGGGGGGCTGCTCCAGCCCGGCGGCCAACCGCGAATGTCGCCGCTCGCCGGCGGATACTGGAACCAGGTCTGGCGCCTCCAGGAGGGGGCCCGGGATTGGGTGGTGAAGGTTTTCGACCCTCGCGCCGAGCCGAGGCTTTTCCCTATCCTGCCCGACAGCGAAGCCCGGTCCATGACCGTTCTTTCGGGGCTCGGCCTGGCGCCCGAGCCGGTCGGCTATCTGCCACGCGCCGGAGAACGGCCCGCGGTGCTCGTCTATCGCTTCCACGAGGGCCGGCCCTGGCAAAGCGACACGACCAAGGTGGCGCGGCTGCTGAAGCGCCAACATGGCCTCGCACCAAATGGATTCCGCCTGCTGGCAACGGAGCCGGGGGCGATCCTCGCCCAGGGCGACTGGCTCATTCGCCATCTCGAAGACGACGCTTACGTCGCTCGTCTCAGGGCTAACCGGCCGGCACCGCTTCGGCTCGCCGCACCTCGTCTCGCCTTCGTCCATACGGACGCAGGCCCCGGCAATCTCATCGAAGGCCCGCAGGGATTGCGCCTCATCGATTGGCAATGCCCCGGCCTCGGCGATCCGGTCGAGGACCTGTTCTCCTTCCTCGCCCCCTGCTTCCAGATCCTGTTCCAGCATTCGCCTCTCAGCGATGCCGAGCGCGGCGATTTCCTCGCTGCTTACGACGACGCCGATGTTGCGGCACGTCTCCAGCTGATGGAGCCCTTCTACGCCTATCGCATGCTGGCCTATTGCTGTCTCAGGCGGCTTCGGCTATCGGATCGCGACAAGACAGCCGCCGAACGCTACCGCTGCGCGTTCGAAGCGCAGCTGCCGCTGTTGGGGGCCGGGCGTGGATCTATTCCTGCATAGTTACAGCTTGCGCTTCCATTACCTGCTGAAGCCGGGTTTCGACGTCTACGCCTTCATCCGCCGGGCCGTCGCCGACGGCTTCGCCGGCGTCAACATCAATCTCAATGCCGCCCGCTACCGCCATCTTTCGGGCGACAGTCCGGACCATGTCGCCGCCGTGCGCCGCGCCCTCGACCGAGCCGGCCTCAAGCGCGACGTGGAGACCAGCGGCACCGATCCCAAGCACCTGGAGACCCTGCTCGCGGTCGCCCGGACGCTGGGCGCCGACAACCTTCGGACATACACCCGCCATCACGGCAGCACCGAACAGCAAATCGCGCTTACGGTCAGGGACCTGAAGGCCGCTGCGCCGTTGGCCGAGCGGGCGGGCGTCACCATCGTGCTGGAGAACCACGAGGAGTTCACCGGCGCTGAACTGGTCTCGATCCTGCGCCAGGTCGGCAGCGACTGGGTCGCTGCGCTCTACGACTACGGCAACTCCCAGATGTGCATGGAGGACCCGCTCCACTGCTTGACGGCCATGCTGCCCTATGTCCATACCGCCCATCTGAAGGACCACATGATGCTCAGGCCCGCCGACGCGCCCGACGGGAAGCTGCGTGTGATGGGCGTTCCCATCGGCGAGGGCAATCTCGCCATCGTGGAGACCACGCGCCGGCTCATTGCCGCAGGCGTGCCCCGCATTGCCTTCGAGAATGTCTGGGCCTATTCGGCGCTCGTCCAACGGACGGATACCGCGAACCGCCTTGGCCATGGCATTTTCGCCTATGTCGATCCGCCTTTCGATCCGGCCCATTGCGCGCCCGACCCCAATGTTCTGACGCCGGAGCAGCGGGTCGACTACGAGGATCGCGCCATGCGCCGGTCGCTCGCCTGGCTCAAGGGAGCGTTCCGGGAAGCGGGGCTGACGGTGGCGTAAGGGCGCCCGCAGGTTCGCTCGGCCGACCAGTCGGGTTGATTGGACGACCCTGGTGACTCACTGCTATCATCACGTGTTAATCGGGTTGGGGGATTGCGAATGGCGCGAATTGCCGAAGAAAGCCGCGGCAATTCGGCGATGTCCATCGCCGAATCGGAACTTCGGCCGGGCGAACATTTAGTGTGGGCCGATCGGCCGGGACCGATGGCGGTCGCCAGGCAGGATCTTCCAAGCAGCCTCATTGGCGTTCCCTTCACCGCTTTTGCCGTCTTCTGGCTCGTTCAGGTGATGAAGATCAACAAGAGCGCGAACAATGCGATCGGATATTTCTTCCCGCTCTGGGGCCTGATGTTCGTTGGCATCGGACTGTTCCTTCTCTTGCGCCCTGTCATTTCCGCCGGCAAGGCGCGCTCCACCGTGTACGCCATCACCGACCAGCGTCTGTTCATCGTCTCCGGTTCTTGGACACGACGCGTGGACTCCTACGGCCCGGAACAGATCGCCTCGCTGGAGCGTACCGACCGGGCAAATGGATTTGGCGACATTGTCTTCCGGAAGGAAGCACAGCAGATGAGCTTGCGGGTCGGCTATCGAACCTCACTCAAGAGCATCGGATTCTTCGGCGTGCCCGAGATTCGCAAGGTCGAAGCCGCGATCCAACAGCTCGCTGCCAGCGCCAACAAGCAATAGTCGGGTGTCGTCATCGATTGCGCGCTACTCCACGTCCAGCACCGGATCCGGGAATCGCTTGCGCATGGTGACGAACTCCTCGGCCGCTGTGGGATGAACGGCCACGGCTTCGTCGAACTGCTGTTTGGTGGCGCCCATCTTCACGGCGACGGCAAGGGACTGGATAATCTCCGGCGCGTCGGGGCCCAGCATGTGGGCGCCCAGCACGCGCTGGCTCGCGCGGTCCACGACGAGCTTCATCAGGGTGTGCTCGTCGCGGCCCGAGAGGGTGTACTTCATGGGGCGGAATCGCTCCTTGTAAATGTCGACCGCCGCGAAGCGCTCGCGAGCCTTGGCTTCGGTCAAGCCGACCGAGCCGATGGGCGGCTGGCTGAACACCGCGCTTGCCACGCATTCGTGGTCCATGGCCCAGGGTCGGCCGCCGAAGACCGTGTCGGCGAAGGCCATGGCTTCGCGGATCGCCACGGGGGTCAGGTTCAACCGGTCGGTTACATCGCCGATGGCGTAGATGTGCGGCTGGCTGGTCTTGGAATAGGCGTCGACCATCACCGCGCCGTGATGGGCCAGCGCCACGCCGGCGGCCTCGAGACCGAGACCGGCCGTGTTGGGCCGCCGGCCCGTCGCCACCATGACCTTGTCCACATCGAGGTTGCTGCCGTCGCCCAATGTCAGCCGCCAGGCATCCCCGACGCGTTCGATCCGGTGGACCATGGCATGAAGCTTGAGATCGATTCCCTTGCGGACCAGCTCCGCGGCAAGGCCGTGGCGCAGGTCGTCGTCGAACCCGCGCAGAATCTGGTCGCTCCGATAGAGCAGGCTCACCTTGCTGCCGAGGCCGTTGAAAATGCCGGCGAACTCGACGGCGATATAACCGCCGCCGACGATGGCGATGCGGTCGGGCAGCCGCTCCAGATGAAAGGCTTCGTTGGAGGTGATGCTGTTCCCAGCGTCGAAGCCCGGCAGCATCACCGGATGGGCGCCGGTCGCGATCAGGATCTTGTCGGCCGTGATCCGCTTGCCGCCGATCTCGATGTCGTGGGGACCCACCAGCTGAGCACGACCCTCCATCAGAGCAACGCCGGCACCGGCCAGGGTCTTGCGGTAGATCGCTTCGAGGCGGCCGATCTCCTTGTCCTTGTTGGCGATCAGGCTCGCCCAGTCGAAGCGCGCTTCGGAAATGATCCAGCCATAGCCCGCCGCATCCTCCACCTCCTCGCGGACATGGGCGGCGTAGACCAGCAACTTTTTGGGCACGCAGCCGCGGATGACGCAGGTGCCGCCGACGCGGTATTCCTCGGCGATGGCGACCCTGGCGCAGTGGCCGGCCGAGACCCGCGCGGCGCGCACGCCGCCGGACCCGGCGCCGATGACGAACAAATCAAAATCATAAGCGGCCATCGGCTAGGTTTCTCCAAAGGGGATGGGATCGGCCGGTTCAGGCTGTCGCCGCCGCGAAGCGCCCGGCAGCCTGGAGGCGGCCGCGTACGAGCCACCACAAACCGAACGCCTCGACGAGCGGGAGCGCGATGTTAACAAGGCCCGACGACAGCGGATAGGGCGCGAAAACCGGGATGACATCGCTGAGGCCGAAGAAGCGCAGGATCACCGGCAGCGGCAGGTGAAGCAGCATCAGGCAGAGGAACGCACCCATGTCGGCGCGCCCGCGCCGGGAACGAAAATTGATCAGAAGCACCAGCAAGACGTCGCGCAGCAGGTAGAAGACCAGCGCCAGGGAAAACTCGCCCAGATTGGCGCCCTGGCCGAAACTGGCGAACATCGGGACGCGACTCAACAGCGCCAGCAGGGCCGAGAGCCGCGCGAAATCGCCGAACAGGCAAAGTGTCAGACCGGTCAGCGCCGCCAGCAGAAAGCAGGGCAGCCATTGGGGCAGCAGCAGCAGGGCCTGGCCGAGATCGCTGCCCGCCAGCGCCTGAGCGAACCAGCGATAGCGCAAGACGTCCTTTGGTTCGGCGAAGAGCGCCACATAGGTGAGCGCGATGGCGATGGCGAATGGCCCGATCAGCCAGGCGGCAAGGCCTTCGGAATAGAGGATCGCCGGATAAAGCAGGCCATCGGCATAGACCATCAGGTAGAGGGCGAAGCCAATCCAACCCAGCGGAAGGTTGCGGAACTGGAGCTCGAGGCGCATCAGCCGATAGGCGCCGAATACGCTCCAGGCGAGGAAGAGATAGGTGCTGGCAAGCCAGAAACGGTCGCCTTGGACGGTCCAGTCGAACCACTGCACGGGCGCCATCTGGGAAGGCGCGATGCTGAAGGGAAACCCGCCCGAAAGGGCCCATGCGGCGAGCAGCCCGGCGACCTGGCTCGCCGTGGCGCCCAGGCGCCGGCGCAGGGTCTGCTTGCGCAACAGGACGAGGCTGGTCTGGAACGCGACGGCCTGGCCGAGCAGCCCGATGCCCAGCATGTGGGCGAAATGCACCGCCTCGCTCCCCTGCCAGAGCGGGAACCCGGCGAGCGATCGGGCCGCGACATGGGCGCCAAGGGCGAGGCCGCCCGCGTACCAGACATAGGAGGTTCCCCCCAGGAGCTTGCCCCAGGTCATCTGCCAGGCGCCGAGCGCCGACATGCGCTGGGCGTCCCAGGTCCGCTGAGCCACCTCCTCGGCCATGAGATCACCGGCACGCCGAGTGCCCCACAGCACGGCCAGCAGGTAATAGGTTCCCTCTGAAAGCAGGGCGACGACGTTGTAAACGTGGAAGGCGACGATCCAGACCGAGACCAGGACCAGCCCGAGACAGACCGGCGCCAGAAGCAGGCGGCCTGGCGAGAACTGGAGCCAGAGATTGCGCCTCAGTTCAGGATTCAATTGGCCACGGCCTTCGGCGGGATCCCGCTCATGTAGGCCGCCTGAAGACCTTCCCGCTCGGCGGCGAATTCGGCTACCGCGACGCCCGCGTCCAGGATGCGGCGCAGGAGAGCAGCGCGCGCGGTCTCGTCGCCACGGAACCGGAAATGCGCGTTGAGGCCATCGAGGATGAGCGCCGAAACATCCGGCTCCGCCTTCAACAGCGGCTCCAGGCGTTCATCGGGCCGGACGAGACGCAAACGCAAGGCCCCTGCGCTCCCGGCGACCGGGCCAGCGAGGTCCCGCTGATCGACTAGCCGTCCGTCGCGCAGAACGAGCATGTGGGTCGAATAGTCCTCGAGCTCGCTCAGGATGTGGGAGGAGACGATCACGGTCATCCCCTCCTCGCGCAGCCGGCGCAGCGTTTCCGCCAGACCGACCCGCGCCTCGGGATCGAGGCCGGACGCCGGCTCGTCCAGCAGCAGCACGCGCGGACGATGGACGATGGTCTCGGCGATCGCCAGGCGCTGGCGCAGACCGCGGGAGAGCGTGCCGGTCTTCTGGTCCATGCGATCGGCGATGGCGAGGCGGCCGGCCGCGCTCTCAGCCGCCGCGGCCTGCTCAGCTCTCGCAAGTCCAAGGGTCGCGGCGCAATGCAGCAGGCATTGACGCACACTGAGCTCGTCATAAAGCCCGTAACTGTCGGGGAGGAACCCCATCATCCGATGACTGGCCCTGGGCTCGCGCAGCACGTCAACCCCCGCGACATTGACCGTTCCGGCGAAGGGCGCGTCCAGGCCGGCGATGCAGCGAAGCAAGGTCGTCTTTCCCGCGCCGTTGGGCCCGACCAGCGCGGTGATGGTCTCCGCCTCCAAGGCGAAGGAGACATGGTCGAGAGCCCTGAGGCCGGGATAGTCGAAGACAAGGCCGCCGATGTCGATCATCGCCACCATGAAGCCAAGCCGCCGGGGCTGTTTCAGTTGCGGGAGCCGCCCACGAAATCTGGGCCTCGCAAGCTATCAGGCCATAGGCCCGAGTTCAAACCGTCGAGCACAAGAATGTTTTCAATTTTCAATCTGTTATAGGCTCTTACTCAACAAGGCCCAGGGAATCTTGAGCGGCCTCCTCGCGCCCCTGATCGGGCAGCGCGGCCACGGCCACCATCAGAAACATTGGAGCGCTTCGTCGCATCATCAGGTCCGCCGCCGTCTGCAGGGGCCAGCGCCGGTCCACGTCCATCGTGGCGAATAGGGCGCGCTAAGCCGAGGATGTACGGCGTCCCTCAGCGCATCGGGTGAAAGAGACAGCGGCCGCGTTCGCCGCTATCCTCCCTGCCGGCAACAGTTCAGGGAGGGCGACCATGGCCAAAAAACCCGTCATCGTAAAACCAGGGCAGGACTATCTCGCGGTGGTTTGCGTCAAGTGCAGCCAGCTGTTCCCAGTCGAGGCGTCCCCCTCGGCGAAACTGGCAAAGGGCCGCGCTTCGGGTCCGTTGGAAGCCGAGTGCCCCTTCTGCGATCACAAGGCGGTCTACCGTCCGGAACAGGTGAAACGGATGACCGGGTCCCATGACGAATGAGCCGTCCATCGATTTCATAGGCATGCCATGGCGGCCGGGATTGCCCGGCCGGCTCCATGGGGCATTTGCCGGCCCGGCGCAGCAGGCTTAGGCTTCGCTGCTCGCGACCGATATTCGCCGCCGAAGAAGGCGTTTCAACAACTCAAAAGAGAGGGTCGATCATGGCTTTCTACATGTTTCAAGGCCGTTACACCCAGGACGCGATCAAGAAGATGGTCGCCAGTCCGGAAGACAGGTCCAAGGCCGCAGCCTGGGTCGCCAAGGCCCATGGCGGCAAATGCCACAATTATTTCATGAGCCTGGGCGACTACGACTTCATGGCGCTGATGGAGTTCCCCAATGACGAGGCGGCGACCGCCACCAGCATGGCCGTCGCATCGGCCGGCCATGTGGCCGGCATGAAGACGACCAAGCTCCTGACCGGGGCCGAAGCGGTGAAGGCCATGGCGACCGCGAACAAATCGTCCCAGGCCTATCCGGTGCCGAAAGGGAAATAGCCGGGATCGGGATCCAGGGGCGGCATGAGGCCGCCTCTAGGATCTACCGGGAATACCCGGCTGGCTTTGGAAAGCCTCCACCCATGACGGAAGCGCAATTCGATCCTGGCCAGTACGTCGATCTCGGGCGTTTTCCGATTCACGAACTCCAAGGCGCGGAAGGACCGAAGTTTCTGGCACGCTGCCGGGCGGAGCTCGCCGAGACGGGCGCCTGCAATCTCGACGGTTTCATCCTTGCTGAGGCGGCCCGGCGCATGGCGGAGGAGGCCCTGGCGCTGGCCCCGCTCGCCTATGTCAAGGATACGCGGCGCAACGCCTATTTCACCAAGGACGACCCGACGCTGCCGACCGACCACCCTTTGCGCGCGTTCTTCCCGCTCAAGATGTCGCAGCTTGCCAACGACGCGATCCCGAAGACCGCCGCCATCCAGCGGCTCTATGAATGGGACGCGCTCACGGACTTCACCCGGCTTGCCGTCGGGCTCGATGCCCTCTATCGGATCGCCGATCCCTTTCTCGCGTTGAATCTGACCTACTTGAAGGCGGGCGACCTGCAGCCCTGGCATTACGACCACAATGAGTTCACGGTCACGCTCCTGCTTCAGAATTCAGAGTCAGGCGGCGCGTTCGAATACGCGCCTCGCCTGCGAACGGCCGAAGACGAGAATTTCGACGCGGTCAAGCGCTTGTTCGCCGGTGCGTACGGCGATGTGCGGACTCTGCCCAGGCGGCCGGGCACGCTGACGATATTCAAGGGCCGCCATGCCATGCATCGGGTAACCGAAGTGCGTGGCCAGCGCCAACGGATATCGGCTCTGCTCAGCTATGACAGCCTGCCCGACCAGGTCGCGTCCGACGAGACCAACGCCTTCATCTACGGCCCCAGGGTCGCGGCGATCCTGGCCGCCAAGCGGGCTTAACGGGATCGCGCCGGTCGGAACTGCGGCGGGCGTATGGCCCGCTGCCGAGGGCGTCGCCCGTCAGGAATATCCGAAAACGGCCATGTCGCGGCTGTATACGGCCGCGACCCTGCGATCGAGCCCACGGTATCGCTCGTGGACGCCGTCGCTGTTGCGAAAGTTGAGCTTGCCGATGCGGCCGAGAAAATCCTGCGGCAGCAATCCCTCGGCCACGAGCGGGGCGAGATCGTCCATCAGGTTTTCAAGCCGTGCGATCCTGATCGGCAGCATCTCTACCCCGCAAACCGCGAATTGCGGCCTGAAGGTGAAATACAGATCGTCGATCGGGTGGGTGCCGGCGTATTCCAGCAGGACATCGGGCGTGAGCGGCCTGTCGGGATCGAGCCCGAGGCTCTCCCTGACGACCGTCCCGATGCGATCGTCGTCCCCTTGGACCACGAGGTGATTGTAAGCCGACCAGAAACGGCTGACCGGGTGTCGGACGACGGCGAACGCAAGGCGGGCGCCCGAGCGGAAGTCCTCGGGCACGCACCCCAGGTGCAACGGGTTGCGCCAATGCGCATTCGAGACGGGCGCGGCGATTTCGCGCCCGTCCCCGGTGCGCCGCCTAAGGGCGGTGGTCATCGAGGTACATCCCGCCTTCTGGACCGGAATATAGAAGCTTCCCGTCTCTTCGATGTGAAAAAGCGACCGCACCACATCCATGACGGGGATGCCTGCCGCCCGCCAGCGGGGCTCCTCCGCGAGCCACGCCAAGCGGGTCCGGCGCTCGGCCGAGATCGGCGCGGCCATGACGTTACGCAGGAAGGCGGTCCGCCTTCTCAGTTCCCTGAGCGGCCTCTTGAGCCACTGGCGTTGCAGCCTGGCAGCCGCCCCAATTTCGTCCGCGCCTAACGCCACCATCTCTTGACCTGGACCCCTCGACCCAAGCACCCCGGCGAGCAGGATGTTCGCCAAGCATCCACTCTTCCACGGACGGCCGAAGGTTTTCCTGCGCCGCGCTTAACGTTGGATAACGGTCCAATCGTCCGACCATATGATCCGCGTTGGCACAGCACTACGGGAGGACGACCCAAGTCAAGGGCCCTAAACTCAGCTCCTGAACGTTTGCCGAACGATCGCGGGCTGGTTTTCCGGAGCGTCGCTGCCTGCGGTTTCGGCAAGGCAATCGGGAGCAAGCCGGCAGATTGCACGTAAGAATAAGCCGCTCTTGCAAGAAGAATCGGCCAGGCCTCACATCCAAGAGGTTGCGGGAGAACGGTTGTGCCACAGGCGTGAAACTGCGCTTGCCGATATTTGGCCGAGGACAACTATCATGCGATAGATAGAGTTCATCCGGGAGCGATCAATACTCGACAGTCGAGTTAGGAGTTCAACCGCGGCTGAGTTGCGAACGCGACCGCCGGCGAACGAGACCCGAACGACGTTCCGGGCCGAGCCGAAGCGCAGCCTCAACCGCGGCCCGCTCCGTCAGCTGAATGCCGCGCCCGGAGGCCAGCGACTCCGACAATCTCCCGAGGCCCTGGACGGCCTGCATGAGGCGATATCCGCGAAGCCTCAGGTAGAAGCGGAAGAATGGGGACCGCCTCCTGGCCATTGCCTCCAGGCGCTCGGCTTCTTCCTCAAGGTCCCGACACGCTTCGGCCAAAGCACCAAGCGCCTCGATATCGTCCTTGCCGGCGAGGCGGACGACGGTGTCGCGCAAGGAGAACGCGACCACGAGAGAAGCCTGCACTTCACAACGGCAGTCCTCGAAACGACGGATGGGCGACAGCAACCGATCGCCGATCCACAGACCGGCCAGCACTGTCGCAAGAGATGCCGCGCCGGCTAGATCAGATCCTGGATGCATGCTTCCTGGCATTGCCACCGGCCTGACTGCGAAGGGTGCCCAATGCGGCACTCGGCATGGAATAGACACCCTGATCTCGCGACTGGCCGAGCGATCATACACCTCTTGGGCACCAATCAGCCTGTTGGAATGCGGCCCAAATGTCGCTCGTGCGAACTCGTGCACCAATCGACGGCTTTGAGGTCGCGTTCACTCTGTAGCTAGCTCGTCAAGTTGGCCGGTTTATGTAGCTCGCGAGTTGTCCGCTTCGTTTAGGCTTTGGGCCGGGGCATGCCCCGGCCCAAAGCGGCCGGCGTGGAAGCGTGTCACGCGGCCCGTTGGTTTGGCTCGATG
>DATNJA010000200.1:0-4097 GCA_035604155.1 Candidatus Udaeobacter sp. | reverse complement strand
CGGCATCGTGGTGGCGCTGGCACTTGTCTCGCTGACGGCGCAAGTCCTGCAGCCGCTCTACCAGAGCGCCGCCCTGCTGGTGACCGCCTACGCCATCGTCTTCCTGCCGCTGGCGCTGGTCAATGTGCGCGCCTCGCTCCTCCAGACGCCGCGCGGGCTGGAGGAGGCCGGACGGTCGCTTGGCCTCGGCTGGGCGGGGGTGGCCTGGCGGATCACACTGCCTCTGGCCGGGCCGGGGCTCGGCGCGGGTGCCGCCATGGTGTTCGTGTCCGTGGTCACCGAGCTCACGGCCACGCTTCTGCTGGCGCCCATCGGGACGCGGACCCTCGCAACCCAGGTCTGGGCCAATTCCTCGGCTCTCGCCTATGCCGCGGCGGCGCCCTATGCAGCGCTGATGGTCGGGATTTCCTTGCTTTCCGCCTGGCTGCTGGCCCGGCGGTTCGGGGCCGTCGGCGCCTTGGCAACCAGCTAGCCCGCCCATGGCGGACCTTCACATCGAGGGGCTGGCAAAGGCCTTCGCCGGCAATCCGGTGCTTGATGGGATCGACCTCGATGTGCCGTCCGGCAGCCTGGTCTCGATCCTGGGGGCATCGGGCAGCGGCAAGACCACCTTGCTGCGCCTGCTCTGTGGCTTCGAGCACGCCGACGCGGGCACGATCCGAATCGGCGGCCGGATCGTTGCGGACCGCACTCTCCACCTGCCGCCCGAGCAGCGGCACATCGGCTACGTGGCGCAGGAGGGCGCTCTCTTTCCGCATCTGTCGGTGGCCGACAATATCGTCTTCGGCCTGCCGCGCAGGCTGCGTCATGCGCGCCATCGGGTCGCCGAACTGCTCGACCTTGTCGGCCTCCAGCCGGCCTTCGCGAATCGCCTGCCCCAGGAGCTCTCCGGGGGCGAGCAGCAGCGGGTCGCATTGGCCCGCGCCCTCGCTCCCGAGCCGAGATTGGTACTTCTCGACGAACCGTTCTCCGCGCTTGACGCAGCACTTCGCATCGAAACCCGCCAGGCGGTCGCCGCGGCGCTAGCCACCGCCGGGGCGACTGCGCTGGTGGTGACCCACGACCAGTCGGAAGCACTCTCGATGGGAAACCAGGTCGCCGTCCTGCGCCACGGCAGGCTGGTTCAAGTCGCGAGCCCCGAGCTGCTCTATCGCCATCCCGCGGATGCCGAGCTGGCGCAGTTCGTGGGCGAAGCCGTGCTGCTGCCGGGCGTCTCTGCCGGCGAGACCGTGACCTGCAGCCTGGGACGCCTGCCGCTCGCAGCCGCCATGCCTGAAGGTCCCGTCGAGGTGCTGATCCGGCCGGAGCAGATCCGCCTCACGCCCGGTCCCGAGGAGGGCGCATCCACGGCAGGCGGCATCAGGGCCCAAGTCATCGAAGTGGAATTCTATGGCCATGATGCGAGCGTGAAATTGCGCGTGCTCGGCGCATCACAGCCGCTCGCCCTCCTTGCCCGCGTCCCCGGATACATGGCTCCTCGGCAAGGCGAGGAAGTGTCTCTCTTCGTCAGGGGCCAGGTCGTCGCCTATGCGCGGCACTAGCCCGAGTTTCTCGCAAGGATCACGATGGCGCCGAGGCGGCTGCTCCCGGGAACCGGGCGCGCTAGATTGATGCCTGTCGGTGGATGCGACCCGCGCGCCAATCCGCGAAAGGAACGATCATGGAAATCAAACGCAACGGCTCCCAGACTTCTTTGAAAGGCTCGCCGGAGAATTTCACCGGCAACGTGCGCATCGATCCCTTGTTCCAGTCGCCAGGGCCGGCGACCTTCGGCGGGGTTAGCGTCACCTTCGAGCCTGGCGCGCGTTCGGCCTGGCACACCCATCCCTGCGGCCAGACCCTGATCGTCACCGCCGGCTTCGGCTGGACGCAATGCTGGGGTGAGCCGAAGGTCGAAATCCGTCCCGGCGACGTCATCACCTGCCCGCCCGGCAAGAAGCATTGGCACGGCGCCAGCGACAAGACCGCGATGACCCACATCGCCATCCAGGAATCCCAGAACGGCAAGGCCGTCGACTGGCTGGAGAAGGTGACCGACGAGCAGTATCGGAGCTGACAGCCATTCGAAGCAGCCCACGGCGATGCCGGCGATGCAAGAGCGCAGGCTCGTGAACGGCAGCTTCTAACAAGCGGACCGCTTTGCGCCGCTGCGGTCCATGGCCCATCGGGCGGCCTTTTCAAGTTCCCTCATGGCGACCGGGTCCTTGCCGGTCCTCTTGAAGAAGCCGTGGTCCTGGCCCTTGACCAGGATGAATTCATTGGCCGGGTGAGGGGATGCCAGTCCTTGAAACAGCCTTGCCGAATCGTCGGATACCGCGTCCAGCTCGGCGGCCAGGACATAAGCCGGCTCGGTGATCTCGCCGGCAAAACCCAGCGGCCAGATCGAGCCACCGTCTTTCCCGTCGGTCTTCGCGACTCTGCGGTACATGATCGACAGCGTCTCGGAATCGAGCCCGTTTTGCGGCGTGCCGTACCGCCGGATGCTGCCCCCCTCCATGAGCCCGTACCCGCCATAGAGCAGAACGAGCCCTTTGACGAGAGCCCGCATCGCCGGGTCCAGCCCGCGCAATCCCCAAAGGGCCACGCAGGCGCCGGCGCTGTCGCCTGCGAGGATGATTCCCGCATTGTCGTCGGATGCCTTGGCCATCTTGATGGCCGCAGCCGCGGCCGCGGCCGCGTCTCTGGCCTGCGCCGGGAACACATGCTCGGGCGCCAGGCGGTAGCGCGCGGACAGGACGCGCATGCCCGAAAGCCGCGCCAGCCAGGCCGTCACGCAGCGGTGCGTTTCGGGACTTCCGGCTACGAATCCGCCGCCATGAAAGTAGACGATCACGGCGTCCCGGATACGAGCGCGAGGGGTGAAGAGCAGGCCGCCGCGGAAGGCGCCATCCTCCTTCAGCGGCGTTTCGACGACATCCTCGGGGAGCTCGCCGGCCAATTCCAAGGCATCGCGCGCGTGATGCGCCCGCAGGTCTTCTGGCTTCGAATGGGCCCATGAAATGCTCATGGCGTTCGGCCTTGGCGATCGGGCATATCGGCGTTGACCCAAGTCTCTCCTCGGGAGAACTATCGAGGGGTGACAAGTGATAGAGCCACCGAAGGCACGGGCGCAATTTGATTCAGGCCGCGACAAGGCAGGGACGAAGCAAACCGGAGGCCGCGAACGCGACGCCGCCGATCTCCTTCGCGGTCCTCATCTTCCCCGGCTTTCCCATGATGGCGTTCAGCTCGGTCATCGAGCCTTTACGGGCGGCGAATGTGCTGGCGCGCCGCCAGTGCTATCGCTGGAGCACCGTCGGCCTTTCAGGCGACAAGGTCGAGGCCTCCAGCGGCGTCGCCTTCGAGCCGGACTATTCGGTCCATGATGCGCCGGTCGTGGACCGCATCGTCGTCTGCTCGGGCGGCGATGCCGATCACCTCGTCGCCGATCATGCGGTGGCATGGATCAGGAGGAACCTGCGGGCCGGCGCCCATCTCGGCGCCGTCGCGGACGCCGCCTTCTTCCTGGCCCGGGCCGGCCTCCTCGATGGTCACGCCTGCACGCTTCACTGGACGAGCCAGCCGGCCTTCGTGGAAGCCTTTCCCGAGATCGAGCTCCGGCGCGATCTCTACGTGATCGATCGCAAGCGCTTCACCTCGGCCGGCGGCGTGGGCAGCCTCGACATGATGCTGGAGATCATCGCGAAGGACTATGGGACGGAGCTGGCGGCGGGCGTGGCCGAGTGGTTCGTCCATAGTCCGCTGCGCTCCAGCGTCGACCGCAAGATGATGCCCTTGCGACTGCGCACCGGCATCCAGAATGAGCTCGTATTGTCGGCGGTCGCCGTCATGGAAGAGGCGGTGGAGGAGCGGCTCAGGATGGCGGATCTGGCGGCGAAGCTCGGCGTCTCGGCCGACAAGCTGGAGCGGCTATTTCGTTCGCAGGTGGGAATCGCGCCAAGCGCCTATTACCGCCGGCTGCGCCTGCGCCGGGCCGCCGATCTGCTTGCCCATTCGAGCCTGCCGGTGCGCGAGGTCGCGCTCGCCTGCGGCTTCGCCAACATGTCGAGCTTTGCCCGGGCGTTCCGGGGGTTCAAAGGCCAGTCGCCGGGCGCCGC
>DATNJA010000199.1:0-28599 GCA_035604155.1 Candidatus Udaeobacter sp. | reverse complement strand
GGCGGGATCATCCCACGCTTGGCGGAATACCATGCGCTGGTCGGGCCGGACCGAAGCGCGATCGCCCTGGCTCCTGATGAACCCGATGAGGCGCTCGGGCTTGGGAAAGCGATTTTCATGCAGTCCGACCACCGCGCCCTTTGGGCCCGCTTCCACCCGTTCCACATTTCCCGCCAGGCACAGACGCTTGATGGCGACCACCTTGAGCAAGTTCTCCACCTCTGCCGGGAGAGGTCCGAAACGATCGGCCATCTCGGCGGCGAAGGCGTCGATCTCCGTCTCGTCCACCAGCAGGGCGATCCGGCGATAGAGAGCGAGGCGCACGGGCAGGTCCGCGACATAGCTTTCGGGGATCAGTACCGGCATGCCGAGGCTGATCTGCGGCGTCCAGCCCGTCCCGGCTGCGGGCCGGTCGCCGCCGCGCGCCTCCGCCACCGCTTCCTCAAGCATGTTCTGGTAGAGCTCGATGCCGACTTCCCGGATATGTCCCGACTGCTCCTCGCCCAGAAGATTGCCCGCACCCCGTATGTCGAGATCATGGCTCGCGAGCGTGAAGCCGGCACCGAGCTGGTCGAGAGTCTGCATCACCTCCAGACGCTTCATCGCGGTGGGCGACAGCCTGCGTTCGGGCGGCAGAGTCAGATAGGCATAACCGCGCAGCTTCGAACGGCCGATCCGCCCGCGCAGCTGGTAGAGCTGGGCGAGGCCGAACATCTCGGCCCGGTGCACGATCATGGTGTTGGCAGTCGGAATGTCGAGGCCGGACTCGACGATGTTGGTCGATAGCAGCAGGTCGTAGCGCCGGTCGTAGAAGGCGGTCATCGCCTTCTCCAGTTGCGTCGGCGGCATCTGGCCATGGGCCATGACCATCTTCACTTCGGGCACCAGCTTGGCGATCCGTTCGGCGAGCCTGTCCATGTCTTCGATGCGCGGGCAAACGTAGAAAACCTGACCGCCGCGATAATGCTCGCGCAGGATTGCCTCGCGCACGATCACCGGGTCGTAAGGAAGCACGAAGGTGCGCACGGCCAGCCGATCCACCGGCGGCGTCGCGATCAGGCTCATTTCGCGCACGCCCGATAGGGCGAGCTGCAAAGTGCGCGGGATCGGCGTTGCGGTCAGGGTCAACACGTGGATGTCGGCACCTAGCTCCTTCAGTCTCTCCTTCTGGGCGACGCCGAAATGCTGCTCCTCGTCGACGATGACCAGGCCGAGGCGAGGAAACGAGATGGACTTGCTGAGCAGCGCATGGGTTCCGATGATGATGTCGGCCTTGCCTTGAGTCACCTTCGCCCGGGTTTCGGCCGCCTCCTTGGGCGGCACCAGGCGTGAAAGCTGGCGCACCGACAGGGGCAGGCCCGCGAAGCGGGCGCTGAAGCTTCGGAAATGCTGCCGGGCCAGCAGCGTCGTCGGCGTGACCACGGCAACCTGCTTCCCTGCCATGGCGACCACGAAGGCCGCGCGCAAGGCCACCTCGGTCTTGCCGAAGCCCACATCGCCGCAGATCAGGCGGTCCATGGGCCGGCCGGCCGCGAGGTCGACCATGACTTCCTCGATCGCCTTGGTCTGATCCTCGGTTTCGGCATAGGGGAACCGGGCCGAGAATTCATCATAGAGACCCGCTGGCGCTTGCAAGTGATCGACGCTCTTCACCGCCCGGGCGGCGGCAGTGCGCATCAGTTGCCGGGCGATGTCGCGAAGCCGCTGCTTGACCCGGGCCTTGCGTGCCTGCCATTGGGCACCCCCCAGCCGGTCGAGCTGGACGGCGGTGTCCTCGGCGCTGTAACGCGAGAGGACCTCGATGTTCTCGACCGGGACGTAGAGCTTGTCATTGCCGTCATAGACGAGCTTGAGGCAGTCATGCGCCGCGCCGCCGACATCGAGGGTTTCCAGACCCTCGTATCGCCCGACGCCGTGATCGGCGTGGACCACGAAGTCGCCCTCGGCAAAGCTCGCCATCTCCGACAGGAAACGGTCGGCCTTGGCACGCTTGCGGCCCGGCCGGACCATGCGGTCGCCGAGAATGTCCTGCTCGGCGATGACCGCGAGGTCGGCGGTGAGGAAGCCCTGCTCAAGGCTGAGAGCGGCGAAACCGACCGTCGCTCGCGGCAAGGCCTTGGCCGCAGGCCAATCCGATACGGCCTGATGCTGGGCCACGCCGTGATCCGCCAACACATGCTCGAGCCGGTCGCGGCTTCCGGCGCTGACCGCTGCCACCAGCACGCGCCGGCCGCCGGTCCGCTCCTCTGCGATGCGCTCGCGGACCGCATCGTAGAGGTTGACCTCGGGCCGCGCCCGGGCTTCGGCAAAATCACGCATCCGCCGGGCACCCGCGTCAGGCTCCCCACCCGACGCCGCGAAAGGCGACAGCAGCAGCTGGCTTCGCCCGGCCAGGCGCTCCGCCAGCTCGCTACGGCCGAGATAGAGTCCGTCGGGCGGCAGGGGTCGATACACAGCCCCCCCGTCCATGCGCCCGCCGCGCAGGATTTCGGCCCGCGCCTGGTAGAATTCAGCAATCTGGTCGAAACGCGCCTGGATCGCTTCCTCAGCCTGGTGGTCGAGGCCGATAAGCGCATTCGGCAGATAGTCCAGCAGGGTCTCCATCCCCTCCACGAACAGGGGCGTCCAATGCTCCATGCCGGGATAAAGCCGGCCCGCGCTGATCGCCTCGTAAAGCGGATCGTCGCTGACCGCGCCGAAGCGCTCGCGGTAGCCGCTGCGAAAGCGGGCGATCGCCGCCGCATCGAGCCGCATCTCGCTGACCGGCCGGATGACGAAACTCTTCCGACGGCTCGCGCTGCGCTGGGTGAGCGGATCGAAATCGCGAATGGCCTCGATCTCGTCGCCGAAGAAATCCACGCGCAACGGCTGCACGGTGCCCGGCGGGAAGAGATCGACGATCCCGCCTCTGACGGCATATTCCCCCGCCTCGGCCACCGTGCTGTTGCGCGCGTAGCCATTGGTGGCGAGGAACTCGATCAGGCGCGCGGGCGCCAGGCCGGCGCCCTCCTCCATGGTCAGCCGTGCTTCGGCAAAAGTGTGACGCAGCGGCAGGCGCTGGAGGAAGGCCGCGACCGTGGTGACCACGAGTCGGGGGCCTTCGGCTTCGCCGGCGAGCCGCCCGAGGGCATCGATGCGCCGTGCGACGATGTCGCGATGGGGCGATACGCGGTCATAGGGCAGACAGTCCCAGGCCGGCACGCTCACCACCGTGCGATCCGGTGCGAAAAAGGCCAGCGCCTCCGTGAGCCGGGCCATCCGGGCGTCGTCGACACACACGTGCAAGAGATCGCGGCGTTCCGCCAGCGCGCTCAGCAGCAGCCCGTCGAAGCCCTCGGGCGCTCCGGCCAGAAGCTTCCGGCCCGGGCGGCCTAGATCGAGCGCCGCCAAGGGTCCGGGATCCAGCCCAGGTCGGTGCCTGATGCGTTCGGCAGCCGTCACGGATTGCCATCCTTGGCCAAACTGGCCGTCAGCAGCCGCCAGAGATCCTCGCCGATCCCGTCCGGCCATGGGGCGCAGCCGGTCAGCCAGTCGTAGATATCGGGGTCGTTGTTTTCCAATAGCCGGCCGTAGCGGTCAAGCTGATCCCGGGCCAGCGCCGCAAGATGGCGCTCGGCAAAGCCGCCCAGGATCAGGTCCAGTTCCCGGCTTCCCCTGTGCCAGGATCGGAAGAGGAGCCGCTTGCGCAGGGTTTGGTCGTCCATGGCCATGGCGTTAGGATGCAAAAGATCAGATCGGTAGCGGGTCATGTAGCTTGCGTCCGGAAGTCCTTTATCCGCTCTTCGCCCAGACCACAACGCTGCCCGGGATCGGGCCGCGGCTCGCCAAACTCGCGGAAAGGATCGCTGGGCGGAACGTCGCGGGCCTGTGCTGGCACTTGCCGACGGGACTGATCGACCGGCGTCTTTCCCCGAAGCTGGCCAATGCGCCGGCAGGGGTCGTAGTCACCGTGACGGTGACGGTCGACGCCCATCTGCCGCCGCCCAATCGGCGTTTACCCTACAAGGTGCGCTGCCATGACGAAACGGCGGGCCTTACCCTCGTCTTTTTCCATGCCCATGACGACTACCTGAAGCGCAACCTGCCCGTAGGCGAGCAGAGGGTGTTGAGCGGGAAGCTCGAGACCTATGGCGGACATCTTCAGATGACCCATCCGGACTACATCGCCAAGCCGGAGGAAATGGCCCAGCTCCAGCGTGTCGAGCCCATCTACCCGCTGACCGCCGGACTGGCGCCGAGACTTCTGGCCCGTGCGATCCAAGCCGCCATAACGAGAGCGCCGGAGTTGCCGGAATGGATCGAGCCAAACCTGCTCGCCAAGATGAAATGGCCGGGCTGGCGAACGGCGCTCTGGGTCGCCCACAACCCGACCTCCGAGGCCGATCTTTCACCGGGCAGCCCGGCCCGTCGGCGACTTGCCTATGACGAGCTTCTGGCGAACCAGCTCGCCATCGCGTTGATCCGGGCCCAGGAGCGCCGGCCCATCGGTCGCAAAATTCGGGGCGATGGACACCTGCGGGCAAGAGTTCTGGCCGCCCTGCCCTATAGCCTCACCGGCGCGCAACAGCAGGCTCTGGCAGAGATCGATGGCGACCTCGCTTCGCCGTACCGGATGCTGCGCCTGCTTCAGGGCGACGTCGGCAGCGGCAAGACCGTTGTGGCACTCCTCGCCATGCTGAGCGCCGTCGAATGCGGCAGCCAGGCGGCCTTCATGGCGCCCACCGAAATCCTGGCCCGCCAGCATCTGGCGACCTTGGAACCGCTGGCCGCTGCTGCCGGGCTCAGGATCGCGCTGCTCACCGGCCGGGACAAAGGCAAGGCGCGCACCGCCACTCTCCATGCGCTTGCCGAGGGGAGCCTGCCGCTGGTTATCGGAACCCATGCCCTGCTCCAGGAGGACGTGGCATTCAGGGATCTCGCCATGGCTGTTGTCGACGAGCAGCACCGGTTCGGCGTTGAGCAGCGCTTGCTCCTGGCCGACAAAGGTCGGCGTTCCCATCTCCTGGCGATGACGGCGACACCCATCCCGCGCACCCTGATGATGACCGTCTATGGCGACCTCGATGTATCTCGGCTGACGGAGAAGCCGCCCGGCCGGAAGCCCATCGATACCCGCACGCTCCCGCTGGAACGCCTGCCGGAAGTCATTGCCGCCGTCCGCCGGGCGGTCGCGGGCAAGGCCAGGATTTTCTGGGTCTGTCCGCTGGTCGACGAATCCGACGCGGTCGATCTGGCAGCGGCCGAGCAGCGCTTCGAGGAACTGAAACAGGCCTTTCCCGAACGTGTCGGCCTGGTTCACGGGCGGATGAAGGGCGCTGAGCGCGATGCCGCCATGGCCGCGTTTTCCGAGGGACTCATCGACATTCTCGTCGCCACCACGGTGATTGAGGTCGGCGTCGATGTGCCGGCCGCCTCGGTCATGGTGATCGAGCATGCCGAGCGCTTCGGGTTGGCCCAACTTCACCAGCTTCGCGGCCGGATCGGCCGGGGCGCGGCACGCTCTACTTGCCTGCTCTTGTACCACCCGCCACTCGGCGAAACTGCCAAGGCCAGGCTCAATATCCTCAGGGACACCGAGGACGGATTCCGCATCGCCGAGGAAGACCTTCGCCTCAGAGGTGCAGGTGAGATTCTCGGTACACGCCAGAGCGGGCTCCCCGATTTTCGCCTTGCCCAACCGGCCGAGCACGCCGACCTGATCGCGCTTGCTCATGACGACGCAAGGCTCGCGCTGGCACGGGATGCCTCCCTCGAGTCGCCACGGGGCAGGGCCTTGCGGGTGCTGCTCTATCTGTTCGAACGCGACGCGGCGGTGAAGACCCTGCGCGCGGCCTAGGTCAGAATCAGGCCCGCGACAGGATATTGGGCTGTGTCTCGGCCCGGGGCCGCGGCGGAGGCGTGACAATCCCGCCGGAAATGACCAGCTTGATTGCCTCCTCCACCGTCATAGACAGTCGATGAACATCCTTCTCCGGCAAGAACAACAGGAAACCCGAGGTTGGATTGGGCGTCGTGGGCACAAAGACATTGATCAGCGGCTCGCCTCCGGTTGCGGAGATTTGGTCGATGCTGCGGCCGGTGATGAAGCCGATGGTCCAAATGCCGTGTCGCGGGTACTCCACCAGGGCAACCTCACGGAAGGCGGAGGTACTGCTGTTCACCACGGACTCGACGATTTGTTTGGCTGTTCCATAAATGTTCCGAACGACCGGCATCCGATTCAGCAGGCGCTCGCTAAGGCGAAGCAGCAGCTTGCCCACATACCCCGCGGTCAGGGCACCCACCAGGGTCAGCACGATTACCATTAGAACGAGCCCGATACCCGGGACGGAAAAAGGCAGGTAGGTTTCCGGGTTATAGACCGGCGGAATCAATGAAAAGACCCGCTCGTCGACGAAGGAGATCAGCAACCAAGCGATGTAGACGGTGATGGCCAGCGGTGCCGTTACCAAGACCCCTGCAAAGAAATATCCCCGCAGCCGGGCTCCAAGGCTTATTCTAATGGGTCCTTTCGACGCTTCCGGTTCTTCGAACTTGTCGCTCATAGGGCGATGATAAGGGATCGGAGGCCCTCTTGGACATATGCCGCGTGCAACCGGCCCTGCTTCGGCTACAGCCGATCATGGCCATGCCATCTAGCGGACCAGGCGGTCACCGCCCATCCGCACAAAGTCGTGATGCACGCGGCGTTTTCAGTGAATTCCGGCATATCCAGATCACTCGTATAAGGCAGGCTCCATGAACGCACCCCGGCTTCTTTCTCTGGCGACCGCCACGCCACCTCACCGTATTGCCCAGCAGGTGGTCCGCGCGTCGGCCGACCGGCTCTTCAACGCCAAGCAGGCAGACCTCACGCGGCTGATGCCGATCTACGACAATGCGGGCATCGACCATCGCCATTCCTGCGTACCGCTGGAATGGTACATGGAGCCCCATAGCTGGGTCGAACGCACCAAGCTCTTTGTCGAACATGGCGTGACGTTGCTTTGCGAAGCGGCGCGAAAATGCCTCGACCAAGCCGGCGTCGGCCCTGAAGACGTCGACGCCGTGGTCGCGGTATCGACCACCGGAATCGCCACGCCCAGCCTGGATGCCCTGGTCATCGACAAGCTGGGCCTGAGGCGTGACGCGCGGCGCCTGCCCATCTTCGGCTTGGGCTGCGCCGGCGGCGTCATTGGGCTGACGCGCGCCGTCGATCTCGCCCGCGTCACGCCGGGTACCCGCGTGCTCTACCTTGTGGTGGAGCTCTGTGCGCTCACGTTCCGCTATGGCGACAACCGGCGCAGCAACGTCGTGGCCTCGGCATTGTTCGGCGACGGCGCCGCTGCCGCCCTGATCTCGACCGAGGGGGAAGGCCCCGTCTTCGGACCCTCGGGCGAGCATACCTGGGCCAACACCCTCGACATCATGGGCTGGCAGGTGGAAGAAGACGGGCTGGGCGTTCTGTTCTCCCGCGACATCCCCGCCCTGGTGCGAAGCGAGCTCGCTCCCGTGCTCCGCGCCTTCCTCAAACGCCAGGGCATTGCGTTGGCCGATCTTGCGGGCACCATCTGCCATCCCGGCGGCGCCAAAGTTATCGATGCCCTGGAGGTCGCCTTCGGACAGGCACCAGGCGCCATGGTTGCGGCGCGATCGGTCCTGCGGGACTTCGGCAACATGTCGGCGGCAACCGTGCTCTTCGTGCTCGAGCGGACGCTCGGCATGGCCGAGCGCGGGCGCTATCTCATGTCCGCGCTCGGGCCGGGCTTTACCGCGGGGTTCCAGCTCCTCGAAGTGGCGTGACTTCAGCTAGCTTCATCGTCGTCCTGGTTGCGCTTGCGCGCGGCCTGGAACTGCTCCATGCCCGTCGCAACGAGCGCCGGCTCCTCGCCGAGGGTGCGACCGAGGTTGGGCGGGCCCACTACCCTCTCATCGTAGGGCTTCACCTCGCCTGGCTCATTGTGCTGGGTGTCGCGGCGCCGAGCGTCGTCGCGCTGCGCTGGCCCTGGCTTGCCCTGTTCCTGCTTCTTCAGCCGGCCCGGCTCTGGATCCTTGCGAGCCTGGGGCGGTTCTGGACGACGCGCGTCATCACGCTCTCCGCCCAGCCGCTGATCCGTCGAGGGCCCTATCGGCTGGTCCGTCACCCCAACTATCTGATCGTCGAACTGGAGATCGTCAGCCTGCCGCTGGCTTTTGGCCTCGACGGCGTGGCGCTGCTGTTCGGCTTGGCCAATGCGGCCCTCTTGCTCTGGCGGATCCGGGTCGAGGATCGCGCCCTAGACCCGCGCCGGGACGCCATGCCGACTCAAGGATAGGTCACGCCGGCGTATTGCTGGGACAGGCGCTTGCCGAGCGCCGCCGCATCTTCAAAGCCGGCGCGGGAGCCTTGGCGAAGGCGACCTTCAGGCTCGCAGTGACCCGGCCGCTCACCTTCACGCTGTACTGCTGGACGGCGTAGGGATCCTGGTAGAACCAGTAGGGCGCCAAACCCAGCGGCTGGCCATAGAAGCCCCAGGGCGGATACATCGACCCGCCCGGTCCGTAGAAGCCGGAAAGACCCAGGGCAGGCGGCGGCGCGTATTCCCGCTTCACATCCACGCTCGCGTCGCGATGATCTTCCTCGACCTTCAGATAGGAAAATCCCTCGGCCGCGGCGATCTGGCTGCTTCGCCACAAGGCGAGATCGAAAGCGCGGGTTTTTTCCGCGTCGAGTTGCCGGGCGCGGGCGCCCTCGTCCTCGGGAAGATTGAGCTCAGGCGAAACGTAGTGGATGTCATAGAGGTCGGGAGCGAGGCGCTGGTCCGAATAGCCGTATCCGCCGTCGGGGCTCGCGGCCACCATGGCTGTCTGAGGCGCTCGCGCGGCGCAGCCGCCGATGAGGGCGACCGCGACCACCGCCAACACTCCTGCGCCTAGTCTGCGCATGGCCGAATTTACCATGCGAAGCGGCGCGTATGACCACTGGGCGTAGCCGCGCATGGCGAAGTCCGGTCACAACTGCGTGTAGAGCCGGGGTTACCTGGCCGTGACCACTTTACAGGCACCAGCCGGCAAGGCGAGGCTCTGGCCCGCGCCGAGGCGCAAGACGTCGGCAAGGAATCGGAGATCCCTGATGAAGAGAACAACGCTCGCCCTGCTGGTTGCCGGCGCCGTGATCGCGGCCGGGTACTTTGCTCCGCGATATTCGCCGCCCGCCTGGGCCGACGACGTTCAGGCCGCCGTAGACGCGCGACGTGCACTAATGAAAGCAGTCGGCGGCGAGATGAAGGCGATCGCCGACGCCCTTGATGTCAAATCGACCGATACGGCCAGCATGCAGAAGCATGCCGAGCTGATCCAGGCCGACGCGGCCAGGATACCGACCCTGTTTCCCACCGGGAGCAGCGCCGATGACCTGCCAGGCAAGACCCACGCCAAGCCCGAGATCTGGCAGAATTTCGATGACTTCAAGACCATTGCGGCCACGCTTGGCACCGAAGCCGGCAAGCTCGCGGATGCGGCCAAGAGCGGAGACACGACGGCCGTCGCCGCTCAGCTCGACCAGACCGCACATCACGGTTGCGGCGCCTGCCACAAGCAATTCCGCCTGCCCCTGCAGTGAGGTGTTTCTTCCCGCGACCGGGCGGGCCCTGCCCAAGGGTGACGTCCGTTCGGGCGGCTCCTACTCGATCCCCAAGTGTTTTCTGAGGGATTTGGTCGTGGTCTCCGAGAGGTAATACACGCCGTCCAGCAGATGGCTGTGGTCGGAATCCCAGACTTCGGCGTCGTAGTCCCATTGCATCAGGGAGACAATGCGGTTGTCGTCGCCAACCAGCCGGCGCAACCGGCGGGTGATCGCGCCCTCCCAGGGCGTGAGCGCATGCCAATCCTTGTCCTTGGTCACCGCCAATAGCTGCTTCATGCTGGCGCGCCCGTTGTTGCGCGCGAAGATCATCAGGCGGTCGCGCGTCGCCGCGTCCGCTCCTTTCAGCAGTTTGCGCAACAGCGGCAGTGCCACGTCATGCGGCTGGCGCCAGCGGAAGTTCCGCCGCGTCGACGTGATCGGCGATTGGACCTGGGTCGGAGGGCTAAGCAGATTCAGAAGCTCTGCACGGGCCCCGGAGGATAAGCGGCCAAAGTCGGCCTGGTCGATGACGAGCTGCATGCGGTTCTCCCTTCCGACCGACGATTATGAGCCGAGGAAGCCCGGCCTGGCAACGGCGGGGCCGTCTAGCCCTCGGCCTCGTAGCGCTGCAGAATCTCCGTCACTGGGCCGACTTCCACCAGCTGGCCGTCCCGCAGGAGGGCAAGCTTGTTGCATAGCCGCTTCAGGGTTTCGGGAGCATGGGAAGCGACCACCAGGATATGGGCCGCCGATGTCAGGCGATCGAGACGCTTGGCCGCCTTGTCGGCAAAGGACCGATCGCCCGCGGCGATCATCTCGTCGATGATCAAGATTTCGGGCTCGAGGCTCGTGGAGACGGCAAACCCCAGTCGCAACAGCATCCCGGCCGAGTACGTCCGCAGGGGCAGGTTCAGGTGATCCCCCAACTCCGTGAAACTTTCGATATCGGTCAGATGGCTGAGCGTTTCCCGGCGTGACATCCCCATCATCAAGCCGCGAACCACGATGTTCTCGTAGCCGCTGCTTTCCATATCCATGCCCATGGTGACGTTGGTGAGGGAACCAAGGCGCCCGGTGACGGCGATCCGGCCGGCGATCGGCTCATAGATCCCCGCCATCACCCTGAGAAGGGTCGATTTGCCGGCACCATTGCGCCCGACCAGGCCCAGGCGATCCCCGTCCGCAAGGGATAGAGATATGCTCCTAAGGGCGTGAACCACGACATTGTGACCCGCAGACGCGCCGATGCGTCCGCCGCCCAGCCCCAGGATCCGGTGGCGAAGGGATCGCGAGCGCCCGTCGTAGATCGGGAAGTCCACCACCACATCGGTGAGTTCGATCCTGGACATCAGAGCCAGTAGGTGATCCGGGCCCGGAACCGCCCGAACAGCAGCATGGCCAGCGTCCATCCGACGAGGGTGACCGCCACGGCGAACAGCCACCGGGAAACCGGCGTCGGCACGTTGAGCAGCGGGTCGGTAACGATTGAGAGGAAACTGGCGAAGGGGTTGAGGCTGACGAGCCACCACCATTTCCCATGAAGCGCCTCGGGCACCCATATGACGGGCGTGAGAAAGAACGCCACCTGCATGAAGCTCCCCACGATCGGCGGAAGGTCGCGAAAACGCGTGCACAGGAGGCCCACCACGAGCCCGATCCACATTCCGTTGATCGCAATCAGTGCCAAGCCTGGCAGGGCCAGCAGCGCTCCCCAGCCCGGCAACGGCAGGAAGATCACGATCACCGCGAGCAGTACCACCAGGTTATGGGCAAAGACCATCAGGCTGCGCATCACCACGCGGGCCGGAAACATGGACTTCGGCAGGGCTTCCTGCTTCAGAAAGCTTTCGGCCGCTATGAAGCACATGCACCCGTCGGCCACCATCGTGGAGATCAATCCCCACATGGTGAGCCCGAAGGCCAGCCGCGGCAGGTAGCTGGAAACGTCCTGATGAAAGAGTTCGCCGTAGACGAGGCCCATGGCCCCGATCTGAAAGGCGACGCTCACTGTCAACCAGATGGGACCCAGAACCGAGCGCCGATAGCGCTGCCGCACGTCGAGCCAGGCGAGATGAGCGATCAAATGACGGCGCCGGGCGGCCATCAAGAGATCGAGCCAAGCCAGGCGCAGATCGTGTCGCATACGGCTTTCTTCCGACGCGTCGCTCACAGGCTCCTCTCCGGTGAAGCAAGGGCGTGGCTCCATATCACGCAGCCCCCCGGGCGGCAATGCGACTCTACCGGCAAAGTTCGCCGCCCTTGACCGCTGCCATGATCGGGGACATGAACGGGTCCGATGTTCACTCTCGCGCATCTGTCCGACGTTCATCTGGGCGACGTGGGCATCCCGTCGCCGGGAGCGCTGCTCTCCAAGCGCTTCCTCGGTTTTCTGTCCTGGCATCTCCGGCGCAAGTCCATTCATATTGCGCCGGTGCTGAATGCGCTGGTCGCCGATCTCCGGGCGAGACAAGCCGACCACATTGCCGTCACCGGCGACCTCGTGAACATCTCCCTGCCGGGCGAGTTCGAGCGCGCCGATACGTGGCTCGCCACGCTGGGCTCGCCTGGCGACGTCACAGTGATCCCGGGCAATCACGATGCCTATGTACCGATTGCCTGGAAGCTTTCGCTCGGTCTCTGGGCAGCTTACATGGCCGGCCTCGGGCCCGACGGCGCGGAGACGCCGGCCGCGGGCCTATCGGACTTCCCATTCCTCAGGCGGCGCGGCCCCCTGGCGCTGATCGGGATTTCAACCGCCGAACCCATGCCGCCTCATATGGCCGCGGGGCGCATCGGGCAGCAGCAATTGGCGCGCTTGGCGACGGTGCTGAAGACCAGCAGGGACCAGAGCCTGTGCCGGGTGGTGCTGATACATCATCCGCCGGTTTCCGATCCTGCCTACAAGCTGAAACAGCTCCTGGACAGCGAGGAATTCCTCGCCGTGATCGCGTCGGAAGGCGCGGAGCTGATCCTCCACGGCCACACGCATATGTCCGGCCTCACCTACCTCCCGACGCCCGCTGGCAGGGTACCGGTGGTAAGCGTGCCTTCAGCCTCGGCCAAGCCCACCCAGCACCACGACCCGGCCCGCTATCACCTCTATCGCATCGAACGGCAGGGTGGCGTCTGGCGGATCGACGTGGAGGTGCGCGGCATCGCGCCCGGTCTCGACCGGTTCGTGGAAGAGCGGGGATTTGTCCTCGAGGTGCCCGCGACCTAGTTCGCAAACTCGCCTATTCCGGAACCTCGCCTAGTCGGGAATCTCGATCGTGAGGCCGTCATAAGCCGGTTCAACTCCGGGGGGGCAGCGCCTGGCGACTTCGTCGTAGTCGGCCTGATGGTTGAGATGGGTCAGCAGCGTGCGCTTGGGCTTGAGGCGCTCGATCCAGGACATGACCAGGTCGAAATGGGCATGGGTCGGGTGAGGCTCGAAGCGCAGGCAATCGACGATCCAGAGATCAAGACCGGCAAGGGCTGCAAAAGCAGCCTCGCCAAGCCCCACTACATCGGTCGAATAAGCCATGCTGCCGATGCGAAACCCAGTGGTCGTGGCACCGAACCCATGCTGCTGTTCGAAGGGAACGACCTTCACGGGACCGACGGCGAACGGCCCGTCGATGGTGCGGGCCGTCAGAAACGGGCGATAGAGAACGCCCGAGGTCTCGCTGTTCTGGCGAAAGATGTAATCGAACCTGCGCTGGAGGACCTCGAGCGTACCCGGCCGCGCCCAGGCTTGAAGCGGCGGGGCTCCCGACGTACGTCGCAAATAGCGCAAGTCGTCGATGCCATGGCAGTGATCGGCATGTTCATGGGTGAAGAGCACGGCATCCAGACGCTGGATGCCGGCGTCGAGTAGCTGCATGCGCAGATCGGGTGAGGCGTCGATCAGGACGGCGGTGTCTTCCGCCGCGACATAGACGGATACACGTCGGCGGCGGTTCTTGGGGTTGGCTGGATTGCAGACCCCCCACTCGCCTCCCACCAGCGGCACGCCACCCGATCCGCCGCAGCCGAGCACGACCACGCGCATCAGAGCGTCGTCTTCGGAAACAGGCGCCGGAAATTCGCTGTCGTGCGCGCGGCCAGTGCTTCCACGCTTTCGCCCCTGAGCCCGGCAAGAAACGCGGCGGTATGGGCGACAAAGGCCGGCTCGTTGCGCTTTCCGCGCTGGGGTACGGGTGCCAGATAAGGGGCGTCGGTTTCCACCAGAAGCCGGTCGCCGGGAACTATCTTAGCGATGGCGCGCAGATCCTCAGCATTACGAAAAGTGACGATGCCCGAAAACGAGATGCAGAACCCAAGGGCGAGCGCACGCTCGGCCAACATGGCTGTCGACGTGAAGCAATGGATAAGACCCGTGAGCCCGCCTGCCGCCGCTCCTTCCTCCAGCAGCGCGGCCGTATCTTCCTCCGCCTCCCGGCTGTGAACGATGATCGGCAGCCCCGACAGCCGCGCGGCTTCGATGTGGCGGCGGAATACCTCCCGCTGCCGATCCCTGGGACTCCGGTCGTAGTGGTAGTCGAGGCCCGTCTCCCCGATGCCCACGACCTTGGGATGGCGGGTCAGCGCAACGATCCCGGCGGCTTCCATATCGGGTTCGTTCGCCGCCTCATGGGGGTGAATGCCGACCGAACACCAGACATCCTCGAAACGACGGGCGACAGCGAGGACGCGCTCGAATTCGGTGAGCCTGGTGCAGATCGTGACCATGCCGCCCAACCCTGCGGACCTCGCGCGGGCCACGACTTCGTCCAGCTCCGGCGCGAATTCCGGGAAATCGAGGTGGCAGTGGCTATCCACCAGCATCGCGTGCCCGCCCGCGACCTCGCTCATTCCGCCGCTTCGACGAACCGCGGAAAGACGCCTTCGGGCTTCGGTAGCGCCCTGCCGGCCGGAAGCATCTGCTCGAGGTCGGCGAAGCGCCGGCGCTCGGCCGGCACGGCCAGCTGGTCGAGCAGCCGCGCGCAGGATCCCGGCATGAAAGGCTGAGCGAGGATTGCCAGGCGCCGCAGCACTTCCGCGACAACGTAGAGGACGGTCCCCATGCGCGCCGTGTCCGTCTTGCGCAATACCCAGGGCGCCTGGTCGTTGAAGTAACGGTCGCCGGCGCCGACCACCTGCCACAGCGCCTCCAACCCCAAATGAAAGGCCTGCCGCTGGACATCGGCGGCAAGACGTCCGTGCAGCGCGCCTGCGGCGGAAAGCAAGGCCTCGTCTGCCGCGCTGAAAGTGCCGGGCGCCGGCAGCTTGCCTGCGCAGTTGTTGGCAATCATGGAAAGCATGCGCTGGGCAAGGTTGCCCAAGCCGTTGGCCAGGTCGCCGTTGAGGCGGCCCACCATCGCGCGATGGGAGAAATCGCCGTCATTGCCGAAGGGGATTTCCCGCAACAGGAAGTAGCGCACGGGATCGAGGCCATAGCGCTCGATCAGCTTCAGGGGATCGATGACGTTTCCCAGCGACTTGGAGATCTTCTGCCCTTCGTTGGTCCACCAGCCGTGGGCATAGACCCGGCGCGGCGGCGGCAGGTCGGCGGCCATCAAGAAGGCCGGCCAATAGACGGCGTGGAAGCGCAGGATATCTTTGCCGACCATATGCAGGTCGGCGGGCCAGAAGCGGCGATAGAGCTCGCTCTCCATGTCGGGGAAGCCCGCCGCGGTGATGTAGTTGATCAGGGCATCGAACCACACATACATGATGTGGGCGGGCTCGTCGGGAACCGGTACGCCCCATTTGAAGCTGGTGCGCGAAATCGAAAGATCGTGCAGGCCTCCGCTGACGAAGCTCAGCACCTCGTTGCGCCGACTCTCCGGCGCGATGAAGTCCGGATGGGCGGCATAGAAGGCGAGGAGCCTGTCCTGCCATTCCGACAGGCGGAAGAAATAGCTCGGCTCTTCGACCCATTCGACTTCGGCCCCCGAGGGCGCGCGCTTGCGGCCGTCGGGACCGGTGGCGAGCTCCTCCTCGCCATAGAAGGCTTCGTCGCGGACGGCATACCAGCCCGCGTATTTGCCCAGGTAGATCTGGCCGTTCGCCATCAGCCTGCGCCACAAGGCCTGGCACGACCGGATATGACGCGGCTCCGTGGTGCGGATGAAGTCGTCGTTGCTGAAATTCATCCGCGCCGCCAGGTCGCGGAAATTCTGCGAGACCTTGTCCGTGAAAGCCTGGGGATCCATCCCCGCAGCGGCGGCCGATTTCTCCACCTTCTGGCCATGCTCGTCGGTGCCGGTGAGGAACAGCACGTCGCGCCCGTCCAGCCGCATGAAACGCGCCAGCACATCGCAGGCAAGCGTCGTATAGGCGTGACCGATATGGGGCGAATCGTTCACATAGTAAATCGGCGTGGTCAGATAGTAGCGGCTCTCGGCCATGGTTCCTCCGGTGGGGCGGGTCTTTTCCCATAGGCCGCTGGCCGAGGCAAGATCGTGCGGTTGCGGCTCAGGCCGCCACCAGCTGCTGGAGCTGCAGCAAGGTTCCGATCCAGACCAGCCGCCGATCAAGGTTCAGAGGATCGATGAGCGCGAACTGGCGCTCGGTCGTCTCGAGGAAGGCGAGCCACCGGCCCAGTCCCACGGTCCGGCCAAGCCTGTCCATGCAGCCTGCCTCGCCGGCCAGGACCTCCGCTTCCTGCCGGCCCGTCGCCCGCTGGCGGAGCATGCGGGCGAGCCAGCCCGTGAGCAGCTCGGCGGCGGAGCGGAAGGCATCGTCGGCCCCGCTCCGCCCGAGGCGGTCGGCCATCTGGTTCAGCGCGACGCTATCGAGGCGCGGCAACGATGTCAGCAAACCGACGATGTCGCGATAGAGATCGAGGCCGCCGGATTGGGAAAGCGCGAGAGCCCTGCCGATGCTGCCTTCTGCCAAGCGGATCAAGAGCCTCCGGTCCGCTTCGCCTAGCTCGGGCAGGGTCCGGCTGAGATAGCCCGCGATTGCTTCATCATCGAGGGTGCGCAGGCTGAGCCGGCGGCAGCGCGAACGAATGGTCGGCAAGAGCCGGCCCGGGGAATGGCTGGCGAGCAGGAGTACGGCACGGGCTGGCGGCTCCTCGAGGATTTTCAGCAGGGCATTTCCGGCGTTGCGGTTCATCTCCTCGGCGCCGTCGATGATCACCACGCGCCAGCCGCCCATGGACGGCGTCAGGCGAAGGAAGCCCACGGCGTCGCGCACGTCATCGACCACGATTTCACTGCGCATCCGGCCGGTCTTCGGGTTCTGGCTGCGGGCAACCACTTTCAGGTCGGGATGGCCGCCGCTCGCCACCAGCCGGGAAACGGGATGCCTTGGGTCGACGGCCAGGCTCGATGGCCCGTCGGCGAAAAGCCCGCTGGTTTCGGCCCCGGCAAGGAGGAAACGGGCGAAGCGATAGGCGAGCGTGGCCTTGCCGATGCCACGCGGACCGGTCAGCAGCCACGCATGGTGAAGCCGGCCCGAGCGCGCGCCTTCCAGCAGGGCGCGCTCGGATGCTTCCTGGCCGACGAGTTCGGCGGTCTCCTGGGGCTCCATGGCGAGACTATAGCGCCATACCCAGGCGTTGGTTCACCGCCGCGGCAATGCGCGCCCAGGTCGCTGCCTCGTCGCCGGAAGCATCGATCAGCGCGCAGCGCCCTGGCTCGGCCGCAGCGATGGCAAGATAGCCCCTGCGCAGCGCCTCGTGGAAATCCGAGCCCATCTTCTCGTAGCGATCCTCGGTACCCCGGCGCCGGGCGGCGCGGGCAAGGCCTTGCTCAGCCGGCAGGTCGAAGACCAGGGTGAGGTCCGGCTTCAGCGGACCCAGAACGGCCTCCGCCAGGGCGGCGATGAAGCCGCGATCCACGCCATGGCCGTAACCCTGATAGGCCATGGTGGAATCGGCGAAGCGGTCCGAGATCACCCAACGGCCGGCCGCGAGCCCTGGCCCGATCGTGCGGCGGATATGATCGGCGCGGGCAGCGAAATTCAGCAAGGTCTCGGCCATGGGAGACCAACGCCCAGTCTCGCCTGTGGTCAGGAGCCGGCGAATCTCCTCCGCCCCGGGAGAGCCGCCCGGTTCCCGGGTCTCTACGACGTCCAGCCCCTTGTCGCGCAGCGCCGCCGCGAGCCTCAACACCTGGGTCGATTTGCCCGCCCCTTCTCCACCTTCGAGCGTGATGAAGCGGGCGGGGCCGGACATCGTGGGCTCAGCCCTGAATCAGATGCCGCGCCGCCACGATCATGCGCTGGAAGGCGCCCAGGCGCTCGGCATTCCCGGCGGTAACCAAAGGCACCTCGACGGGCGCCATGCCCGGTGCCTCGATGCGCAGAGTGCCCACTTCACGGCCGGCAACAACGGGAGCCGTCAAAGGTCCATCGAAGACCGCCGTCGCCTTCACCTGATCGCGGGCACCGCGAGGCAGCGTCAGCACAAGGTCCGACTTGGCCGCGAGCGGCACGGTCGGAGTCACGCTCATCCAGACCGGCGCATCGACCAGAGGCGCGCCCGCCTTCAGGATCCGGTCGTCCTCGAAACTGCGAAACGCCCACTCCCAGAGGGTGACCGCCTCGTCGGAGCGCGCCTGTTTGCTGTCCAACCCCTGGACGACCATGATGAGCCGGCGGCCTTCCTGCTGCCCGGAGGCCACGAGGCTGTAGCCCGGGCCCTCCGCATGGCCGGTCTTGAGGCCGTCCGCCCCGACATTCTTGTACAGCAACGGATTGCGGTTGCCCTGCTTGATGCCATGGTAGGTGAAGTCGATCTCCGAGAAGTAGTGGTAGTACTCGGGGAAGTCCATGATCACATGGCGCGCCAGGATCTCAAGATCGTGGCCAGTCGTGTAGTGATCCGGGTCCGGCCAGCCGGTGGAATTTACGAAATGGGTCCCGGTCATGCCGAAGGCCTTGGCCTGGGCATTCATGCGCTCGGCGAAGGCCTGTTCGCTCCCGGCCATGGCCTCGGCGACAACTACGCAGGCGTCATTGCCCGACTGCACGACGATGCCGCGCAGCAGATCTTCGAGGCGAATCTGGTTGCCCAGTTCGACGAACATCTTGGAGCCCTGCATCTGCCAAGCAGTCTTGGACACGGTCAGCATGTCCGAGAGCTTCATCTTCCCGCTCTTCAGCTGCTCGAACAGTAGGTAAACCGTCATCAGCTTGGTGAGCGATGCGGGCTCGATGCGCTCGCCGCCGTTCTTGTCCAGCAACACCGCACCGGTCTGATAGTCCACGATGTAGACCATATGGGCGTCGGTCTGGATGTCCTGCGCCGAAGCGGATGCGGCAGCGAAGGCGGACAGGAACAGCAGGCAGTAAATCAGGCGTTTCATTTTTCCTCTCGGGTTGTCATGCACGGCGCGGCGATCCGTCACTCGACGATCAGGCGGGCGTCCCGGTTGCCCATGGCGATGACCTGACCGAGCACGCGGTCGGCATCGGCGACGGTGGCGATCGGACCCAGGCGCACACGATAGAATCTTTGCGCCCCCAGTTGAACCGGGATGATACGCGCGGAGGCGATGCCGGCGAGCTTCGAGCGCAAATTGTTGGCGTTGGTGATCTGCAGGAAGGCGCCCGCCTGGACGAACAGGTTCGTCGGATGGACAGGCTCCAGGACGACCTTCGTGCTCGGCTGGGGCAACGGTCCCGTCGCCTGCCCGACCATGGATTTTGGCGCCGCGGGTGCCATCGACGCGACCTGGGTTCCGCCCGCCAGCGGCTGAGTGACGACCTTGGGCGCCGGTGCCGCCGCGACCTTCGCTGAACCCAAGCCGGCCTCGCCGCCGCCAAGCTGGGCGGCGAGCTGCCTGCTTTCGTCCGCCATCACCTGCACCCGCACCCGTGCGGTGCCGTTGACGTCCATGCCAAGAAGCTGGGCGGCGCGGTAGGACACGTCGATGATGCGATTGTTGACGAACGGCCCGCGATCGTTGATCCGCAACTGAATCTGCCGTCCGTTCTCGAGATTCGTGACACGGACCAGGGTCGGAAGCGGCAATGTCTTGTGCGCCGCCGTCATCGCGTACTGGTCATAGATTTCGCCGCTCGCTGTCGCCTGTCCGACGAACCCGGGACCGTACCAGGAGGCGATGCCCGTTTCGTCATAGTCGTAGTTGACCGCCGGGTAATACCAGACGCCGTCGACCTGATAAGGCTGGCCGACCTTGTAGCCATAGGTCTGAGTGGGCTGCTGGGTAATCATCTTGGTCTGGTCGACAACCAGGGTGGTCTCGGCGCAGGCCGAGAGCCCGAACGCCAGGAACAGCAATACCAGGCGGGTAAACCGCATCATCTTGTGGGCTGAGTTCTCATGGGCACCGGGCTTAGTAGGTTAGTCTCCACCGATCCGGTCCGCAAGAAGACCCACTGAAGTAGCGAAATAGGTTGAGTGGTTCCATTTCATCACGACCTCGTAGTTCGCATAGACGAGGTAGGCGGACCCATTGGGACCATCCGGCGTAACCAGCGCGGCGCTGATGGGCAGGGCCGGCAGATCGCTGCCATCGAGGTTGTGCAGGCCGACCCGCTTCCATTCGCTGAGGGTGCGAGCCTTCGTCAATCCAGCCAGCTTTCCGCCGAGGCCCTGGGGCAGGTGTACCTCCCTTCCCCATGTCTCGCCGGGGCGCCAATGGAGGCCGGTGAGATAGTTGGCGATCGAGGCGAATACGTCCGCCTCGTTCGTCCAGATGTCGCGCCGCCCGCTGCCGTCGAAATCCACTGCAAACCGCCGGAAGCTCGACGGCATGAACTGGCATTGACCCATGGCACCGGCCCAGGATCCGGTCATCCCGGCAAGGGTGATGTCCTTCTCGTCGAGAATCTGGAGGGCGTCGAGGAGTTCATGGCGGAACATGCTCTTGCGCGATCCGGAATAGGCAAGGGTCGCCAGCGCGCCGACGACGGGGTACCCCCCGGTGATGCGCCCGTAGTCGGACTCGAGCGCCCAGAGGGCCACGATGAACCGCGGCTGGACGCCGAACGACGCCTGGACCTTGAGCAGGACCGGCCGATAGTCCGCCAGAAGAGCACGCCCTCGCTGGACCCGGTCGTCGGTCACGACCTTGGCCAGGTATTGGGCGAAGGTCATGGTCAGCTCGGGCTGATGCCTTTCCTTATCGATCACATCCGGAATCGGGCGCAGATTGACGAAGGCTGCATCGACCGTCGCCTCGGATACGCCATGTGCCCGGGCTTCGCGTCGGACGCTCAGCAGCCAATCGTCGAAGCCATCGGCTCGGACTGGAACCGGAACGCCGACCAGGGTCAGCCCCAAGCCCAGGGCCAGGAAGCGAAGGAAACCGCGATGGCCCGCCATGCCTTCTCCCGAGTCGCAAACTCCGGCAATCCCGCGCTGTTGTGCCACGGCCGCGGTCTTGCGTGAAGACGACGCCCGTTACGGTGAAGGAAACAGAAACTGGCTTCGCCCGAGCCAGTGGTTGGCAATAAGACCGATCCACTCCTTGAGGCCCAGCGAGGCCTTGTCGAGGTTGTCCTGGAAATCCACCTCGAAGTCCGGCGCCGCTTTGCCGGCGGCGGTCTGGTAATCGACCGGATCGGGAATCACCGTCCAGCCCTGGGCGCGGAAGAGGCCCACCGCGCGCGGCATGTGATAAGCTGAAGTGACCAGAAGCCATATCTCGCCCGCCGCAGGACGTGCCAGGGCCTTGGAATCGACCACGTTCTCGAAGGTGTTGCGGGACTCGCGTTCGAAGATGACGCGGCTGGTGTCCATGCCCATCCATTGCAGCACCAGACGCGCTGCATCGGCCTCGCGGAAGTTGCCACTTTCCAGCTCGGGCCCGCCGCCGGAGAAAACGAGCTTCGCGCTCGGATAATGCCGCGCGAGGTCGGCAAAGGCGATGAACCGCTCCGCGTGGTCGTTGACCGTCGGCTGGTGCCGGCTTTCGGTAATCACCGTATTGACCGCGCCGCCCAGCATGATGATGCCGTCGACCTTCGGGGGCAGGTCGCTCAACGGCGGAAACCGCTCCTCCAGCGGCCGCAGCAGCCAGTCTCCCACCGGCAGGAAGGCGATCGCGAGGGCGACCAACGCCGCCAGGACGACGAGCAAGCGCCCGAGGCCACGCCAACGGGTGAAAAGAAGCAAGGCGCCCAGGGCGATGACCAGGACCAGCAGATTGCCCGGTTGGGCGAGAAGCCAACCCGCTTTGCCTAGGATGTAGAGCAAGGAGGTGCTGCCTGATGCCTAAATGCTGTCGTTGACGCAGCTCACATAAACGACCCAGGAGAATGGCTGTCCAGGTCCATCGAACGTCGCCAGCTTTTCGCATTCCCGGTCCAGGGCGGCGCCGATGCCGAAGGTGCGGGCCCGGCTCGCCGCCGCGTCCTCCAAATCCAGGCAGAGGCGATTGGCGGTGGATTCTTGCGCCGAATTCACGGCAAGAAGATGGCAGTATTCCCGCGACCGGTCCTCGCGAGAGGTAAGCGGCGCGGCGGGACGCGGCGGGCTCGCGCAAGCCGTCAGCACCGAGGCAGCAGCAAGGCAATTCAACAATTTCAAATACTTCAGGAAGATGGTCGGAGCTCCGTCTGAGCATTGCGGGCGCGCGCGTCAGGCTAAACCCTCCGTCGATTCCGTTCAGATTCTCATATGACGCTCCCGCCTGCCACCTCGAAGGTGCCGGCTCGCGCCACGCTGCCGCGTTGCAAGGCCGAGGGCGAGCGTCTAGCTTCGGGCGCCATCGAACGACCATGAACCATGAAGGTTAGCCGGCGTGACGCGCCTTATTCCGAAATCCGTCGATGAGACCCTCGACCTCCTGACCGGCGGTCGCTACGTGGCCGACCGAAGTCTCGCCACGGCGCTCTACCTTGGCTTGCGCCTCGGACGGCCGCTTTTCCTGGAGGGCGAGGCCGGCGTGGGCAAGACCGAGATCGCCAAGGTGCTGGCCGAGACCCTGGGGCGGCGCTTGTTGCGCTTGCAATGCTACGAGGGGCTCGATGTCGCCTCGGCGGTCTACGAGTGGAACTATCCCCGCCAGATGGTTGAGATCCGGCTGGCGGAAGCGGCCGGGGACCGCAGCCGCGAGAGTCTCGGCAGCGACATCTATTCTGAGCGCTTCCTCATCAAGCGCCCCCTGCTCCAGGCTCTCGAGGCCGATCCCGCCGGGGCACCGGTGCTGCTCATCGATGAGCTCGACCGGACGGACGAGCCTTTCGAGGCCTTCCTGCTGGAAGTTCTCTCCGACTTCCAGATCACGATCCCGGAACTTGGTACCCTGCGTGCGGCGGTGCCGCCCATCGTGGTCATCACTTCCAACCGCACGCGGGAGATCCACGACGCCCTGAAGCGCCGGTGCTTCTACTACTGGGTCGACTATCCGGATGCCGCGCGGGAGCTCGAGATTCTGGCGGTGAAAGTGCCTGAGGCCCGGACCGAGCTCAGCCGGCAAGTGGTCGGCTTCGTGCAGAAGCTGCGCAAGGTCGAGCTGTTCAAGCTGCCGGGAATCGCCGAGACCATCGACTGGACCCAGGCCCTCATCGAGCTGAACCAGGTTGCCCTCGATCCCAAGGCCGTGGACGATACGCTTGGCGTCCTGCTCAAATATCAGGACGACATCGCCAAGATCCGCGGCAGCGAGGCGGCCATGCTCCTGGACCAGGTGAAGTCCGAGCTGGCTGCCGCCGGCCGTCATGCCTGAGCCCGGTCAGGGGGCCGAGCGCGCATCCGGCCAGGGCCGGCTGGTCGACAATCTGATGTTTTTCGCCCGCACGCTCAGGGCCGCGGGCCTGCCCATCGGCCCGGGCCGTGTGATCGAGGCGTTGCGGGCCGTGGAGACGGTCGGCCTCGGCCGGCGCGAGGATCTCTACTGGACCCTGCACGCCGTGTTCGTGAACAGGCAGGACCAGCGCCCGCTGTTCGACCAGGCTTTCCACGTCTTCTGGCGCAATCCCCAGCTTCTGGAGCGGATGATGGCGATGCTGCTGCCCAGCATCGGGCGCCCCGAGAACGAGGATGACCGGGAAGAGATCAGCCGGCGTCTGGCCGAGGCGCTTCGGCGCGAAGGGCCGGACGCAGCCCCGTTGGGATCGCCTGAGCAGGAGGAGGACGAAGTCGAGCTGGACGCGACCATGACCTTCTCCGATCGCGAACTCCTTCAAAAGATCGACTTCGAGAAGATGTCGGCCGAGGAGCTGGCGCGCGCAAAGCGCCTGATCGCGGTCATGCGCCTGCCCATCATGGAGGTCCCTACCCGGCGCTTCCGGCCCGATCCGCACGGACGGCGCATCGACATGCGGGCGACGCTGCGCGCCAGCTTGAGAGCGGGCGGGCTCGCGACCCTGAAGCGGCGCGAGGCGCGCCGGCGCCATCCGCCGCTGGTCATTCTCTGCGACATTTCCGGCTCCATGAGCCGGTATTCGCGCGTCGTGGTGCACTTCATGCATGCGGTGACCAACGACCGCGACCGCGTCTTTGCCTTCGTCTTCGGCACCAGGCTCACCAACATCACCCGGCTCTTGCGCCATCGAGACGTCGACGTGGCCCTCGATCGCGTCTCGGAACGGGTCGAAGACTGGTCCGGCGGGACGCGGATCGGCCATTGCCTGGCGACATTCAACGCCCGCTGGTCCCGGCGCGTGCTGGGCCAGGGGGCCGTGGTGCTGTTCATCAGCGACGGGCTGGAGCGGGATGCCGACGCGGTGCTGGGACGCGAGATGGAGCGCCTGCACAAGTCCTGCCGGCGACTGATCTGGCTGAACCCGCTCTTGCGTTACGACGCCTATGAGCCCAAATCCATAGGGGCCAAGGCGATCATGCCGCATATCGACGATTTCCGGCCGGTGCACAATCTGACCAGCCTTGCCGACCTGACCGGTGTCCTGGCCAGGCCCGGCCAACGGCGCATGGAGGGCGTCAGCCAATGGATGCAACAGCGTCGGGCCTGAGCGAGAACATCCTCGAGCAAGCCCAGCAGTGGAAGCGCGATGGGCGCGGCGTGGCCGTCGCCACCGTCGTCGCCACCTGGGGCTCGTCTCCGCGCCCGACTGGCAGCCAGCTCGCCGTGGATCAGGACGGCCGCATGATCGGCTCGGTCTCCGGCGGCTGTATCGAGGGCGCGGTGGTCCGCGAGGCCCAGGAGGTGATCGCCGGCGGAAGGCCGAGGCTGCTCGATTTCGGGATCACCAACGAGCAGGCCTGGGAAGTCGGGCTTGCCTGCGGCGGCAAGCTGCAGATCTGGCTCGAAGCCCTGGAATGAAACAGGCCCTTCTCGACCGGTTGGTCGCCGACCGCGCGGCCAAACGCCCTGCGGCGCTGGTGACGGACCTCGCGGACGGAAGCCAGGCGATCGTCCGCGAAGGCGACGTGGAAGGCGAGCTGGCGCTGGACGAAGCGGCCCTGGCCGACGTCCGCCTTGCCCTTCGGCGGGACGACAGCGACATCCTCGAAGCGGCTGGCCGGCGTTACTTCATCCAGGTCCACAATCCGCCACCACGCCTGTTCTTGGTGGGCGCCGTACATATTGCCCAGGCCCTGGCGCCCATGGCGGCGCTGACCGGCTATGGCGTAAGCGTCATCGATCCGAGGCGCTCCTTCGCCACCGACGCCCGCTTTCCCGGCCTGGCGCTATCCCACGATTGGCCCGACGAGGCCATGGCGGCCCTTGGCCTCGACTCGCGCACCGCCGTCGTCACCCTCACCCATGACCCGAAGCTCGACGACCCGGCCCTTGCCTCGGCTCTGCGATCTCCTGCCTTCTATATCGGTGCGCTCGGGAGCAAGCGAACTCATGCCGGGCGGCTCGCCCGCCTTGCCAAGGACGGCTTTTCGCCCGCCGATCTGGCGCGCATCCACGGGCCGGTGGGGCTTGCAATCGGCGCCCTCTCGCCGGCGGAAATCGCCGTCTCGATCCTGGCCCAGATTACCGCGGTGAGACGCGCGGCATGATTTTCGCCGAGTTGCCCCTGGCCGAGGCCGAAGGTGCGCTGCTCGCCCATAGCATCCGGGTCAAAGGTGCCGCCTTCCGCAAGGGCCGGCGCCTGGGCGCGGCCGACATCGCCGCGCTTTCGGCCGTCGGCCAGACCACGGTCGCCGCCGTGAGGCTCGAGCCAGGCGACGTTACCGAGGACGAGGCAGCCCGCCAGGTCGCCGAGGCCGTCTGCGGCGAGCATCTCTCGGTCGCAGCGGCTTTCACCGGCCGGGCCAATCTGGTCGCCGAAGCGCCGGGTTTGCTCGTGGTCGATCGCGAGCGCCTGGATGCGGCGAATCTGGTGGACGAGTCGATCACGATTGCGACGCTGGCGCCCTTCGATCTGCTGGCGAAGGGCGACATGGCCGCGACGGTCAAGATCATTCCCTTCGCCGTGCCGGGCGAGACACTCGACCGTTGCCTCGCCCTCGCCCGCCTGGGCAAGCCGATCCTTCGTCTTGCCACCATGCAGCCGCGCCGTGTGGCCCTGATCCAGACGCTTCTTCCCGGCATCAAGGATAGCGTGCTGGACAAGACCAGGGAGGTAACCAACCAGCGCCTTGCCGAGCTGCAATGCCCGCCGGTGACGGAGCGCCGCTGCGCCCATCGCAGCGCCGATCTTGCCCGGGAGATCGCGGCGTCGTCCGAGGCCGAAGTGATCCTCATCGCGGGCGCCTCCGCCATCACCGACCGTCGCGACGTCATCCCTGCGGCCCTCGCCGCTTCAGGTGGAGAAATCATCCATTTCGGCATGCCCGTCGATCCCGGCAACCTGTTGCTGCTGGGACGGCTTGGCGAGCGCCCCGTCCTGGGCCTGCCCGGCTGCGCCCGGTCGCCCAAGGTCAATGGCTTCGATTGGGTGCTGCGCCGGCTGATCGCCGATCTGCCCGTCGCTGGCGCCGACATCATGCGCATGGGCGCAGGCGGCCTTTTGAAGGAGATCCCGACCCGGCCGCAGCCGCGGGACGAGCCGGCCCTGGTTCCCCGCGCGCCCCGGGTGGCCGCCCTTGTCCTCGCTGCCGGACGGTCGAGCCGGATGGGTGGGGCCAACAAGCTCCTGACGGAGGTGGAGGGTCGGGCCATGGTCTCCCGGGCCATCGATGCGGCGTTGGCCTCCCGCGCCCGGCCCGTACTGGTCGTGGTCGGCCATGAGGCCGCGCGTCTCAAGGCGGCCATCGGGGATCGTCCCGTTACCGTGGTCGAGAATCCGGCCTTCGCGACGGGCATGGCGAGTTCGCTGAAGGCCGGCTTGCAGGCCCTGCCGGGCGAGATCGACGCCGTCCTCGTCTGCCTCGCCGATATGCCGCGGGTCGGGCCGGAGGTGCTGGACCGCCTGATCTCGGCCTTCAATCCACTGGAAGGCCGAGCCATTTGCGTGCCGACCTGGGAAGGTAAGCGCGGCAATCCGGTGCTCTGGGCCCGGCGGTTTATTCCCGAGATGATCGGCCTTGCCGGCGACGTGGGCGCCCGCCATCTGATCGGTCAATATGGCGAGCTGGTGGCCGAGGTGGCCATGCCCGACGACGGCGTGCTGCTGGACATCGATACGCCCGAGGCGCTCGCCCATCTGCGACAGCGGCCGGCGTGAGCGACGAGCTCTACCACGCCGAACTCGTGGCTCGGGCCCATGCGGGGCGCAGTCGCGGGCGTCTGGCCAAGCCCGATAGGAGCGCGACCCTCGACAATCCCCTGTGCGGCGACCGGGTGACGCTGGATGTCGCACTCGCCGGCGACAGAATATCGGCGGTCGGGCATCAGGTGCGGGGCTGCCTGCTCTGCGAAGCGGCGGCAGAGACCATCGCCCGCCAGGCGACGGGCAAGACCCGCGGCGAGATCGCCGAGGCGACGGCCGCCGTCGCTGCCCTGCTCAAGGAAGGCGCTCCGGCACCCGTGGGCGATTGGGCAAGCCTCGCGGCTTTCCAGCCCGTACACAAAATAAAGAGCCGGCAGGACTGCGTGCTCCTGCCCTTCGAAGCCCTTGCCAAGGCGCTTGCTTAAACGCGGCCAGTCAAGTTCGCCGGCGCGCCGGAGTCGTTGTCCAGCCACGCCGCCCGCGATAGAACCCCCGTCGATGCCTCAGAGAGTGTAGTCGGGCTCCTCTCGATCCAGGATCCGCTTCATCGCGGCGAAGTGCTTCATCGCCGACTCGCCAGAGTCATTGCGCCCGAATGTCGATTGGGCAATTTGGGGCGCGACTTGCTTGAGTGGCTTGCCGCTTTGCATGGCAAGCAGCTGCACCTGGCATGACCGCTCGAGGAAATACAGGTCATGAAAAGCCTCTGCCACCGTCCGCCCGATGACGGTCACGCCATGATTGGCCATCATCAGCACGCGCTTGCCGTCGAGCACGCGGGCAAGGCGTTCGCCCTCCTCGGTCGCCATGGCGAGCCCTTGGTAGTCCTCGTCATAGGCGATGTCGCCATAGAAGCGCAGCGCGTTCTGGCTCGCCCATTCCAGGCGGCCGCCCTCGACCATGCCGAGCGCCGTGGCATAGGGCATATGGGTGTGCATGATGCAGGCGGCGCGATCGCTCGCCTTGTGCATCGGCGCATGGATGCAGAAGGCCGTGATCTCGACCTCGCCCTCGCCCTCGATCAAGCGTCCATCGCTGTCGACCACCAGGAGATTGCTCGCGGTCACCTCGGACCAATCGAGGCCGAAGGGGTTCAGCAGAAACCGGTCGCGGCTACCCGGCAGCATCAGGGTGAGGTGATTGTCGATTCCTTCGTTGAAGCCGTAGCGGTTGGCGAGCCTGAAGGCCGCCGCCAAGTCCACCCGCGCCTGCCACACAGCGTCGCGCAACATGCCAGACACCTCCTATTCCAAGGGCGGCAAACTAGCGGGCTGCCTCGCGCCCTGCAACGCCCCCCGGCCCATGGGTGTTATGCGATACGACGAGGCCTCGTCGAGCCTCGGGCGCAAACGCCGGACTCGAATGGGACCCGGCCGCCGTCTGAACTTAACCGGCTCTCGGTTTGCTCGCATCCACCGATGTCATAGGTCTTTTCCAGGCATGCCAAGCCGCTGGATCAGTTCCTGCTCCTTGCGGTAGGCCTCCGGAAGACTGCCGTATTCCAGAGATGCCTTGCAGTTATCCAGCGCCTTCCTCAGTTCACCCAGCTGCATATAGGCATAGCA
>DATNJA010000198.1:0-21530 GCA_035604155.1 Candidatus Udaeobacter sp. | reverse complement strand
AGCGCCTGACCGTGAATTCGCATTCCGTCACGCTCCGGGGCGCCGGATTGCGCTCCCGCTGCCAACGCTCAAAGAGCGTGTCGAGAGTCAGATCATCCGGCTCCGCCGCTGCTTTCAGACCAGCAGCCTCTGCTATGTCGTCTATCTTGCTCAACCACGCGAAGCCTTCCGCCTTGAGCGGTGCGATCGCGGCCGTGGCGTCTATTTCGGAGTCGACCGCTTGTAGACTGGCACGCCTCTTCTCGAGCCATGCCTCCATTTCGCTACGCTCGCGGGTTTGCAACGCGGCGATCGCCGTCACAATATCGTTGGTGTCGCTCTCAATGTCGTAGCCAAGATTCCGGAGCTTTTCGACGACGCTTCGCCGCTGTTCGTCGGTCAACCTGGACGCACGAAGCTCCGCAAAATATTGCGTTGCCTGGACCAATTCGTCGCGAGATTTGACGGCGGCGACGCGACGATCACGGGTCTTAAGTGAGAATCTGACGACCTTCTGGCCAACGACAGCCCACAGATCCTTCGGCACCGCAATCTGGAAATACCAGCCCAGCTTTCGGCGCGTCAGATAGCCCGGTGCCGCCAACTTGCTGACCCACTCTAGCCACTTTCCTAGCCACCCAAGTTAGCCCTTGTGCCACGGGTTCGCAAGGAAATGAAGCCAGCTGGGGCTTTCGTGTGGATTGGTGGGCCGCATAGGACTCGAACCTATGACCCGCTGATTAAGAGTCAGCTGCTCTACCAACTGAGCTAGCGGCCCGTCCAAGGGAGGCGGCCATATAGCAAAGCGCCTCCCCTTTGTCGATAGGTTGGTCCTGGAGCGATCATGCGCTCAGTCCTCGCCTACCCCGCCGCGCCGACCGATCTTGAGGTCGCGGTTGATGTAGACCGACATGATGAGGCCGAAGCCGGCCAGCACCGTGATCATGGCCGTGCCGCCGTAGGAGATGAGCGGCAATGGCACGCCGACCACGGGAATGAGCCCCATGACCATGGCCATGTTGATGAAGACATAAAGAAACAGGTTGCCGGTCAGGCCCACGGCGACCAGCCGGCCGAACTGGTTGCGGCAGTTGACGGCGATGACCAGGCCGTAGGCGATCAGCATGGCGTAGAGCGCGAGGAGCACGAGCCCGCCCGCCATGCCGAACTCCTCGGCCAGCATGGTGAAGATGAAATCGGTCTGGCGCTCGGGCAGGAAGTCGAGATGGCTTTGGGAACCCTGGAGGAAGCCCCGGCCGAACATCCCCCCGGAACCGAAGGCGATCTTGGACTGCATGATGTGGTAGCCGGCGCCCAGCGGATCGCTCTCCGGATTGAGGAAGGTCAGGATCCGGGCCTTCTGGTAATCGCGCAGGAAGTTCCAGGCGACCGGCACCGCGCCGACGCCGCCGGCGATGATGATGGCGAACTTCCACAGCCTCACCCCGGCGACGAAGAACATCAGCCCGGCGCCGAGGATCAGCATCACGGCGGTGCCGAGATCGGGCTGTAGGAGCACGAGGCCGGCCGGAGCCAGGCACAACAGGAGGGGTGGTATCAGGACCAGGGGCTTGCCTACCTCCTCGTAGCTGCGGCCGTGAAAATAGCGGGCGAGCGCCAGGACGAGCGCGACCTTCATCAGCTCCGAAGGCTGAAGCTGGATGAAGCCGAGGTTGATCCAGCGCTGGGCCCCCATGCCGATATGCCCCGCGATCTCGACGAAGATCAGCAGCAGCACCGCAACCACGTAGAGCAGATAGGCGTTGCGCAGCCAGAACCGGAAATCGACCAGGGCGACGGCGACAAGCGCTGCGAGGCCGACGGCAAACCGCGCCGCCTGGCGCGACATCCAGGGATCGACGCTGCCGTTGGCGGCGGAATAGAGCATAGCGAAGCCAAATCCGGCGATGGCCGAGATGATCAGCAGCATGCCCCAGTTGATCCGGCGCAGCTTCTCCCACACTCCCAGGCGCGGCGCGCCGCTGCTGGCGTAGGCAGGCGTTGCCATCGCGTTCAGAGTTGGGCGATCCGCCCCGGCTCGGGCGGGCGCATGGGATCGCGCTGCTGGCACTCGATCAGCACGTCCCGGGCAATCGGGCCGGCGACCTTGGCGCCGCCGCCGCCATGCTCGACCACCACGGCAACGCAGTAGCGGGGATGGCCGACGGGCGCGAACCCGATGAAGAGCGCGTTGTCGCGCAGCGGCCAAGGCAAGTCAGCGTTCTTGCGCACGCCGGCCAGATGTTCGGCCATGCTGATATGCCGGACCTGGGCGGAGCCCGTCTTGCCGGCCATCTCCATCCCCGGAATGGCGATATGGGCGTTGTAAGCCGTGCCGTCGGGTTCGTTCACCACCCGGCGCATGCCCTCGACCACGATCTTCAGGTGGTTCGCGCTGATATCCATCTTGGGGAAGGCGCAAACGGCGGGATCGGGCCCGCTGGCCCCGTCGATGAGGGCCGGGCGCGTCAGCCGCGGCGTGAGCGCATAGCCGCCATTGGCGATCCTGGCCGTCATCATGGCGAGCTGAAGCGGCGTCGCCTGCACGAAGCCCTGACCGATGCCCGCGACCAGGGTCTCGCCCGGATGCCAGACGTCGTTGTAGGTCGCCTTTTTCCATGCCGAGTCGGGAATGAGGCCGGGCTTCTCGCCCGGCAGGTCGATGCCCGTCGGCTGGCCGAGGCCGAACCGCCGTGCCATCGCGGCGATGGGGTCGATGCCGACGCGCCGGGCGGTGTCGTAGAAGTAGACGTCGCAGGAATTCTTGATCCCGCCCAGCATGTCGAGGGTCCCGTGGCCCTGATGCCACCAGCAATGGAACGTGACGTTGCCAAGGGTGAGGAAGCCGGGGCAGAAAACCGTGTGGCTTGGATCGACGCCGCTCGCCAGCGCCGCCATGGCCGTCATGGTCTTGAAGGTCGATCCGGGGGCGTATTGCCCGGCGATCGCCTTGTTGGTGAGGGGGCGCGTGGGATCGTTGGAGAGCTGCTCCCACTCGGCCCCGCTGAGACCCCGGTTGAAGGAACTGGGATCGAAGCTTGGGGAGGAGCCCATGGCCAGCACATCGCCGGTGACCACGTCCAGCACCACGGCCGACGCGCTCTGCTCCGCGGCGAGGCGCTGCTGGACGAATTGCTGCAAGCCGATGTCGAGGGTGGTGACGAGTTGTTGGCCCTGGACGCCATCGCGTCGGTCGAGTTCACGGATCACCCGGCCGAGAGCGTTCACCTCGACCTCGCTGTTGCCAGCGGTACCGCGCAGCTGGCTGTCGTACACCTTTTCCAGCCCGCTCTTGCCGATGCGGAAGCCCGGCAGCTGCAGCAGGGGATCATTGCCGACCTCGTCGATGGCGGGCGGCCCGACATAGCCCAGCACGCCTGCCGTCGCCCCGCCGAAGGGATATGACCGGGTCTGATCCACCTCGATGCCCGCACCGGGCAGATCGGGCAGGTTGACCTCGATACGCGAGACCTGGTCCCAGTCCAGGTTCTCGCGCACCGTGATGGGCACGAAGGCGCGATACCGGCCGCGCTCGCGCATGATGCGTTCGATCTCGCCGTCGTCCAGAGCCAGGATGCGCGCCAGCATCTTCAGGGTGCCGCGCATATCCAAGGTCTGCTCGGGCACGACGACGACCCGGTAATTGGGATCGTTGACGGCGATGGGTTGGCCGAAGCGATCGAGAATCTTGCCGCGCAAGGGTGGCAAGAGGCGGAGATTGACCCGGTTCTGCTCCGCCATGAGCCTGTAGCGGTCCGATTCCACGACCTGCAGGTAGTACATGCGCCCGGCCAAGGCCGAGAACAGCAGCGCCTGACCGCCGGCGAGCAAGGCGACGCGCCGGCTGAAGGATTTGTTGACGAGCTTGGGATCGCGCTTCATGACAACGCTAAGCGGGTCGCAGGAAGGCGCGCTGGGCTCGGGTGAAGAGGTCGGCGATCGCCGGGTAAAGGGCGAGCGCCATGAGATAGGCAAAGACAGCCCGCTTCGGGTCGAGGGCGCCGCCGGCGACGAACCCGGCCAAGATCCAGCCCAGCGCCATGGCGCCGGCGGCGATCATCATGAAGCCCCACCAGACGACGAGGAAGGGTTGGCCGAGGAAGAGTCGTCGCTGGGAGAAGGCGACGACATAAACGAACAGGAGCATCATCGTGCCGACGCCGAGCGGCGCCTGGCCCATCAGATCGCCCACCAGCCCGATGACGAAGACGCCGGGCGCCGGCAGCAGGTTCGGCCGATGGATCGCCCAGTAGTAGGTGGAAATCATGGCCAGCACGGGACCCAGCGCCTGGAGAAAGGAGATGTGAAGCGGGGTGGCCCCCAGCACCATCATCAGCAGGGTCAGCGCGAAGGGAAAGATGTTGCGCGCCCAGCCGTCCATCCGGTGAAAGAGCGCAAGCCTCACGGGTTTCGGTCCCCATCCAGAATGCCGGGCAGGTGATAGTCCACCAGGCGAAGGTATTCGAGCCGGTCCCAATCGACGAACAGAGAGACGATGGCCGTCCCGTTCTGGACCGACCCGACGATGCCGATGGGCAGCCCCGGCGGAAAGGCGCCGCCGGCGGTCGAGGAGACGATGCGGTCGCCCGGGACAAGCGAGGAGCCGTGGGGCAGGTAAAGCAACTGGGGATTGTCCGAGTTGTCGCCGGCCAGGATTGCCTGGTCGCGCGTGCGTTCGACGACCACGGGAATCCGGCTGTTGATGTCGGTCAGCAGGAGTATCCGGGCGGAGCGCTGTCCGACCTCTACTACCCGGCCGACGAGACCCTCGCCGGTCATGGCTGCGTCACCGCGTCGCACGCCGTCGCGGTAGCCCGCGGCGACCAGCGCAGTGCGCACGAAAGCGCCGCCGTTGTCGGCCACCACCCGGGCGGTGACGAAACTGGCGCCTGGATCGGGAACGAACTTCAGCAGGTCGCGCAGGCCCTGGTTCTCGGCCTCGAGTTGGCGCGCCACCACCTGCCATTGTAGCAGCCGCTCCTGATCCTGGCGCAAGGCTTCGTTCTCCGCCCGGAGGTTCACGAAATCCCTTGCATTATCATAGGCTTGGCGAATGTTCGCCAGGGGACGCGCAACGCCGTCGAGGATCGGCACCACGGCGTCGGCAAGAGCGGCCCGCGCGCGCAGGACGAGATCGCCGTCGGCCCGGCCCAGTAGCATCAGCGCGAAAGCGGCAATGAAAAGCAAGGCGAAGGTAAAGCGCTGCAGCCACGCCTTGGCTGATACGAGTCGCAACGCCGATCCGCCGCGAAGCTTCAAACCCGTCCTCCGGGGCGCTTCCCCCAGGCGACGCACCGGCGCCACCCGGAATTAGAGGTTACCGCATAACGCACAGAAAATAAATGGTTTTTAGCATAAACTCGCAAAAGTAGCCGGCGTCGCGGCGACGCCGTCTCAATATGTGTCGATCAGCAGGTTCTTCAGCGTCGGCATCTCCTCCAGGCAGCGCCCCGTGCCGAGCGCCACGCAGCTGAGCGGATCGTCGGCGATCGACACCGGCAGGCCCGTGGAATGGCGCAGCACGAAGTCGAGATTGCTGAGCAGCGCGCCGCCGCCGGTCAGCACGATCCCCTTATCGACGATGTCGGCCGCGAGTTCGGGCGCGGTGTGCTCGAGAGCGACCTTGACCGCCTCGATGATGGCCCCAACCGGCTCGGCCAGGCTCTCGGCGATCTGACGTTCGGTGATCACCAGTTCCTTGGGCACGCCGTTCATCAGGTCGCGGCCCTTGATCTCCAGCCTGCGGCCCTCGCCGTCCTCGGGCGGGCAGGCGGAGCCGATCTCTTTCTTGATCCGCTCGGCGCTGCCCTCGCCGATGAGGAGATTATGGTTGCGGCGGATGTAGGCGATGATGGCTTCGTCCATCTTGTCGCCGCCGACGCGCACCGAGCGGGAATAGACGATCCCGCCCAGGGACAGCACGGCCACTTCCGTCGTCCCGCCGCCGATATCGACCACCATGGAGCCGGTCGGCTCCGTCACCGGCAGGCCCGCGCCGATGGCCGCCGCCATGGGTTCCTCGATCAGATGCACGCGCCGGGCGCCGGCGGATTCCGCCGATTCCTGGATGGCGCGGCGCTCGACCGCGGTCGAGCCCGATGGAACACAGATGATGACCTGAGGGCTGGCGAAGCTGCGGCGGTTGTGCACCTTGCGGATGAAATGCTTGATCATCTCTTCCGCCACCTCGAAATCGGCGATGACGCCGTCGCGCAAGGGCCGGATCGCGGTGATGTAGCCGGGCGTGCGGCCCAGCATCATCTTCGCCTCGTCGCCGACCGCAAGCACGCGCTTCTTGCCCTTGACTTCGGCGATCGCCACGACCGATGGCTCGTTGAGAACGATGCCCCGCCCCTTGACGTAGACGAGAGTATTGGCAGTACCCAAATCTATAGCCATGTCGGCAGAAAGCATGCCGAGCAATCTATTGAACATCCGGAGGACCTTCGCTCTGAGAAGCGCTCGGCATAGCCGCCCACCATGGCAAATTCAAGACGCTTGTCACCGGTTCGACACTGGCTGACGGAAAACGGGGCCTTTCGGCCCCGTTCCCATTCCGTGCCGGATTGCCAGTTTCAGGCCGAAAGCGCCGCCGGTGCCGATTTCTCACGCTTCACTAGCAGCTTGTTGAGGGCGTGGATATAGGCCTTGCAGGAAGCGACCAGGGTATCGGTGTCGGCGCCCTGCCCGTTGACCGTCTTGCCGCCCTCCTCGAGCCGCACCGTGACTTCCGCCTGGGCGTCGGTGCCGGCGGTCACCGCATGGACCTGGAACAGCTGGAGGCGCGCCTCATGAGGGAAGAGCGCCTTGATGGCGTTGAAGATGGCGTCGACCGGACCGTCGCCGGTTGCCGTCGCCTGCATCGGCTTGCCTGCGATCTCGAGCTCGAGATCGGCGCGCTGCGGCCCCTTGGAGCCGGCGACTACCTGGAGCGAGACGAAACGGATCTGGTCGTTGCTGCGCACGAGATTGTCGTCGACAAGGGCGACGATGTCCTCGTCGAAGACGTCCTTCTTCTTGTCGGCCAGATCCTTGAAGCGGCGAAACGCGTCCTCGACGGCGTTGTCGCCGAGATCGAAGCCCAGTTCCTTCAGCTTGGTCTTGAAGGCGTGCCGGCCCGAGTGCTTGCCCATGACCAAGGTCGAGCGGCCGAGGCCGACGGATTCGGGAGTCATGATCTCGTAGGTGCCGGCGTGCTTCAGCATGCCGTCTTGATGAATTCCGGACTCATGCGCGAAGGCGTTGGCGCCGACGATGGCTTTGTTGGGCTGCACCGCGAAGCCGGTGATGGTCGAGACGAGCCTCGAGGCCTTGGTAATGATCGTGGTGTCGATGCCGGTTTCGTAGGGCATGCGGTCGGGACGCGTGCGGAGCGCCATGACGATTTCCTCCATCGCCGCGTTGCCGGCCCGCTCGCCGAGCCCGTTGATGGTGCATTCGACCTGGCGCGCCCCGGCGCCGACCGCCGCCAGGGAGTTGGCCACGGCGAGGCCGAGATCGTTGTGGCAATGAACCGAAACCACGGCCTTGTCGATGTTCGGAACCTGGTTCATCAGCATGGCGATGAGGGCCGCGAACTCCTCAGGCAAGGCGTAGCCGAGGGTATCGGGAATGTTGACCGTGCGGGCGCCCGCCTTGATCGCCGCCTCGACGCAGCGGCAGAGGAAGTCGTGGTCGCTGCGAGAGGCATCCTGGGCCGACCACTCCACGTCGTCGCACAGATTGCGCGCATGGATGACGCAATCGACGGTCGCCTGATGGACCGCGTCGGGCTCCATGTTCAGCATGTACTTCATGTGCAGCGGGCTGGTCGAAATGAAAGTATGGATTCGAGGCCGGACGGCGCCTTTGAGCGCTTCCCAGGCTCGGTCGATATCCTTCTTCGACGTCCGCGCCAATGCGGCGATGCTGCAGTTGCGCACCAATCGGGCGACTTCGCGCACCGCCTCGAAGTCGCCGTTGGAGGCGATGGGGAAACCGGCCTCGATCACGTCGACGCCCATCTCCTCGAGCACGGCGGCGATCTTCAGCTTCTCCTCGAGGTTCATGGAGCAGCCCGGCGCCTGCTCGCCGTCGCGCATGGTCGTATCGAATATTACGACGTGGTTCTTGTCGCGCATCGGCGCAACCTTGGTTTGACCGCTGGTACTCATGTCATAGACCCCATGTTCGCTGTTGACGGATGAAGCGCCTCAGGACCCCTGGAAGCGCTTCGCCCTCTGCGAAAGGCGGTTGCGCTCAGGGGCAGATAAGTCGCAGCGTCCGGCCAGCGGAAGCGAGGGCGGAAATCGGCGCAGGCGCGGCCCCGGCGCTTTCGCGCCCGGCCGCCTCGAAGATCCCATGCGTGCGGATCGACATCGCTGCTCCGTCAGGATCTTAAAGACCCTGGAACATTTCTAACCGCAGCCCCCGCCCGCCGACAAGACCTAAATTGCGCCACTCGAGTCGGGATTCCGCCCGCCCCGAAGGCTGCCTTGCGCCCGGAACATGGCCCAATGGATCGCCAGGGTCGTCGCCGCGACCAGAAGACCCGCGAAGATGACGTCGCTGAGGAAATGCCCGCCTTGCAGCATACGCATGAGGCCGATGACGCCGCCAAGGGCGAGCGCGCCGACAATTCCACGCCTACGCCAGCCGAGCGGCAGGAGGGCGGCGGGTGCCAGGAAGCCGAAGCCGGCGGCGGCATCGCCCGAGACGAAGGAGCAGTTGTTCGGGCAGGCTCCGTCGAAGGCAAAGGGCGCGGCGTAGGCGAAAGGACCGCCGAACGGCCGGGCATCGGTGGGCCTGGGTCGGCCGGAATGGTCCTTGGCAAGGGTGTTGGCGAGAAGCCCGGGGCCGATGGCGAAAACGGCGATGACGAAGAGCGCCTCTTTGGCCGAAATCCCCGCGATCGATCGGCCGAATAGCCCGGCAAGCATGGCCAATACGAAGAAGGCGAGGCAGAGCTTGACCATCCAGGGCACGGCCTTCTCATGCAGCCAATTGAGGGGGTAGGAGTTCTGGCCGAGGAACAGGCCGTCCGAGCGAAGCAGGGCCTTTGCAACCCAGAGGTCGAGATCGGGGAAGAGCGAAAAGACGACAATGCAAGCCGCCGTCGCGGCCAGGAGTGCGAGCGCCAGCCTTCCCCTCACGGCGCGTAGCCTCGAAATCCTTGCAGGCGCATTAGTTGGAAGTGGCGTTCCGAGCCGGTCCATAAATGCACCGTCACCTCCATATCGGGCCCGGCGGTCGAGAAGCGCTGTGCGATCTGTCTCGCGTCCGCGTCACCGGAAAGCACCAGCAGGAAGGGGCCCGGGTCGCCGGCCTGCAGGCGGGCAACGAGCTCATATTCGCTTTCCGGCCGCGGATCGGGACTCCAGGCCGCATAGCCATCGGGCGGGACATGGGCGTAGTAGAGCAGGTCGGAGGTGAGCGTACGATCGGCCGTCAGCAGACGCAGCGACGGCTCCTTGGCGAGTTCCGCCGCCACCGTTTGGCCCAGGGTCTGCCAGCCGATTCTTCTCTCGACGGCATGGGAGAGGTTGAAGGGGAGCCGGGGCCAGAGCGGCAGACACAGGATCGCACCGTACATGCCAAGCCCGATGGCGGCATGGACGATGACCGATCGCCTCAACCACCAGAAGGCCAAGGGCCGCGCCATCGCTCCCGCCACCGCCAGGCTGCCGCCGATATAGGCATAGGCGGCCCAGTTGGCATTGACGCGCGTGGCCAGGGACAGCAGCAGGAAGCCCAGCAGGAAAGGCAGGGACAAGCAAAGAACGAGCCGGTAGCTATCCGGCGGCGAAAGGGCGGCGGACCGGCGCCCCTGGAAGACCTGCTCGAACAGCAGATAGAGCGGTACCGGGCCGAAGATGGCGAACTGGCTGCCGGCAAAGTCGATGAGATGACCGAAATCGAAAGACGGATTGCCGACATCGGCAGTCTCGGCCGTGCTGACGACGGTGGTCCAATGGGTGCTGAGATTCCACGCTAGATTGGGCGAGAAAACCCCAAGGCCCACCGCCACCATGACGAGGGGCTTCGGCCAACCCAATGCGCGCCTGGCCTCCGCCGACAGCAGCAGGTAGAGCAGGACACCCGGGATGAACAGGAGCATGGCGTATTTGCTGAGGGCGCCGAGGCCGAGCGCCAGGCCGGCTGCCACCGCCCAGCCGAGCCCGCCACCCTGCCGCATGCGGACGAAGCAGTAGAGCGAGAGGGCCCAGAACAGGGCCAGCGGCACATCGGTCGTCATCAGCATGGCCGAGAAGGCGACGCCCGGCATCGTTGCGTAGAGGAGAGCCGCCCAGGCGCCGAGCCGGCGCCCTCCGAGCGCGATTCCGGTCGCACCGATGACAATAGCGGTGGCGGCATGCAACAGCGGGCTCGGTCCCCGAATGCAGGCCGGCCCATTGCCGCAGATTTCGGTTGCCGCCCGGATCAACCAGGCGATGAGGGGCGGCTTGGAGAAATAACCCCAGGCGAGAGTCCGGGACCAGGCCCAGTACTGGGCCTCCTCGAAATCGAGCTCGATCGGCGTGAACCGCAGGAAGGCGAGTCGGATCAGGGTCAATGCCCCGATCGCCAGCAATGCCAGCTGCCAGCCGTCGGCATGGCGCAGCGCCGCGGCGTTCACGGGCGTCACCCGCGTTCCGCCCATGGCAATGGATCCGGTCGTCAATTCCGCGTTTTGTCGACCAGCTTGTTCTTGGCGATCCAGGGCATCATGGCGCGCAGCTTGGCGCCGATCTCCTCGATGGGATGTTCGGCCCCGCGCCGGCGCATCGCCTTGAAGCTCGGCTGGCCGGCCTGGCACTCCTGCACCCAATCGCGGGCGAACCGGCCCGATTGGATGTCCTCGAGAATGCGCTTCATCTCCGCCTTGGTCTCGTCGGTGATGATGCGAGGTCCGCGCGTGTAGTCGCCGAACTCGGCAGTGTTGGAGATCGAATAGCGCATGTTGGCGATGCCGCCCTCGTAGATCAGGTCGACGATCAGCTTCACCTCGTGCAGGCATTCGAAATAGGCCATCTCCGGGGCATAGCCCGCATTGACCAGTGTCTCGTAGCCGGCCTGGATGAGGGACGTAAGGCCGCCGCACAGCACCACCTGCTCGCCGAACAGGTCGGTCTCGCATTCCTCGCGGAAGCTGGTCTCGATGATGCCCGAACGCCCGCCGCCGATGGCGCTCGCGTAGCTGAGGCCGATTTCGAGCGCGTTGCCGCTGGCGTTCTGGGCGACGGCCACGAGGCAAGGCACGCCGCCGCCGCGCAGGAACTCCGAGCGCACGGTATGCCCTGGGCCCTTGGGCGCCACCATGAAAACGTCGAGATCGGCGCGCGGCTCGATCAGGCGGAAATGGATGTTGAGGCCATGGGCAAACGCGAGCGCGGTGCCCCCTCGCATATGGGGCGCCAGGTCCTCGCTGTAGAGTTTGGCCTGCAGTTCGTCGGGGGTCAGCACCATGACCACGTCGGCCCAGGCGGCGGCCTTCTTCGGGTTCATGACCTCGAGCCCAGCGGCCTCGGCCTTCTTGACGCTGGCCGAGCCCTCGCGCAACGCCACGCGCACCTCCTTGACCCCGCTGTCCTTCAGATTGAGGGCATGGGCATGGCCCTGGCTTCCATAGCCGACGACGACGATCTTGCGGCCCTTGACCAGGTTCACGTCGGCGTCGCGGTCGTAGTAAACGCGCATGGCGGTTTCCCTTCGGCGAGAGATCGGATGTGCTGGACGGGCCTTTTAGAGCGGCTCGGGCCCGCGCGCAATGGCGGCGACCCCCGTCCGGGCCACGTCCACCAGTCCCAGCGGGCGCATCAAGCCGATGAAGGCATTGAGCTTGTCGGTCGAGCCCGTCATCTCGAAGACGAAGCTCTCGATGGTCGCGTCCACCACCCGGGCGCGGAAGATGTCGGCGATGCGCAGGCTCTCCACCCGCTTCTCGCCGGTGCTGCGGACCTTGACCAGGGCGAGCTCGCGCTCGAGGCTGGGTCCGTCGATGGTGAGGTCACGCACCTTGTGGATCGGAACCAGGCGGTCGAGCTGGGCCTTGATCTGCTCGATGATCATCGGCGTGCCTGAGGTGACCACGGTGATGCGCGAGAGCCGTTCGGCGGGATCGACCTCGGCCACGGTCAGGCTCTCGATGTTGTAGCCTCGGCCGGAAAACAGGCCGATGACCCGGGCGAGCACCCCCGATTCGTTGTCCACCAGCACCGAAATCGTATGGCGGCCGGTTCCTTCGAGCGCCGCCATCAGACCAGCACCATGCCCTCTTCGGAGACCGGCTTCGCCTCGTCCTCGGGCCCCAGGAGCATTTCGTTGTGGGCCGCGCCCGAAGGAATCATCGGGAAGCAGTTCTCCTTTTCGTCGACGACGACATCGACGATGACCGGCTTATTGACCGCCAGCATCTCCTTGATCACGCCGTCGAGATCGCCCGGCTTCTCGGCCCTGAGGCCGACGGCCCCGAAGGCTTCGGCCAGTTTGACGAAATCCGGCAGGGCGTCGGTGTAGCTTTCGGCATAGCGCCCGCCGTGGAGCAGCTCCTGCCACTGGCGCACCATGCCCATCCACTTGTTGTTCATGATGAAGATCTTCACCGGCAGCCGGTGCTGGACCACCGTGGACATCTCCTGGATGTTCATCAGGATCGAGGCCTCGCCGGCGACGTCGATGACGAGAGCCTCGGGATGGGCGATCTGCACGCCCGCGGCCGCCGGCAGGCCGTAGCCCATGGTGCCGAGCCCGCCGGAGGTCATCCATCGGTTGGGCTTGTCGAACTTCAGGAACTGGGCCGCCCACATCTGGTGCTGGCCGACCTCCGTCGTAATATAGAAGTCCTTGTCCTTGATCGCCGCATAGAGGCGCTGGAGCGCGAACTGCGGCTTGATGATCTTGTCCGAATTGCGATAGGTCAGGCATTTGCGCGCCCGCCAGCCGTCGATCTCGGCCCACCAGGCCTTCAGCGCCTTGGCATCGGGGTGCAGTTGCTTGGCCTTCCAGATCTTGATCATGTCCTCAAGCACGCGTCCGCAGTCGCCGACGATGGCGATGTCGGCCCGCACGTTCTTGTTGATCGAGGACCGGTCGATGTCGACGTGAATTTTCTTGGAATTGGGCGCGAAGGCGGCGAGCCGGCCGGTCACCCGATCGTCGAACCGGGCGCCGATATTGATCATCACGTCGCAACCATGCATGGCCATGTTGGATTCGTAGAAACCGTGCATGCCGACCATGCCAAGGAACTGGGGGTCGGAAGCCGGAAAGGCACCGAGCCCCATGAGTGTCAGGGTGCAGGGGTAGCCGGTCAGTCTGATGAACTGGGTCAACAGCTGGGATGCGCCGGGGCCGGAATTGATCACGCCGCCGCCGCAATAGAACAGCGGGCGCTTGGCCTTGGCCATCAGCTCGACTGCCGCTTCGATCAGCTTGGGGTCGCCCTTGAGCTGGGGGTTGTAGCTCTTGTGCTTGACCGAGGCGCCGCCGGCGTATCTGTGCTTGGCCTGGAGGATGTCCTTCGGCAGGTCGACGACCACCGGCCCGGGCCGGCCGCTGCGGGCGACGTAGAAGGCCTCGTGGATCGTCCGCGCCAGGTCGGCGACGTTCTTCACCAGGTAATTGTGCTTGGTGCAAGGCCGGGTGATCCCGGTGGTGTCGGCCTCTTGGAACGCGTCATTGCCGATCAGATGGGTCGGCACTTGGCCGGTCAGGCAGACCACGGGGATCGAATCCATGAGCGCGTCGGTCAGGCCCGTCACGGCGTTGGTGGCACCGGGGCCGGAGGTGACGAGGACCACGCCCACCTTGCCGGTGGAACGGGCATAGCCTTCCGCCGAATGGACGGCTGCCTGCTCGTGACGCACGAGGACATGGCGCAAGGCGTTCTGCTTGAACAGCTCGTCATAGAGCGGCAACACGGCCCCGCCCGGATAGCCGAAAATCACATCCACGCCCTGATCCAGCAGAGCCTTGATGACGATTCCCGCTCCCGTAACTTCTTCGGCCGACATGGCCTCATGCTCCTTCGGAATTGGTCTAAAACAAGGGCGAAAGCACCCAAATTTCGCCCATAGCGCCGGGAAGTTAGAGGCTCATTTGGAAGCGGTCAACAGGAATTGGCGAATAATAGCAAAGATTGGTGGCAAGATTCTTTCCGAAAATTGCGCGCCGACTATATGAGCTTCGGGCATCTGGTGCCTGATCCATGTAACTTGCCGCTTGGCGTAACGCCTGGTCGCCTGCTGTGCCGCCGCAACCGCCTTTGCAGGAGCGAGACGCCCGCTCAAAACCTCCGCTAGCTCCCGCACCCCCACCGCTTTCATGGCCGGCAGGCTCGGGTCGAGACCGAGCGCGAGCAGGGCCTCCACCTCGCCGAGCGCGCCCGCGGCCAGCATGGCGGAGAAGCGGGCATCGCAGGCTGCGTAGAGTTCGGCCCTGGGCGGCATCAGCGCGATGACCAGCGTCGGGCCGGAACCGGCCGGTTCGGTTTCGGCTTGCCAGGCCGCCAGCGACCGGCCCGTCGCCTGGTACACTGACCAGGCGCGTAACAGGCGCTGGCTGTCGCCGGGCGCGAGCCTTGCCGCCATCTCCGGGTCGAGGCTGGCGAGCTCGTGGTGCAGCCGTTCGGGGCCCAGGACCTTCAGCCTGGCTTGACTCTCCGCGAGCACCTCGTCCGGGATCTCGGGAACCGGGGCGAGGCCGGCGCTCAGCGCACGCAGATAGAGGCCGGTCCCCCCGGTCACCACCGCAAGGCGCTCAGGCTCCGCCGCAATGGCGCCAAGCGCCAGCTCCCGCCAACGCCCGACCGAGCAGCGCTCCGCGGCCGGCAAGATGCCATAGAGGCGATGAGGAACGGCGGCAAGCGCTGCAGGTCCCGGCCTTGCGGTCAGGATCGCGAGTTCGCGGTAGACCTGCATACTGTCGGCATTGACGACCAGGCCGGAAAACTGCTCGGCGATGGCGAGAGCCAGGGCCGACTTGCCGCTCGCCGTAGGCCCGGCAACAGCGATGATCGGTCGGCGGCCCGGCAGCGACCCGGAACCGGACTGGGGCCGGGATCGGCGCTCGCTCAGCCCTGGTCGGTCCTGACCGCCACCCACTGGAAGTCGCCCTGGCGGTAGACCAGGAAGGTCACGACCTTGTACCCGTTGGACTTGGCGGCGGCGATGCGCTTCTCCACGTCGGCGGGGGTGGCAACGGAATTCTGATCCACCTCGACGATGACGTCGCCGGCCTTCAGGCCCTTGGCCGCGGCGTTGCTGCTGGAGTCCACGTCGAGCACGACCACGCCGGAGGCTTCGTCGGCGATGCTGTATTTCTGCCGCAGCGCGTCGCTCATTTCGGCGAGCTGAAGGCCGAGCACCGGGGTCTTCTTGACCGTCGGCTGCTGGGCTTGCGGCTCGCTCTGCTGAGCGTCGGCGCTGGCTTCGGCTGTCTCGTCGAGCTCGCCAAGCTTGACCGTGACGGTCACTTCCCTGCCCTGGCGCAGCACGACCACGGGTACTTCGGTGCCGAACGGCGTCTCGGCCACGATGCGGGGCAGCTGGCGCATCTCCGGCACGTCCTCGCTGTTGAAGCGAATCACCACGTCGCCCTGCTTGATCCCGGCCTTGTCGGCGGGTCCGCCGCCAGTGACCGAGGCGATGAGGGCGCCGACCGGCTTCTGCATCTTCAGGCCCTCGGCCAGCTCCGGCGTCACGCTCTGGATCCTGACGCCCAACCACCCGCGCCGGGGATGGCCGTACTCCCGCAGCTGGGCGATCACCGGCTTGGCGAGCGAGGACGGCAGGGCAAAGCCGATGCCGATGCTGCCACCCGAGGGCGAGAAGATGGCCGTGTTGATGCCGATGACCTTGCCGTCCATGTCGAACATCGGGCCGCCGGAATTGCCCCGGTTGATGGCGGCATCGGTCTGCAGGAAGTCGTCATAGGGGCCGGCGTTGATGTCCCGTTGGCGGGCCGAGAGGATGCCGGCCGATACCGATCCGCCGAGGCCGAAGGGGTTGCCGATTGCGATGACCCAGTCGCCGATCCTGGCCTTCTCGGAATCGCCCCATTCGACGAAAGGCAGCGGGGCCGGCGCGTCAATCTTCAAGAGCGCGAGGTCGGTCTTCGGATCATGGCCGATGAGCCGCGCCTTGAATTCGGTGTTGTCCTGGAGGCGGACGGTGATCTCTTCCGCCTGATCGATGACATGGTTGTTGGTGACGATGTAGCCGGCCGGGTCGATGATGAAGCCGGAGCCCAGCGAGGTCGCCTCGTGGGGCGTGTCGCCGTTGTCCCCGCTGCCGTTGTCTCCGCCGCTGTCGCCCCCGCTGTCGCCGTTGTCCCCGCCCCCGTTGTTGCCGCGCTGCTTGTCGAAGAACTGCTTGAACAGCTGCTCCAGGTCGGGGTCGCTCCGGCTGGCATCGGTGATCTTGGTGGTCGTCGCGATGTTGACCACCGCCGGCAGGAGCTTATCCACCAGATCCGCGAAGCTTTCGGGAGCGCTGCGGGCCAGAGCCGCGGGCGGTGCCGGCAGAAGCAGAAGGCCAACCGCGAAGGGGACGGCCAATAGGCGGCCGAGGAAACGATAGGTCACGTCCATACTCCCAGCTGGGATGGGACCAGCCCATCCGCGGATTTCTACCTAGGATGTAGCCCGGGTCGGCGCCCGATCAAGTCGGCCCTGCCGACAATGAAGGGCTCAAGCGACAAGGATAAGCCATTTGGGCCGATCGCGGGCGAGGATTTTTGGCAGGAGGAGCCTCTCTAGCCTCGCACCAGCCACACCACGGCCACCCCCGCCGCCATGGCCACCACCCCAACAATTCGGAGGAGCCCCGCCGGCCGGGCAAGCATGGCCGCCATCGCCCGCTTGGCCGCCTCAGGCACGGCCGCCAGCATGAGCCCCTCGAACACCAGCAGGAGCCCGATGGCCGTTAGCGCATCGGCGAGGCCGCGCGGCATGATAGACGCGCCCCTCTCGGCTAGGGCGAGGTGCCGGAAGCGGTACCAGCCTGAGCCGGCTTCGCCGGGCCGCCGTTCTCGCTGCGGAAAAAGCGGAAGAAGTCGCCGTCGGGCGGGCCGACATAGGTCGTGCTCTGGCCGGTCAGCGCCGTGTTCATGGCCTGGAGGGTACGATAGAAATCGAAGAAGGCGGGGTCGCGGCCGAAAGCGGCGGCGTAGAGTGCCGTCGCCGTGGCATCGCCGTCGCCATGCAGCACCTCGGCCTGCCGCTTGGCCTCGGCGAGGATGATCACCTGCTGCTTGTCGCCTTCCGCCCTCAGTTCGGTCGCCTGGGCCTGGCCCGTCGCTCGGGTATTGATCGCCACCTGCTGGCGCTGGGTCGTCATCTGCTTGTAGATGGCCTCGGCGTTCTCCTGGGTCAAATCCACCCGCTTCATGCGTACGTCTATGACCTTGATGCCGAAGCTCTGAGCCTCGGAATTCACCTCTTTGGTAATCTGGCGCATCAGGTCGGCACGGTGACTGGTGAGGATCGTCGCCATGGAAACGTCGCCCAGCGCCCGGCGCAGGTTGGAACTGATGATGGGCTTGAGGCGCGCCTGCACCCCGTCCTCGTTGCCGACCGTCTGGTAGAAGAGCAGCGGATTGATGATCTGGAACCGGGCATAGGCGGAGACGATCACCTGGTTCTGATCGACGGTCGGCACTTCCTCCGACGGGGCGTCGAAGTTGAGGACGCGCTTGTCCAGATACACGACGTTTTGGACGAAGGGCAGCTTGAAATAGAGACCGGGGCCCACGTCGGGGCTGAGCGGATCGACCGTGGCATCGGACCAATCCGGGACGGGAACCACCCGCACCGGCTTGCCCAGCTCCAGGACCAGGGCCCACTCGTTAGGATGGACGACGTAGTAGGACGAGTACAGCAGCAGGAAGGCGACGATCGCGCCGACGATCGTGCCCAGAAGAGCGCGGTTCACTGGCTGCCTCCCGTCGTCGGCGTGGTTGCAGCCGGCGCGCCGGTGTCGGACCCCGCATGTTTCATCAATTCGTTGAGCGACAGATAAGGCACCGCCCCGCCGGAAAGCCTGGGATCGATCAGCACCTTGTTCACGTCCTTCAGCACCTGCTCCATCGTCTCCAGATAGAGCCTGCGCCGGGTGATGTCCGGCGCCTTCTGATAGGCGGCCAACACGGCCTCGAATCGCTGAGCCTCGCCGGTCGCCAACGCCACGCGCTGGGCCTTGTAGGCCTCGGCCTCCTTGATGATCTTCTGGGCCTGGCCATCGGCGTTCTGCGTCACCTGGTTGTAGTAGCCCTGGGCCTCGTTGACCGAGCTGATGGCGTCCTGGCTCGCCGCCGTGATGTCGCGGAATGCGGAGATGGTCTCGGCCGGCGGCGCGATGTTCTTCATCGCGACCTGGCTCACCTCGATGCCGGCGTGATAGTTGTCGAGCAGCTGCTGGATGAGCACCAGCGCTTCCTGCTCGGTGGCCGCCTGGCCCTTGGTGCGGACATATTCGAAGTCGGACCGGCCGATGATCTCGCGCATGGCGCTCTCGGCCACGTTCTTCACCGTGTCTTCGGGATCGCGGATGCCGAAGAGGAACTGCAGCGGATCCTTGATCACCCAGAAGACGGTGTACTGCATGTCGATGATTTTCTTGTCTCCGGTCAGGATCAGGCTCTCGTCCGGCACGTCCTCGGCCGAGAAATTGCCGTCCGAATCGACGGTGGAGCGGAAACCGACCTCGACCCGGTTGACCCGCTTCACCTTGGGCGTCTCGACCTCGCCGATGGGCGCGGGGAGATTGTAGTTGAGGCCCGGGTACGTGAGCTTCCAGACGCGCCCGAAGACGAGGGCCACGCCCTCCTCGTCGGGCTCGACCCGGTAGAAGCCGGTGGCAAGCCAGAGCGCCAGACCGACGAGCGCGATGAAGGCGAGGCTCCGGCCGCTGCCGAACCCGCCCGGCAGCAGGCGCTTCATCCGGTCCTGGCCCTTGCGCAGGATGTCTTCCAGGTCGGGCGGCTTGCCGCCGCTCCTGGGCCCCTGCCCGCCGCCCCAGGGACCGCCGCCTCCGCTCGTATTGCGCCAGGGCATCGGACCGATCCCTTCCTTTCCGTTCTTGTCGCCTCACCTTGGCCGCTTCCCATCGGCGGCCTAAGGCTCTACTTAAGGCGCGCGCGGTTGCCTGGCAAGCACCGCCGCCTTGCCACAATCGGCTGACAAAGGGAGAGTTCAAGCATGGCCGAGGTTACAGAGGCCGCCGTGCTCGCCGCCCTCAGGACCATCGGCGATCCGGACCGGGACGGCAATATCGTCGACCTGGGCATGGTCTCGGGCCTGGCGCTGAAGAACGGCCATGTCGTCTTCGCCATCGAGGTCGACCGCGACCGCGCCGCCAGGCTCGAGGGCCTGCGTCGCCAGGCCGAGAAGGCCGTCGAAGCGGTCGCCGGCGTGCTCTCGGTCTCGGCGGTGCTGACCGCCGAGCGCAAGGCGAAGGGGCCCCCGGCAGGAGCAAAGCCAGCCGGCCCGAAGCCGGCAGAGCCTCAAGGGCGGGTCCAGCAGACGAAGCCCGCCGTGCCCGGCGTACGCGCCATCGTCGCGGTTGCGAGCGGCAAGGGCGGGGTGGGCAAATCCACCACCGCCGTCAACCTTGCCCTTGCCCTCAAGAGCCTCGGCCTTACCGTCGGTCTGCTCGACGCCGACATCTACGGTCCCTCTCAGCCGCGCATGATGGGGATCAAGGGCCGGCCTTCCTCGCCCGACGGCAAGCGCCTGCTGCCGCTGGAGAACTATGGCATCAAGGTAATGTCCATGGGCTTCATGGTGCCCGAGGAGACGCCGATGATCTGGCGCGGCCCCATGGTGATGAGCGCCATCAACCAGATGCTGCGCGACGTGGAATGGGGCGAGTTGGATATTCTCGTGGTCGATCTGCCGCCGGGCACCGGCGACGCCCAGCTCACCATGGCCCAGCAGGTCCCGCTCTCGGGCGCGGTCATCGTCTCGACGCCCCAGGACATCGCCCTCCTCGACGCCCGCAAGGGCCTTAACATGTTCCGCAAGGTCGACGTGCCGGTGCTGGGCATTGTCGAGAACATGAGTTATTTCCTCTGTCCCCACTGCGGCGAGCGCAGCGACATCTTCAGCCATGGCGGGGCGCGCCTGGAGGCCGAAAAGCTCGGTGTCGATTTCCTCGGCGAGATTCCTCTCGACATGGTCATCCGCGAGACTTCGGACGGCGGCCATCCCATCGTGGTTTCGGATCCCGCCAGCGCTCATTCCAAGACCTACCGCGCCATCGCCGAGCAGGTCTGGAAGAAAGTCGCCGCCGAGCCGCGCAAGGCGCCGCCGAGGATCGTGGTGGAGTAGCGATCTTAAGCTTCGGGCAACCCCAGCGCCGCGCATAGTTCGCGCCACTCGCGCTTGAGGAGGCCGCTCGACGCTTGCGTCACCTTCCTGCCTGCCAGCATCTCCTTGACCGCGGCCAGTGCTGCCGCCGAGAGGGTCACGGCATGGAGCCGATGCTGGAGAAAGGCCTCGTGACAGAGCGGGAGCCACCGGCGCAGCACGTCCAGCATCACTTCGGCATAGGCCCGGATCTCGTATTGGGCATGGGGATCGGCGCGCAAGCTGAGGAAGTGCATCAGGTTGTAAAGGTCGATCTTCCAGTACCACTGGGTATAGAAGTTGAGCGTAAGGCTCATGCGGGCGAGCTCGCGGGCAAGGCCCCGGCGTTGCGGATCGGCGGGCGCGCCATCCTCGCCCTCGTTCAGCATCTCCGTGTAGTGGGCATATTGGCGAAGCGAATCCTCGCGCAGGAGGTCCAGCACATGGGCCGCTTCCGCGCCTTCGACAATCTCGCCGCGGCCCTGGCGGTTGGCGGCGGATTGGGCGGCGAGATCGGCCGGCGCCGGCAGGTAGAATTCCCGATCCAATATCGAGTAGCGCGCCGAATACTCGTTCACGTTGGCGGTGCGATGGCGAATCCACTGGCGTGCCACGAAGATCGGCAGCTTCACATGGAACTTGATCTCGCACATCTCGAAGGGTGTGGAGTGCCGGTGGCGCATCAGGTAGTTGATGAGGCCGCGATCCTCGCTGACCTTGCGGGTGCCGCGGCCGTAGGAGACGCGCGCCGCCTGGACGACCGCGCCGTCGTCGCCCATGTAGTCGACGACGCGGATGAAGCCGCGGTCGAGCACCGGCAGTGCCGTCAGGAGGATTTCCTCCAGCGCCGGCACAGTGCTGCGCCGGGTCTGGCTCAGCTCGGCTCTCAGGGCCGCGATTTCGCGATCGTCCTCGATGCCCCTGGTCACGCCTTTTCCACCCCTTTCGATTCGCCGTGAAGACACTTATATTTCACCTGTCGGGCAACCGACTACGGCGATAAACGCCATGTGGCATAAGCGTAGCGGACCCGGGGGCAGTACCCGGCGCCTCCACCAGTTTCGGGCCGGCCAGGAATGCCGGCCCCTCATGGGGGCGAAACAGGATCGACGCGCGTGGTAAAGGCATGGTTTTCGCTCGGCATGGTACCGCCGTTATCGGGCCACTCAAGAAGTGCCAACGACAACAACCGTTTGGCTCTCGCTGCCTAAGTGATTAGGTAAGCGCG
>DATNJA010000197.1:0-9869 GCA_035604155.1 Candidatus Udaeobacter sp. | reverse complement strand
ACGACGTCCTCGATCATCGGGACCCGCTGCCGCCGGCAAGCCGGCGCGGGGCGTCTTCGAAGGAGCGCAGACTGGATATCAGTCCGCCCTCGAGCTTCATCAGGTTGATGCCCTCGATCAGCCAGTCATTGCCGGCGGTGTCGGACAGCACCGCACTGTATTCGTAGCAATGGGCTCCGTGTCCCACGAAGCTCGCCCTCACATCGACCTTGAGGCCCGGAAAATCGTGGAAGCTTTTCCGATACACGGCCGCGACCGCGTCACGGCCGCGGAAGGTCCCGTCGGGCGTGACGACCTCGGCATCGCTGGTGAAATGCGCCATGAGCTTGTCGAAGTTTCGCGCGCACTCATCGGCCCAATAGGCCATGATTCGCGCTGTCGCCGCGGAGAAAGCGCCGCGGGCGTCCGCATCGCAGATACCCAGGAGTTCGGGGCTCGGCGAGCTATCCGTGATCATTCGCACGGACCCATCAAAGACCAGCCTCCCGAAGTGCCGGGCGATCCTTTTGGGCCGGCGTTTGCAGCGGCCTCAGGCACGAGTTGTCTCCAGCAGCCAAGCCCATGGCATGCCGTGAGTTAACTTGATCGACGGTCGTGGGTCAAGGATGAATAGGGTAGATACCTATTCACAGTTTATTCCCACGACGGCACCGGCGCGCCGGCAGAACGCCTGTTGGTCCTGGTCGAGAGGCCAGAATGCGCTCGCCGAAGGGATCATGGAAAATTTCGATTGGGGAATACGGACGCCGCCCAGCGAAGCTGGGTGGCAGCCCGCCCTCCCCTCAGTCACTGAGGACCGAAAGCCGCCTCAATCCAGCGGCAGGCCGGCTGTTTTCAGGGACGCGCGAAGCTTTTCCGGGCCGTCGAACCAATGGGCCTGCATGCCCAGCCGTTGGGCGCTCTCGACATTCGGCCGGTGGTCGTCGATGAAAAAGCAACCCTCGGCCGCTAGCCCGTAGCGGTCGCAGAGGAGCCGGAAGATGCGCGGGTCCGGCTTCAGAAGTTTCTCGCGCCCCGAGACGATGGCGCCGTCGAAGCCGGAGAGGAACGGGTAGACCTCACTCGCCACGTCGAACTTCTCATGGGAGAAATTGGTGATGGCATAGGTCCTCACGTCCCTGGCGCGAAGTTCTTCGAGAATGGCGACCGTGCCCTCGATCGCCCCGCCCAAGGTTTCGATCCACCGGCTGTCGAAGGCGCGGATGAGATCCGCTTTGTCGGGAAACAGTGCCACCCGCTCCGCGACACCTTGGGCGAAGCTCTTGCCGCCGTCCATCTCGTGGTTCCATTCCGGGGCGCAGATGCGGGTGAGGAAATCCTCCCGCTCGGCCTCATCGGCGATCAGCTTGCGATAGAGCAACTGCGGGTCCCAACGGATCAGCACATTGCCGATGTCGAATACCGGTACGGGAAGGCGATCGGCCATGGGAAAATCAACTGCGGAGGCGGGACGATGGGGTCCCATGATGCCTTGCAGCCCAGCGCCGACGCAAGTTGACGCTGGGCGCCCAGCTTCTCTTTTGCAGTCGCAAGGCGTTGCCCTCCTGTGGCCTATTTGAGTCATGAACTGCGACGTCCTCATCGTCGGCGCCGGCATCTCGGGTGCTGCCGCCGGCTACTACCTCTCCGGCGACCGGCGCGTCGTCCTGCTCGAGGGCGAAGCGCAACCCGGCTATCACAGCACCGGCCGGTCGGCCGCGCTTTATGAGCCCAGCCTCGGCAACGCCACGGTCCGCGCCTTCGACATCGCAAGCGGCGGCTTCCTCAAGGCCCCGCCGGCCGGCTTCAGCGCCGCGCCCATCCTCACGCCGCGCGGCGAGCTCACCATCTGCGAGGCCGGCAATCGGCCGATCCTCGATCATCACCTGGCCCTGGACGGCATCGGGGGCAACGAGATCCGCGAAATCGGCATCGACCAGGCGCTGGCGATGATCCCGCTGATCCGTCGGGAGGAGCTTCGCTGGGCGGCCTATGAGCCCGGCGTGATGGATATCGACGTGCATGGCTTGCACCAGGGTTTTCTCAAGGCCTTCGCCGCGCGCGGCGGGAAGCTCGTCTGCGATGCCCGCGTGACCAGGGCCGAACGGCGCGCTGGGGTCTGGCAGGTACAAGCCGGTGGCGAGCAGTACGCGGCACCCATCCTGGTCAATGCCGCCGGCGCCTGGGCCGATCGGGTCGCGGCGCTGGCGGGCGTGGCGCCGCTGGGCCTTCAACCCAAGCGCCGTACCGCCGTGATCCTGCCGGCGCCCGATGGCATCGACGTCAGGCGCTGGCCGGTCATGGGCGTGGCGGGCGAGGATGCCTATCTCAATTCCCACGCCGGCAAGATTCTCGCTTCGCCCGGGGACGCCACGCCTGTCGAGCCTCAGGATGTGCAGCCGGAGGAGCTGGACGTGGCAATCCTGGTCGACTGGGTGGAGCGCCGGACGACCATGACCGTCCGGCGGATCGAGCGGCGCTGGGCGGGCCTTCGCACCTTCGCTCCCGACAACTGCCCGGTCATGGGAGAAGAGCCTTCCATGGCCGGTTTCTGGTGGCTGGCGGGACAGGGTGGCTACGGCATCATGATGTCGGAATCCCTGGGCCGAAGCCTCGCCTCCCTGATGAACGAGGGCGAGCTTCCGGCCGATCTGCGTGCTCTCGGCGCCACCATCGAGGCCATCGGCCCCGGGCGCCTCAGGGCCTGATCTCTCAGCCGTTCCCAAGCGGTCGCCAATCGTGCAATTCTCTCGGCCCGCTTCCCCGAGGCAACGCCGCCGTCTTGGGGGCCGCGCCCTTCAATAGCAACGACCGGCGGCTCACGGAGCATCGCGTATGAAAGCCGCCGTCTGCCGCGCCTTCGGCCAGCCCCTGGTCATCGAAGACATCGACATCGCCGCGCCCGGTCCGGGGGAAATCAAGGTCAAGGTGGCCGCCTGTGCCATCTGCCACAGCGACATCCATTTCATCGAGGGTGCCTGGGGCGGCGATCTGCCGGCGGTTTACGGCCATGAGGCGGCCGGCGTGGTGGATTCCGTCGGCGCCGACGTCACCCGGGTGGCACCGGGCGACCATGTCGTGGTGACCCTCATCCGCTCTTGCGGCCATTGCCACTATTGCACCCAGGGCAACCTGGTCCAGTGCGACACCAAGTTCCACTTGGACGAAAAGGGCCCGCTCACGACCAAGGACGGCAAGCCTATCTCCCATGGCTTGAGGACTGGCGCCTTCGCCGAATACGCCGTGGTCGACGCCTCCCAGGCCGTGGCCATTCCCAAGGACGTGCCCATGGCGAGCGCCTCGCTCCTCGCCTGCGGTGTCATCACCGGCTTCGGCGCCGTGGTCAACACGGCCCAGGTGACGACCGGCTCCCATGTCGTGGTGGTGGGTACCGGGGGCGTCGGGCTCAACTGCATCCAGGGTGCCAGCCTGCGCGGCGCGCGCAGCGTCATCGCCGTCGATCTTTCCGACGAGAAGCTCGCGGCGGCCAAGCGCTTCGGCGCCACCCACGGCGTCAATCCGCGTGCGGGCGACGCGGCCAAGCAAATCCGCAAGATCACCGGCGGGCGCAGCGCCGATTACGTCTTCGTCGCCGTCGGCGCCAAGTCCGCCGTCGAACAGGCCTTCCGCTACATGGGTCGCGGTGGCACCCTGGTGGTGGTGGGCATGCCGGCCAACGACGTGAAGACCGAGTTCGAGACGACCAATTTCGCCTTTTTCGGCCAGCGGGTGCTGGGCAGCAAGATGGGCTCGACCCGTCTCGATATCGATGTGCCGGCGCTGGTCGATCTCTACAAGCAGGGCCGGCTCAAGCTCGATGAGCTCGTCTCCGGCCGCTTCCCCCTGGAGAAGATCAACGAGGCGATCGCCGGCGTCACCAAGGGCACCGCGTTGCGCAACGTGATCCTGTTCTAGGCCGCCATGCCCAAGTCACAAAAAGGGGAAGCAGGGATGAAGATCGTCGAGCTCAAGACCTTCGTCGTGGGCAATCCGCCGCCGGGCTTCGGCGGGCGCTATTTCGTCTTTTTGAAGCTGAAGACCGACGACGGGATCGAGGGCGTCGGCGAGGTCTATGCCGCCACCTTCGGGCCTCATACCGTCGCCCGCATGATCGCCGACGTCTTCGCCCGCCATGTGGAGGGCATGGACCCGTTCCGCATCGAGACTCTATGGCGCAGCGTCTACGGCCGTGGCTACAGCGCGCGGCCCGACATCACGCTGGTGGGTATCCTCAGCGGGCTCGAGATGGCGTGCTGGGACATCGTCGGCAAGGCCACCGGCAAGCCGGTCTACGAGCTCCTTGGCGGGTTGGTGAATGAGCGCCTTCGCTCCTACACCTACATCTACCCGGAAGCCAAAGACCCCGGCGGCTATGACGAGGCGCGGGTCTATGGCGACCCCGATCTGTCGGCGGAGCGCGCCGCCCAGTACCACGCCAAGGGCTTCACCGCGGTCAAGTTCGACCCCGCCGGGCGTTGGGGGAATTTCGATCCGCGCCAGCCGAGCCTCGAACGCCTCGAATTGTCGGAGACCTTCTGCCGCAAGCTGCGCCAGGCTCTCGGCACCTCTTGCGATCTGCTATTCGGGACCCACGGCCAGTTCACCGTCTCGGGCGCGCTTCGCCTTGCCCGGCGGATCGAGCCCTATGAGCCGCTCTGGTTCGAGGAACCCGTACCCCCCGACATGCCCGAGGAGATGGCCAAGGTCGCGCGCCAATGCCGCATGCCGATCGCGACCGGCGAGCGCCTCGCCACCAAATACGAGTTCGCCCGCGTCCTTGAGACCGGCGCTGCCACCATCCTGCAGATGAACCTGGGCCGGGTCGGCGGAATTTTGGAGGCCAAGAAAATCGCCGGCATGGCCGAGGCCCACTACGCCCAGATCGCGCCCCATCTCTATTGCGGGCCCGTCGTCGGCGCGGCCAACGTCCAGATCGCCGCCTGCAGTCCGAATTTCCTGATCCTGGAAAGCATCCTCGACTGGGGCGGCTTCCACGCCAAGATCATCAAGAAGCCGATCCGCTGGGAAGCGGGCTACGTCATCCCGTCCAAGGAACCGGGCCTCGGCGTCGAGCTCGACGAGGCGGTGGCGCTTGCCCACCCCTACGAAGGCGACGAACTCCACCTCGAGCCCTACCCGACGCCGATCAATTAGGCGAGGCGGCCAGTCAAGGAAACTAACAGCATGCGCTACGGCTTCATCGGGCTCGGGCATTTGGGCGGGCATCTGGCGGCAAGCCTGGTCAAGGGCGGCTTCGCCGTCACCGTCCATGATCTCGACCGGAAAGCAGCGGAGCGCCACCTGGCGCTTGGCGCGCGCTGGGCCGATAGCCCGGCTGCGGTGGCCGCGGACAGCGACGCCGTCATCACCTGCCTGCCCTCGCCCGCCGCTTCCCGGGCCGTGGTCGCCGGACCCAAGGGCGTGCTCGAATCCCTGGCGGCCGGCGGATGCTGGATCGAGATGAGCACTACTGACCGCCAGGAGATCGCGCGCATCGCCGTGCTGGCCGAAGCAAAGGGCATCAAGGTCCTGGAAGCGCCGGTCACCGGCGGCGTCCATCGCGCCGCGGCCGGAGAGATCACCGTGCTGGTGGGCGGCGAGGAAGCGGTCTTCCGCGCCCATCGCCCCGCTCTTGCGGCCATGGGCGGCGAGATCCTGCATATGGGGCCGCTGGGCAGCGCCTCGATCATCAAGGTCATCACGAACATGCTGGCCTTCATCCATCTGGTGGCGGCCGGCGAGGCCCTGATGCTGGCCAAGCGCGGCGGGCTCGATCTCGCCAAATCCTTCCACGCCATCAAGGCCAGCTCCGGCAACAGCTTCGTCCACGAGACCGAAAGCCAGGTGATCCTCAACGGCAGCTACGATATCGGCTTCACCATGGACCTCGCCTGCAAGGATCTGGGCTTCGCCATGGGTCTGGGGCGCGAGTTCAGGGTGCCGCTGGAGCTGGCGGCGATCGTGGAGCAGACTTTCCTGCGCGCCCGCGAGGAATTCGGCGGCGGGGCCTGGTCCTCCATGGTCGTGAAGCTGTTGGAGGATGCGCTCCATACCGACCTGCGCGCACCGGGCTTCCCGGCCAGATTGGAATAGCCGGCAAGGAGAGCGTCTGATGAGCCTTCGACAGAACGAACGCGTCGCCTATTTCAACGGCCAGATCCTGCCCGAGAGCCAGGTCCTGCTGCCGTTCCGCGATCGCGGCTTCCTGTTCGGCGATGCGGTCTTCGACACCGCCCGCACGTTCGAGCACAAGCCCTTCCGTCTGAAAGAGCATGTCGACCGGCTCTACCGGTCGCTCCGTTATCTGCGCATCGACCCTGGCTTGAGCCCGGCCGAGACGGTCGGCATCAGCGAGCAGGTGCTGGAGCGGAACCTCCATCTCATCGATAGGGACGACGACTACTGGCTGTCCCAGCGCATATCCCGCGGGCCGCTTGCTCTCGACCGGGATGCCGCCGCCGTCGCCGCTCCCACGGTCATCGTCGAGTGCCAGCCGCTGCCGTTGAAGTCGCGGGCCAGGCTCTTTCGCGACGGCGCTGAGGTGATCGTCCCGCCCACTCGCCGTCCGGGACCCGAGGTGCAGAGCCCGCGGGCCAAGACCCACAACTACCTGAACCTCGTGCTTGCCGATATGGAAGCCCGCGCGGTCAATCCCGCCGCCTGGGCGGTGCTGCTGGATCAGCAAGGCAACCTGGCCGAGGGCCTGGGCAGCAACATTTTCCTCGTTCGCGACGGACGCCTGCTGACGCCGATGGCGCGCAACGTGCTGCCCGGCGTCAGCCGCGCCACGGTCATAGAGCTGGCGGAGAGCCTCGCCATCCCGTTCGCCGAACAGGATCTCGATCTCTACGACGCCTACACCGCCGAGGAGGCCTTTCTCACCTCCACCAGCCTCTGCATGTGCCCCATCAAAAGCGTCAATGGCGCCCTTGTCGGCGGCGGCAAGTACCCGGGACCGGTGACCCAGCGTCTCACCGACGCCTACATCAAGCTCGCCGGCTGCGATTTCGTGGCGCAATACCTGAGGCATTTGAGCTGAGGCATCGGCGGCGGCCCGACCCCGCCGCCATCAAGCGCCGGCTGCCCCGACCGCGGACAATATTCGCCGCTTCATGTTCGCGGAGTGGCAACTTTTCCCGTCTATGATCGGATCGATAGGCCGTCTCAATGCCCGAGACGGATTGCAGAGCCGCGCGCGCGAAGCAGGCACGCTTCGACTGGAGAATGACACTTGGGTCGCTCATGAACTCCGCCAAGCCACGGATCCTAACCATCAATGGCGGCTCGTCGAGCATCAAGTTCGCCCTGTTCGAGGCCGGAGATGGGCTTCGCCGGATTCTGGGCGGCACGGTCGAGCGCATTGGGCTACCGGAGACCGCCATGCGCGTGAAGGGTTCGGACCCGGTGGACAGCTTCTCGCGGCCCGCGACGGCGCCGGATCACAGCGTGGCAGCGGGCATCGTGATGGACTGGCTGGAAGAGCGTGGGGGGCGCGACGGTTTGACCGCGGTCGGCCATCGCATCGTGCATGGCGGGCCGACGTATAGCGAGCCCCAGCAGGTGACTGCGGAGATGGTAGAGGAGCTGCGCCGGCTCAGCCCCTTCGCGCCCGATCATCTGCCGGCAGAGATCTTGCTGATCGAGACGATCCAGCGCCGGCTTCCCGACCTGCCTCAGGTCGCGTGCTTCGACACGGCTTTTCATCATGACCTGCCACGCTTGGCTCGATTGTTGCCGATCCCGCGCCGTTACGAAGCGCAAGGGATCCGGCGGTATGGATTTCATGGACTGTCGTATCAGTTCCTCATGGAGGAATTGACCCGCTTGGCAGGGTCCGAAGTGGCCCAGGGCCGGGTGATCCTGGCCCATCTGGGCAATGGCGCCAGCCTGGCCGCCGTGCGTGAGGGCAAGCCCATGGATACGAGCATGAGCTTCACGCCGACCGCGGGCGTGCCGATGAGTACGCGCTCCGGCGATCTCGATCCCGGGCTGGCGTGGTATCTGGCGCGCACGGAAGAAATGAGCGCGAAGCAATTCCATGAGATGGTCAATTACCGATCCGGATTGCTGGGGATCTCTGAAACCAGCCCCGACATGCGCAACTTGCTGGAGAGCGAGGCGCAGGACGTTCGGGCGGCCGAAGCGATCGCGGTGTTTTGCTATCAGGTGAAGAAGTGGCTCGGTTCCTTCGCCGCGGCGCTCGGCGGGTTGGATACGCTCGTGTTCGCCGGCGGCATCGGCGAAAACGCAGCCCTGATCCGCTCCCGGATTTGCGACGGTCTGGGGTTTCTTGGAATCGACATCGATGAAAGGCTGAACGCGGCGAACGAGGCTGTCATTTCAGCAGCGGCCAGCCGGGTTGCCGTTCGCGTCATTCGCACGGACGAAGAGCACATCATCGCCAAGATGGTTGGTCGCGTTCTCCATCTCGGCCCAATTGGGGAAACCTAGGCCATGGAAACCAGCACCCTGACGCCGGCGCTTCTGGACAAGATGGACGCCTATTGGCGCGCCGCCAACTATCTCGCCGTCGGCCAGATTTATCTCCGCGACAATCCGCTGCTGAAGCAACCGCTGACGCTCGAGCATGTGAAGCACATGCTGCTGGGGCACTGGGGCACCACGCCCGGGCAGAATTTCATTTACGTGCACCTGAACCGCGTCATCAGGAAATATGACCTGGACATGATCTACGTCTCGGGCCCGGGGCATGGCGGCCCGGCGGTCGTGGCCAACACGTATCTGGAGGGGACTTACAGCGAGATCTATCCCGACATCAGCCAGGACGAGGAGGGACTGAAGAAGCTGTTCAAGCAGTTCTCGTATCCCGGAGGAATTCCAAGCCACGCATCGCCGGAATGCCCGGGCTCGATCCACGAGGGGGGAGAGCTCGGCTATTCGCTCAGCCACTCTTTCGGGGCGGTGTTCGACAATCCCGATCTGGTCGTTGCCTGCGTCGTCGGCGACGGCGAGGCGGAGACAGGTCCCCTTGCCGCGGCCTGGCATTCGAACAAGTTCGTCGACCCGGCAACCGACGGCGCCGTGCTGCCCATCCTGCATCTCAATGGCTACAAGATTGCCAACCCGACCATCCTCGCGCGCATCCCCCGCGAAGAGCTGGAGCAGCTGCTCCGAGGCTACGGATGGGCGCCCTTCTTCGTCGAGGGTCACGAACCTCAGCCGATGCATGAGGCGATGGCCGCTACGCTCGACGCCGCAATAGAGCAGATCAGGAAAATCCAGCAGGGCGCCCGCAGTCACGGCGAGTCCGCACGTCCGCGCTGGCCGATGATCGTCCTGAAATCCCCCAAGGGCTGGACGGGACCAAAGGCGATCGACGGCCTGCAGATTGAAGGAACCTTTCGCGCGCACCAGGTACCGCTGTCAGACCCGGCCGTTCATCCCGATCATCTCAAGCTCCTGGAGGATTGGCTGAGGAGCTATCGCCCCGAGGAACTCTTCGACGAACAGGGTCGCCTGAAGTCCGATCTATCCGAACTGGCGCCCAAGGGCGAACGGCGCATGGGTGCCAATCCCCACGCCAACGGCGGCATCTTGCTTCGTGACCTCAGGATGCCGGATTTCCGCGACTACGCCGAGAATGTTCCCGAGCGGGGCGCGCCTGGCATCGGCGACACTCATGTACTCGGGGGTTTCCTGCGCGATGTCGTGAAATTGAACGCCGAACAGCGGAATTTCCGGGTCTTCGGTCCCGATGAAACACTATCCAACGGACTGGAACGCCTCTTCGAGGTGACCAAACGCCAATGGAACGCGGAGACGGAGCCGAACGATCAATTTCTTGCACCCACCGGGCGCGTGATGGAAATGCTCAGCGAGCACCAATGCGAGGGCTGGCTTGAAGGCTATCTGCTCACCGGCCGCCATGG
>DATNJA010000196.1:0-5036 GCA_035604155.1 Candidatus Udaeobacter sp. | reverse complement strand
GATGGTGGCCGAACATGTGCCGCTCGTGAACGCCAGCCTCTCTGGCGGACCCAACCTGCTTCTGGAGGCAGCGGTCCGCCGGGCTGCTGAGCGCGGCACGATACTGGTCGCCGCAGCCGGGAATGACGGTTCTGCCGGTCTGCCCGCCTATCCTGCCGCGTACCCGGACGCCATCGCCATCACCGCCGTCGACCAGGACAAACAGGTCTTCGCAGAAGCCAATCAGGGCAGCTACATCGCCTTCGCGGCACCCGGCGTCCGTATCTGGACAGCCGACGGGAAGGGCGCCGGAAAATTCGTGACCGGTACCTCATTTGCAGCCCCCTTCGCGACTGCCGTGTCGGCGGTAGAGCTCATGGCAGGTGTTCCGGCCGATCCGACGTCGCTACGGGCGGCGCTCGCCGGCGATGCCGTTCATTTGGGGCTGCCTGGACGGAATTCGGTCTATGGCTTCGGCCTCGTCCACGCGCGGGAAGCCTGCGGGACCGATATTTCAGCCGTGCAATAGCGATCGGCTCCGCTCCCGGCCGAGGGCCTCAATCGCAGGGCGCCCGGCCGGCATAGACTTGATTGGGCGAGGTAAGGCCGCCCACTGCCGCGCCGGCAGCACCGCCAGCCAATGCTCCAAGCGCCGGGTTTCCGCCTATCACCGCGCCCAATACGGCGCCGCCGGCCGCACCTATGCCAGCACCCGTCAGGGCACGGCAGCCAGGTGACGTCCCGCAGGCCGAAAGCGTCACAGAGGCGAGCAGCAATCCTGCGACCAAGCCATGTGTACTCATTCGACTTCTCCTGCTTCATTGGGCCGAGCCGCACCCGTGGGCGCGGCTCGGCCCCTTTCCGTTTTGGCGGGCGAGGGTTACTTGCCGGCCAGCAGCGCGTCAAGCGCCGCCTGTGTCGACAGGCTCACCGGCGTCTTGTTCGCCGCCGCATTCAGGTCTGCCGTCGCAGTGGCTGCGTCGGTCGCCGCAGTAGCATCGGCAGTGGCCGCTGCGGCATCGGCAGTAGCAGCGGTAGTAGTGTCAGTGGCCACTGTGGCCGTGTCTGCTGCGATGGTGGTAGTCAGCGACCCGAAAGTTTGGCCCATTGAGTCCGTTAAGACGCCGAGCCCAAAGCCAGGAATGGTGGACAAGTCGTTGCTCAACTCATTTTGCGCCGCCGTGAGTGCGTTGTTGGCGGCCAAGGCCGCCGCGTCCGCCGCCGCCGCCGTTGAATCAGCCGCCGTTGCGGCCAATGCCGCAGCGAGCGCCGTCGCCTCGGCGGCCTTGTAGGCGGCAATCTTGCCTACGCGCGAATTCGGCGAGGTATTGAGCATGGCGGTTGCCGAGGCATGTCCCGCATTCAGCCCGCCAAGGGCGCTCGCGGTGGAACCATGACCCTTTCCGTTTCCGCCTGCGTTGCTATCGGCCCCGGCGTTGCCGTTTCCGTTGCCGTTACCGCCCGCGTTTCCGTTGCCATTCCCTCCACCATTGCCATGGCCATTGCCATTACTGGCAAAAGCGCTGGTTTGGATGAACGAGCCATGCGAATCGAGCTTGAGCGGAATTGCCGCCGCGATAACGGCGAGCGCCGCGGCCCAGGCTATATGCCGCATCGCGGGTTGGACTGACTTGCTCATTTTAGCTTCTCCTTGTGTTGCGGCCAAACGCAGAGCCTTGACCAATCGCGACCGCTGCAAAACGTTGCCGCTATTGACGATGGGCTGCCTTCGTGCGAACGCGCATGGATCGTCAACGGGCCGAAGGGCGCGGTATTCCCATGACAATAAGGGGCCAGTTTCCGGGCGATTTTCGGATAGCGAGTCGGTGCGTGAACTGGAGACGCCCTTGGGCGCTCGCCAGATGCGGCAAGCCTTGGATCCCGGCTCGCCTCGGAATAAGTCTCCGCTTTCCGCGTTGAGATACTATGCAATGGCGCATCAAGTGGCGCTTCTCGGACGCCAGCCCAAGGGTGCATGCCTCCGAACCCTTCGAGACGCGCGCGATTGCTATCGCCAACGCTTGCCCGATAGTTGCCCATCAACCGTATGAAATCTGGATCGAAGGTCCGCTGGGCGAGCGCATCGAGGCAGCGGAGGTAGCCCGGATATGCCGGCAATATGGAGCGGCCGACCAGGTACCGGAGCGGGATCGGGCCGGATCGCGGCAGCCGGACGAAAAGCACCAGGAAACCGCTCGGCCATTTTATCGCGCCAAGGCAAGGGAATTCGCCGAGCCGGCCGCGGCGGCGCCCGCGGAGGATGTCAAGGAGTCGGGCCTGTTGCCCCCTGATTCAACAGCATTGGAACGCGGGCGCAAGTAACCCTGCGAGCAGGCGGGAGTCCTATGCGTCCAGGACGGCGAGCGCCGTCTGCATCACCGTCTACAGGCCGTGGTGCGGATGGCGCTTGTCGCCGCGCTGATTGCGCTTGCGCACGTAAGTGATCATGGCGTCAGGGTATTGGGACTTGGCCTTGAGGGCGGCGATGAGGGCATCCTCGGCCTTGACGGAGAGGGTGTCCGAACGCCCCTCGCGGCGAAGCACCACGGTGTATTCGGTGGTCATGCCCCCTACCAGGCCCCCGTGCTCGCCATGCTCTTCCACGGCTCCTGAGGAGGCTTGGCCTTGCCCTTCTGGAGCAGCTCGATGGAAATGCCGTCGGGCGAGCGCACGAAGGCCATCTGGCCGTCCCGGGGCGGCCGGTTGATGGTGACTCCGGCATCGGCGAGGCGTTTGCATACGGCATAGATGTCGTCCACGGCGAAGGCGAGATGGCCGAAATTGCGCCCGCCCGCATAAGGCTGTGGATCCCAGTTGTGGGTGAGCTCGATGAGCGGCGCCCGGTCGGCCTTGGCGCTCGAGAGATCCTCGGGCGCGGCGAGGAAGATGAGCGTATAGCGGCCCGCCTCGTTGGTATAGCGCTCGACTTCCTTGAGACCGAGCTTGTTGCAGTAGAAGTCGAGGGACTGATCCACATCGGTGATGCGGATCATGGAATGGAGAAATTTCACCTTGCGATCCTCCTAGTACCGACTTTCGCAGAAAGTCGGTACATCGTTTCCAATCTTAGTATCGGATTCATGCAGAAATTCGTGACATAGCCTGGAGTCACGAATTTCTGCGATCCGATACTAGCGGGCCGAGTGCGGATTCGGCTTCACTAAGACACCAACGGGCCGTCGCCCGTCAAGATCGCAAGAGCCTTCAGGGCAATGGCATGAAGCTCGCAACGGCGGCGCCCACGCCGATGACCACCAAACCCATCACGAAATAGGTCGCGAAGCGGACTTGTCCTTCCTTGGCCAGGTTCTTGCGGCTCTCGCCGGAGCGCTCGGCCAAGCCTCCCTCGCTTGCGCCAGCGCGCATGTCCCCAACGCGCAAATCCAATGACATGAATAGTCTCCCCGTCGCCACCACGTCGGTGGCATGCACTTTTCTTGGCCTTACGGCGGCCGAAAGGATGACTCCGCTTCCGGGTCGTCAGGCATGGCATTTTTGTGGTTCGGCTATGCGTTCCGGCTCAGGCTCTCACTTCCTGGCGTTGGAAGATCACGTAGGTAACCACGAACAACAGGATGGCGCCGGCCACGAGGCCAGTCAGCTGCGGCCAGATGAGCAGCAGGCTCTGAGTTAACGGGAGCGGCGCCCCCAGGATCGCGTTCTGCAATTGATCCAGGAATACGGGTCCAAGCGCCCGGGTGGCCGGGTGAAGGATCCCGAGCATGGCTTCGCCGAACAGCGTATCCGGCGAAAGCCGCGCCAAGCCTTGCTGGACCTCGATCTGCTGCAGGCTCTGCCCGCCCATGAGGGCCGCGGACTGGGAAGCGAACAGGGCCTGAGTCAGGAACCGGGTCAGCAAGGGCCAGAGCACACTCATGAGCAGCCAGAGCCCCAGGCCCGAAAGCGCCGACGTCGCGGGCGAGCGGAACACGACCGAGAACAGAAGTGCCGCTGCCAGCCAGACTCCGCCATAGGCGATGGCGACGATGAGGAAGGCGATGCCCCGCAGCACCTCCTCGCCCGTAGGCGGAACCCCCAGCGTCACCAGCCCCAGCCCCATCACCAAGAGCCAAAGGGCGAGGAGCGCCACGGCCAGGGTCGAGAGCCCGGCCAGGAACTTGCCGAGCAGGAGGGCATCGCGATAGATGGGCTGGGCCAGCACGCGGCTCATGGTCCGCCGGTTGAACTCGCCGTTGATGCTGTCGAAGGCAAGCCCGATTGCGATTAGCGGAATGAGGAAACCCAGAATCCCGGTGAAAGAGGGCAGGGGATCGTGGCCCTGGGTGAAGAGGCGCAGGAACAGGAACGGGTCCTCGCTGGTGGTCTGGCGCAGGTCCTGGATCGCCGTATAGACCGCGCCGACGCCAGTCAGCAGCATCAGCCATTCGAGGATCATCATCCTGGCGCCGCCGAGATGATCGGCGAATTCCTTCAGGAAGATGGCGCCAAGCCCGGTCCAGGGCGAACCCCTACGCTTCGCCATGCGTACCCTCGCCAATTCGGCCCCCACCCTCTTGCCTCTCGAAGAAGTCGCGGTAGAGGGAATCAAGGCTGGGCTCCAGCGCGTCGAACTTCAGGAGGGTGGCGCCGCCGGCGATGAGCGAGCGGGCGACGGCCGCACGCACGTCCCGGTCGGCGACGACGCGGTATTCGCCGTCGCCGTCGTCGATCACCCGGGTCAGGCCCGGGATGCCGTTGAGCAGCCGCGCCGGATCGGCGTTGCGCACCGTGATCGCCAGGTTGAAGCCCGCACCCAGCACGGCGGCCGAAAGCTCCATCACGGTCCCCTGCAGCGCGATCTTGCCCCGGTTGAACAGCGCGACCCGATCGCAGACCGCCTGGACCCGGTCGAGCAGATGGGAGGACAACAGCACGGTCAGCCCCTGGGCCTTGAGCCCGCGGATCAACTCCAGGAACTCGAAGGTCGCCTGAGGGTCGAGGCCGGAGGTGGGCTCATCCAGGATGGCGATCTCCGCCTTCTTCATCAGCACCTCGGCCAAGCCGAGGCGCTGGCGCATGCCATGGGAGAAGGCGCCGGTCTTCTTTCTCGCTACGCT
>DATNJA010000195.1:0-11096 GCA_035604155.1 Candidatus Udaeobacter sp. | reverse complement strand
CTGGCCCTGGGCGAAATGGGCAAAGGCGCGGTTGTTGTAGGCGACCGGATCCCTCGGGTTCAGCTTGAGGGCCGCGTCATAGTCGTGAATGGCATGGTCGATCTCGCCCTTGGAAAAATAAGCAACCCCGCGCGCGTCCAGGATCCGGTGAATCCTGGGATCGCCCTTGGGAAGGGCAGCAATAAGCCGATTGCAGGCAGCGATCCGCTTGTCCGGATTGGGATCGCTCGAGCACACCTTGGCCACCGGATCCAACGGCGATGCGGTCTGGGCGGGCGCAGTCTGGGTCGTCGAGGTTTGCGCCATCAGGCTCGTCGGCGCAACCAGGACCAGAACGGCAAGCAACAGCATAACCCTTTGACGGCGCTTCATATTTATCCTCAGGCAGGCTGCGGGCCGGGCAGTATAGAGGGTGAGGCCCGGGGTCGGAAGCAGCTTCTGCCCGATCCCGACCCTCATCGCCCAAAGCGACACCCAAGATAACGCAGCCGTAATTGGCCAGATGTGCCGCTTCCTGCTTGTCTCTTGCCGGGAGAAATCGGAAGGAGCCTCGCCATGGACAGACACGGCTTGCGCATAGCGCTGATCGGCTTCCTCGGCGGCGTTGTCGGCACGCTGCTGTTTCACCAGGTCTTCCTCCTGGTCTTGCACGGGCTAGGGCTGGTTCCCTTCGCGCCCTATTCGATGAGACCCGTGCCGCCGCTGGGCGTGCCGCAGTTCATCTCCCTCGCCTTCTGGGGCGGCATCTGGGGCATCGTCCTGGTATTTCTCATGGACCGGTGGCGGGAATTGGACCGGCTCTGGTTCGCCATCCTGTTCGGCGGCGTCATGCCGACCCTGATTGCAGCCTTGGTGGTGACGCCGATCAAAGGCGGCAATCTGGCCGCCTGGATGGACTTTCGCCGCATCGCCCTTGGCTTTGCGATCAACGGGCTCTGGGGGCTGGGCACCGCTTTGGTCTATCGCCTCAGCCAAAAGCGAGGCGCTCGTCCAAGCCTTTCGCTGAAATCGTAGTCGCGCTGCCCTCGTCCGGTTCAATCGCCCGTCAGCGCCGAGGTCTGGACGCCAGCGATTCGATCGGCCAGCAGGCCAACCGTGGTCGCGAAATAGGTCGACCGGTTCCACTTCATGATGACCTGGAAGTTGGGGTAGACGAGATAGCCGGGACCGCTCGGCCCGTCGGGTGCCACGACGGACAGCGGCATGTTCACGGCGGCAAGATTTCTGCCGTCGAAGTTGCGCACGCCGAGCGCCTGCCATTCCGCGACCTGCTTCTGGACCTTGAGGCCGATGAGGTTTTCGTCGAAACCCGCGGGCAGACGCACTTCCCAACCCCAGGACTGGCCAGCGCTCCAATGCAGGCTGGCGAGATAATTGGCCATCGAGGCGAAGACGTCGGCCTGGTCGGTCCAGATGTCGCGCCGGCCCGACCCGTCGAAGTCGACGGCGAAACCGAGGAAGGTCGAAGGCATGAACTGGCATTGCCCCATGGCGCCAGCCCAGGAGCCGGTCATGGCCTCGGGCGCAACGTCCTTTTCATCCACGATCTTGAGCGCGTCGATCAGTTCCTTGCGGAACATGTCCTGGCGCTCGCCGCCATAAGCGAGAGTGGCCAGCGCGCTGATCACGGGATAGCCGCCCGTGTACCGGCCGTAGTCGGTCTCCACACCCCAAAGGGCCACGATGTACTGCGGCTGCACGCCATAGGTCGCTGCGATCTTGTCCAACAGCGGTCGATATTCCCCCAGCATCTCCTGGCCCTTGGCGACCCGCTGGTCGTTGACCACGCGCGAGCGATACTCGACGAAGGTCATCGTCCGTTCGGGCTGTTTGTGCTCGAGATCGATGATCTCCTGGATCGGTTGCAGCCCCTTGAGCGCCGCGTCCAGGGTGGGATTGGAAACGCCATTGGCCGCCGCCTCCTGACGCAAGCCGGCGAGCCAGGCGTCGAAGGCCGGGCCCGCGGCAACCGTCGGAGCGGCAGAACTCGTGGCCGTTGTCGCGCTGGCGGCCGACGTCTTGGGCACGACGGCCGGCGTGGACGCGCAAGCGGCGAGTACCAAGGCGACGACGAAGAAGGCCGAGCCCCGCGCGACTCCCATTCTCCTGACTCTCTCACACATGGCTTGTCCCGCTATGGCTCTTGGATTCGGGCGGGAATCCTAGCCGAATTCCGAAGCCAAGGGGACAATGCTTGAACGCGTAGGGGCTCGAAGCTGCGGTTGCGCACCCGGTGCATCCACCGCCGGCTTGGCGTATCCTCCTCCCGCCGCGGGGCCGGCCTGGTCCCCGCTCTCCAACTGATGCAAGAGAGGGTTCGCGATGCTGAAGATCTGGGGCCGCAGCACCTCGGCCAATGTGCAGAAGGTTCTCTGGATGGTGGACGAGATCGGGCTCGCCTATGAGCGCATCGACGCCGGGGGACGCTTCGGGGGCCTCGATACGCCGGCCTATCGCGCCCTCAATCCCAACGCCCGGGTACCCACCATCGAGGACGACGGGGTCGTCGTGTGGGAAAGCAACGCGATCCTGCGCTACCTGGCCGCCCGTTATAGCGAGGGCAATCTATGGGACCGGAACCCCGGCGCCCGCGCCCAGGTCGATCAGTGGATGGACTGGATGCAGACCACCCTCGCCCCGGACTACTATGGCCTCTTCTGGGCCGCCGTCAGGACCCCGCCCGAGCGCCGCAACCCGGCCGCGATCAAGCAGCATGCCCGACTGCTTGGCGAGCATTACCGGCTGCTGGACAGTTTGCTCACTGGCCGCACCTTCCTCCTCGGCGATCGCCTGTCGCTCGCCGATATCGCCATCGGGGTCACCCTCTATCGCTATCATACGATGGAAGTCGAACGCCCGGTGCTGGCGAATTTCGCCGCCTGGTATGCGAGGCTTGGCCAGCGCCCGGCCTTTCGGAACAATGTCATGACTTCCTTCGAAGAGCTGCGCGGCCGAAGCCAGAATTGATCGGCCCGGAATTCCGTCGGCCAACCCCGGCCAACCAACCCCAACCGTGAGGACAACCGCCATGACCTTGTCGATGTATCAAGCCTCGATCCCCGTGTTCCTCAGAACGCTCGGCAGTCTTTCCCTTTTCCTCGACAAGGGCGCCGCTGAGGCCGCCGAACGCAAAATCGATCCGGCAGCGCTCCTGGCAACGCGTCTTTTCCCCAACATGTTCCCCTTGCTGCGCCAGGTGCAGCTTTCGGCGGATTTCGCCAAGGGGACGGGTGCCCGATTGGCAGGTGTAGAGGTGCCGAAATACGAAGACAACGAAACGAGCTTCGAGGAACTGAAGGCGCGCATCGCCAGGACGAGCGACTACCTCAAGTCCCTGAGGCCGGTTCAGATCGACGGTTCCGAGGATCGCGCGATCACGCTGACCATCGGCGGTCAGGCAGTCGGCTTCAAGGGGCAACCCTATCTGCTGCACTTCGCGCTGCCGAGCTTCTTCTTCCACGTCACGACGGCCTACGCGATTCTCCGCCATTGCGGCCTTGGCGTCGGCAAGCGCGATTTCATCGGTCCGATGGGCGAGGGCTGAGCCGTCAGAGATCCCGGCTCCGCCGCGCCATGGCTTCGTCCCACAGCCCGCCCCGGTCGTCGTCGAAGACCAGCTTCGGATCCTCGGGCTCGGTGAACCAGTCGTGGCGCGCGAGCTCGGCCTCGAGCTGGCCCGGGCCCCAGCCGGCATAGCCGAAGGCCAGCAGGCTCTTCTTCGGCCCCTTGTTATGGCCCATGTCGCGAAGGATCTGGGGACTCGAGGTCATCGCCACATGACTGTCGATATCCATGGTCTTGTCGCCGTGATAATCGCTGCTGTGGATCACGAATCCGGCCTGCGGCTCGACCGGACCGCCGGCGAAGATGAGGACGCTGCCCTTCGCGCCGCTGTCCTTGATGCCCACCCCCTCCAGCACGCTGGCGAGCGACCGCTCCTCCAGCGGCTGATTGATGACGATGCCCAAGGCTCCGGTGCTGTCGTGGGACACCATCAGGATCACCGTGTGATAGAAGGGTGGCCCTGCGATCTGGGGCGAGGCGACCAGAAGCTGGCCCGCCAGCGAGCCGTCCGCGGGCCCCGTCGCATCGGTCGTTGCGGCATGAAGCAAGGCTGCCGGCAGAAGCAGCGCCGCCAGGATCAGGGTAATCCGCTTGCACCAAGCCTGGGCCATCGCTCGCCAACCAATCGAGCCCGGGATCGCGTCGCGCGACTATAGCACCCGCTGCCCACGGCGCGAAGCCTCGGCCGGCGCCGCTCCTTGATCTGGGTCAAGGCGAGTGCACCCTAAGCGGCTAGACTGGATCGCAAGGAGGCAAGAGCACGACATCATGATGTTCGCGGATCGAATTGACGCCGGTCGGCGTCTGGCGCGCGAGCTTCAGCGCTTCCGCCATGAAAAACCCGTGGTCCTCGGGCTCGCCCGTGGCGGCGTGCCGATCGGATGCGAGATAGCCTTGGCGCTCCACGCGCCGCTCGACGTCCTGCTGGTTCGCAAGATCGGCGTGCCCTGGCAGCCAGAGCTTGCCGCAGGCGCCATCGTCGACGGCGCGAGGATCGATCGGGTCATAGACCGGAACCTGGTCACCACGCTGTCGATCCCGGAGGACTATCTCGAGACGGAAGTGGCCCGACAGGCCAAGGAGATCGAACGCCGGCGCAAGGTCTATTTCGGCGACCGGCCGCCGATCGAAATCGCCGGGCGGAGCGTCATCGTCACCGACGACGGGATCGCCACTGGTTCCTCCATGCGCGCTGTGCTGCTGGCGCTGCGCCGACGAAGTCCGGCGCGGCTCATCCTGGCCGTTCCCGTGGCGCCACCCGACAGCATCGCCAGTCTCGGCGCAGAGGCCGATGAGATCGTCTGCCTGGCCACGCCTGCGGTGTTCGGCGCCATCAGCCTGTTCTACGAGGACTTCCATCAGGTCGAAGACGCGGAAGTCGTTGCTTGCCTCGACCGCGTGGCGAAAGCGGAAAGCGCGCGCGGGTCGACGCGTGGCGGACCGCCGGCTAGTTGAGGCAGGCCGATGATGGGCGTAAACAGAACACCGTATTTGGCATAGCAGGCAACGGGACGATTTCCATGGAAGACGAGTCGCAACCGGTCGAGCTGACCATCAACCACGAGAAGCTCGGGTTCATCATCATCAAGGCGCGGGAGTTCGATGCGAAGGTCGACCCGGTCGAGCCCGATCCGGGCTCCAACCCGGCCGATGACGACGAGCGCGAGGTCCTCGAAGACTATGCCGACGATCCCACCTACGCCGAGTTGGTCGAGGCCATCGAGGGGCTCAACGAAGATGAGCTGGTCGAACTTGTCGCCCTGGTCTGGCTCGGCCGCGGTGACTATGAGGCGGCCGAATGGGGCCAGGCCCTGGAGGCCGCGCGCGAGGCCCACAACCAACGCACGGCCGACTATCTTGTGGGAACGCCCAATCTCAGCGACGAGCTCGAGGAAGGCCTCGCCAAGCTCGGCCTTTCCATCGAGGACGTCGAGAAGAGTCACCTCTGAGAATGCAACATCATACTTGATATTCAAGTAATTAGAGGGCAATCCCTCGATCGCCTCAAGGCCGGAGGCCGAGCGCAATCGCGCCGAGATCTGCCATCGCAGGCTTGCGTCCGCAGTGAGTCGCCAGTCATCTTGGACGATCACGCGGGCGCCAAGCGCAGGCGGGCCGCTCACGTCAGGGGAGGCGACAATGGACCAGCATGAGTTCCGCCTCTTCGCCCTCGACGCCAGCCGCGGATTCGGCACCAGGGTCGCCGAACGCCTGGGCATCGCGCTTGCCAGCCATGAAGAGCGCGAATTCGAGGGGGGCGAGCACAAGGCACGTCCCCTGGTCAATGTGCGCGGGCGCGACGTCTATGTGGTCCAGTCCCTCGACGGCGACGAGACGGCAAGCGCCAACGACAAGCTCTGCCGTCTGCTGTTCTTCATCGGCGCGCTCAAGGATGCTTCGGCTGGGAAGGTGACGGCGGTCGTTCCCTATCTCTGTTACTCCCGCAAGGACCGGAAGACGCAACCGCGGGACCCGGTGATCACGCGCTACGTCGCGCAATTGTTCGAGGCCGTCGGAACGGATCGGGTCGTCGCCTTCGACGTGCACAACATTGCCGCCTTCCAGAATGCCTTCCGTTGTCCGACGGATCATCTGGAAGCCCTCGGCCTGTTCGCGGATCATTTCAAGAGCCGCCTGCCGTCGGGTGACGTGGTCGTCCTCTCGCCCGATATCGGCGGCATGAAGCGGGCCGAAGCGTTGCGGGAGGCTCTCGCCCGCGCGACCGGGCGGGTCATCTCCATCGGCTTCATGGAAAAACAGCGCATCCGCGGCGAAGTCACCGGAGAAGCCTTGTTCGCCGAGGTCGCCGGACGCAGCGTCGTCATCATCGACGACATGATCAGCAGCGGGACAACCATCGCCCGCGCCGCCCGTGCCTGCCGTAAGCAGGGTGCAGCCAGGATCTATGTCGGCGCGACCCACGGCGCCTTCACTGCGAAAGCCAATGAAACTCTGGCCGATCTGGCCTTGGAGCAGATCGCCGTCACCGATTCCATCGCCTGCAGCGAACTCGCCGCCGGACCGGTCCGCGACAAGCTCGTCACGCTCGACTCCTCGGGCCTGTTCGCGGAGGCGATCAGGCGGATCCACGAAGGCGGGTCGCTGGCCGAGTTGCTGGCGGTTCCGTGACCGCCGGGCGCTCTCACGCGCTCCTGATCCGGTCGCCGCTTTCGGCGTCGAACAGGTGGACGCGCCCCGGCTGAGGCAGCAGGTACACGGTCTCTCCGACCGTCAGCGCCGGGCGCCCGGCGAAGGCGACATGGAGCCTGACCGGACCCGCCGTGACATGGGCGAAGAGCTCATCGCCGGTGGGCTCGATCACTTCGACCTGCGCCTGGATCGATCCGTCGGACTTGCCCGGCGTGAACGCGCCGGGCCGGATGCCGTAAATGACGTTGCGCCCGGCGCCATCGCCGATATCGCGGCCGAGGGGCAAGCGCAGGCCGGAAGCGTCGACGAAGGCGCCGGCGGCGTCGGAACGCAACACGCCCTCGATCAGGTTCATCGGCGGTGAACCGATGAAGCCGCCGACGAAGGCATTGGCGGGATGGTCGTAGACCTCGAGAGGTGCACCCGTCTGCTCGATGGCACCGTCGCGCATGACGACGATGAAGTCGGCGAGCGTCATCGCCTCCACCTGGTCATGGGTAACGTAGATCGTGGTGGTGCGCAGCCGCTGCTGGAGAGCCTTGATCTCGGCCCGCACCTGGATCCGGAGCTTGGCGTCGAGATTCGACAGCGGCTCGTCGAACAGGAACACCTGGGGTTCGCGTACGATGGCCCGGCCCATCGCTACGCGTTGGCGCTGGCCACCAGAGAGGTCGCGCGGGAAGCGGTTCAGGAATTGGGCGATACCCAGATTCTCCGCCACTTTGGCGATTCGCGTGTCGCGCTCCTGCCTCGGCATGCGTGCGATCTTCAGATGGAAACCGAGGTTGTCCGCCACAGTCATGTGGGGATAGAGAGCGTAGCTCTGGAATACCATGGCGATGTCGCGGTCGGCTGGCGATCGGTCGTTCACGACCCGTCCGCCGATGGCAATCTCGCCCGCGGTCAGCTCGTCGAGACCGGCGATCAGCTTGAGCAGAGTCGATTTCCCGCAGCCCGACGGGCCCACCAGCACGGCAAAGGCGTGGTCAGGGATATCCAGGTCGACCTTCCGGATCACCTGCACAGCACCATAGGACTTCGAGACCTTTCGCAGCGAGACCGCGGCCATGCTCTTCCGCTATTTCCCCCGGGTGCGCGTGCGTCGCGACACGCGATAGCGCCGAGGATAGGTGGAGATGACCGCCGATGCGGTTTCAACCCCTTCGACCAGCGCTTCCCCGAGCCCGGCACCCCGCAGCCTTGCCCTCAAATAAGCCGCATCGAACACGTCGCCGGCGCCAATGGTATCGATGACCTTTACCCGCGGCGCCGGAACATCGGCCGTCCGGCCCTCCTGCCAGGCCTTGGCCCCTCGTGGACCTCGCTTAACCACCACGGTCGCGCCCGGCCTGGCCCGGCGCTGGATCCAGCGCGCCGCCTCGGCGAGCCCCGACTGATCGGCTAACCCACAACTCTCGGCCTCGTTCAACAACACATGATCGCAGGCCCAAAGCCAGCCAGCGACCCTGTGGCGCATCCTTTTCGTCCAGCCGCCCGGCGGCCAGCTCGGATCGAGGGCTATGCCGAAACCGCTTTTCGTGAGCCGTTCGAGCAGGCGTTCGTAGGATGCCAGCAAGGAAGGGCTGAGGAACCCACCGAGCAACAGCGCGATGTCGCCCGGACCGGCCCGCTTGGGTATCTGGCCTTCCACATCGGCCAGAGAAAGACTCTCGAGATGGCCCTTTGAGGTAAGGAACGTCCGCTCACCGTTGGGGTGGGTGATGCCGACGGAGGTCGTGGTGGGCGTCCTCGCTTTGGGCCAAAGCCGGGACGCGGGCCCGAAGGCCTGCGCGAGCCAGCGCCCGAAGACATCGTCGCCGACATTGCAGACAAGGCGGCAGGGTGCGGCCATGGCAAGAAGCGCGAAGCCCGCATTGCCGGCAGCGCCACCCACCCTGAGCTCGGTTCGCGCCACCATGCTCTCCGTGCCCGGCGACGGCCAGGGTGCCACAGGCCCCATGACCAGATCGATGTTGACGTTGCCGATCACGAAGATCCGCCCCTGGCCCGCCCCGGACCTGCGCCTTCGCAACGGTTCGTTCATTCCCGGCCGGTCACTTTGGCCGACCACAGGGGCTCTCCGACCTGCTTCACGCGATGGCGTGCCACCCGCAGCAGGAGCTGCTGCAAGGACGGCAGAAGCCCAAGAGCCGCTTCAAGTCCGGCCATGGCGGGAAACGACATGGTGATTGCGCCTGCCACCGGCCCGCGCCCGCTGGCGTCCAACACGACAGGTGCGGTACCCGCCGCGATGCAGCTCTCGGCCAGGCGCTGGATGGACTGGGCCCATTCGTTGTCGGCTCGCAGCAGGACGACGCCCACGGCAGGCGACAGCGCTTCCAACGGTCCATGACGGAACTGGCCGCCTTCCAGGCCGAATGCGGGTATTCGGGCCAGCTCCATGAGAAACAGGGCACCTGCCTCAGCGATGCCTTGAAGCTCGCGCCTTCCGCTCACGATGACTGTGCTTCGATCAGCCAGGCGCTCGTAGGCGGAATCGCTTTGCACCTGCGGCGGCGTCCGCAGCACCGACAGTATCCTCTCGGGCTCGAGGCCGAGAGCCGAAAGTACCGCCCCGTGCAGCGTCAAGGTGAGCAGCAGGCTTCGCGTGGCCGCGAAGGCACGCTCGGGTCCGCCGGCACCGACCAGGCATGGCAGCGCCTTTCCCAACCGGCTGCTGCCGTCGAGAGTGAGGCCGTAGCGCTCCTCCCCCGCGGCCTGACGTTCGAGGAGATCTAGAATCTCGCCGGAGGCCCCTGACTGGGACACGAGAATCGCCGTCCGCGGACCATCCGGGAGGGGCGCTGCCAGCAGCTCTGAAGCGACGGTGGCCGCAGCGTCGATGCCGAACGAGCGATAGGTCGCCTCGACGGCGCGATTGGCGAAATGGGAGGCTCCCATGCCGACCAGCAAGAGCCGCCGGTTGCGGTGCAGGCTTTCAGCGATGCGGGTGGCCATCGGCCGGTTGGCGGCAAAGGACGCGAGGGCATCACCATACTGGCGGCCAAGCTCGCCCTGGAGCAGTTCAAGGCCGGAAGGCGGCGGTGCTGGGCTCATAGCATCAGCCTTTCACGCCGCCATGGGCGAGGCCGACGACCAGTGACTTCTGCAGGACGAAGGCGATGAAGACCGGCGGAAGCGAGGCCAGCACGCCCACGGCCGAGATCAGGCTATAGTCGATGGCTCTGCCGGCCGCGAAGTCGCCGATGGCCACCGGCAGGGTCTTGGCCCGGATGTCGTTCGTATAAAGCAGGGCATAGAAAAACTCGTCCCAGGCCAACAGCATGGCGAAGAGGGCCGCCGTGCCCATGGCCGCCGCCGCGATCGGCAACGTCACATGGCGGATGACCCCGATGAGGCCGGCCCCGTCCAGCCGCGCTGCTTGCTCGATCTCGATGGGCACGGCATCGAAATTGGTTTTCAGAAGCCAGGTGACGAAGGGCAGCAGGATCGTGCAATAGACGATGACCAGTGCTCCGATGGTGTTGAGCAGATGGAGAGCGCTGAACGCCATGTAGAGGGGCAGGATGAAGGCCACCGGTGGCAGCATGTAGGTGCCGAGCACGGCGTAGAGTAAGCCCATCCGTCCGCGAAAGCGCGAGAAACTGTAGGCGGCGGGAATCCCTGCCAGAAGCGCTATCGCGGTGGCCGAGAGCGACACCGCCAAGCTGTTGCGCAGCGCGTAGAGAAACTCCTCGCCGATGGAATGGGAGGCGAGCGACATCAGGCGGGCGTAGTTGGAGAAATCGGCATGGCTAGGCAGCCAACGAAGCGGCAGGGTCGTGAGATCCTCAGTGCTGCTGATGCTCATGATGAACAGCCAGAAGATCGGCGCCAGCGTGCTGATCACGAGGGCGGCGACGGCGGCATAGATGAGCAGGGTCGGGACCAGGCGGCGCCTTCTCATCACGAATGCTCCTGGCGTCGAAGGATCATGAGATAGAGACCGATGAGGATGCCGCAGACGAGGCCGACCAGGACCGCATAGGCAGCGCCGCTCCCCGCCCGCAGATAGCTGAAGGATTCCTGGTAGACATAGAAGCTAACCGTCTTGGTGGCGTCAGCGGGACCGCCCCGGGTCATGACGTAAATGATGTCGAAGACCTTGAAGGCGTCGATCATGCGCAGCATGAGGGCGACGCTGAGCGGGCCAAGGATCTCCGGAAACGTGATCTTCCAGAACTGGCGCCAGGCCCCGGCTCCGTCGATGGCCGCCGCCTGATAGAGTTCGGGAGGGATGATCTGAAGGGCAGCCAGCACGATGAGGGTGACGAGGGGGTAGTTCTTCCAGACATCGGCCAGGATCACCATGTTCATGACCGTTGCCGGGTCGCCCAGCCAGGACCGGTAGGCATCGATCAGGTGCAGCTGGGTCAAGAGCG
>DATNJA010000194.1:0-2276 GCA_035604155.1 Candidatus Udaeobacter sp. | reverse complement strand
CCCTCCGGCGTCTACCAGGTATTTGGGCACCACGAAGAGGGAGATGCCGCGCGTTCCGGCCGGTGCGTCGGGCGTGCGTGCCAGCACCAGATGGACGATGTTCTCGGCCAGGTCGTGGTCGCCCCAGGTGATGAATATCTTCTGCCCTGTGATCAGGTGGTGCTCGCCGGAGCGAACCGCGCGGCAGCGCAGCTGTCCCAGGTCCGAACCGGCCTGCGGCTCGGTCAAGTTCATCGTGCCCGTCCAGTCGCCGCTGACAAGCTTGGGCAAGAACAGGGCCCTTTGCATTGGCGTCCCATGGACGCCGATCGCCTCGACCGCGGCTTGGGTCAGCAGCGGGCAGAGAGAGAAGGCCAGGTTGGCCCCGCTCCACATCTCCTGCAGGGCCGCCGACAGGGACCAGGGCAAGCCTTGGCCGCCATGGGCGGGATCGAATGCGAGGCCGTTCCAGCCGCCGGCCGTGAAGCGTCGATAGGCATCTTTGAACCCTTCGGGCGTGCGGACGACCCCATTTTCGAGCCGGCTGCCCTGCCGGTCGCCGACGGCGTTCAAGGGCGAGAGCAGCTCGCCGGCAAGCTTGCCGCCTTCGGCAAGGATCGACGTCACGAGGTCGCCGGTTACCTCGCCGAAACCCGGCAGCGCCGCCAATCCGGGTAGATCGGCGAATTCCTCGAGGCAGAATCCGATGTCGTCCAACGGCGGGCGGTATTCATTCATGGCCGGGATGGTAGGCGGAATTTGTCGGCAGCGCCAAGGCGAGCGTCGCGTTAGAGCAAAATCCGATTAGGTTGAATCAACCTAATCGGATTTTGCTCTAATTCACAGGTGTAGCGACTGATTCACGTCTCAAGCCGATTTGGCTTGAGACGATCAGGCGCTAGCGCGCGTCCACCACCATGGGCAGTTCCGCCGGGATCGGCTGCAGGCGGTCCCGGTTGAGCTGTCGCTCCAGCATCCTGAATCCACGGGTCAGCACGAAGGTGAGGGCGATGTAGACCAGGGCGGCGGCGAGCAGGGGCTCGTAGACCCGGAAAGTCTGGACGCGAATGAAATTCGCCTTCCACATCATGTCTTCGACCGTGATCGTGGAGACCAACGCGGTCGATTTCAGCAGCAGGATCGTTTCGCCGCCCAGCGTCGGCAGGCAAATCTGGATCGCGCGGGGAAGCACGACTCTCCGGAGGATCAGCCAGTGGGACATGCCGAAAGCGCGCCCCGCTTCGATTTCGCCGAAAGGCACGGCCTGGATCGCGCCGCGCAACACTTCGCCCGTATAGCCCGCGGTGCTCAGGCTCAAGGCCGCGACGCCATACCAGAAGCCGTCGCGCAGGAGCGGCCAGATGAAGCTGTGCCGGATCGCCGGTTCATGGGCAAGCACGTCGCCCATGCCGTAGTAGAGAAAATACATCTGCACCAGGAGCGGCGTGCCCCGGATGAGGTAGATGAAGGTGTAGCTCGGCATCCAGAGCCAGGGGCTCTTCGACACCCGGGCCAGCGCCACGCCGATCGCCAGCGTATTGCCGATGGCGGCGGACACGAGCACGAGCAGGATCGTGATCCAGGTCCCGTCGACCAGCTGGGGAAAGACGCCGAGGAAGAAGTCGAGAGACATGGGTCAGGCCGGCAGTGCGCCGTGGCAGGCGAGGCAGGCGCCGCCACGCTTTGCCCAGACGCGGACGATGAGCGCATCGCCCCAGCCCCCGCAGCCCTTCCGGCCGCGGCCAAGCCGCCCGAGATAGTCGCCAAGGCCCATGTCCTATCTCACGTTCGTCCAGCGGCGCTTAGCACATCTTCGAGCGCCCGAGCCCGCCGCCGATGCCCTGCCCTTGGGTTGCCACGCCCGTCGGGCAGGGGTGCTGGCGGCGGCACTTTCGTCCCGCGGCGTCTCAGCTGCCGTAGATGTTGAAGTCGAAGTACTTCTTGGCAATGGCGTCGTAAGTTCCGTTCGCTCTGACCGCTGCGATGGCTGCGTTCAGTTTCATGCGCAGATCCGGATCGTCCTTGCGCACGCCGCCGCCCACGCCCTCGCCCAGGATCGGGTCGTTCGGCGCCGTCGCCTTCAGCTCGAAGTCCTTGCCCTGATCGGACTTCAGGAAGTCGTCGAGCGCAATCGAATCCGCCATCACCAGGTCGAGGCGTCCCGCCACCAGATCGGCGTTGCAGTTGTCCTGCGTATCATAAGTCTTGATGGTTGCCGCGCTGCCGAAGTATTTCTGCACGAAGTTGTAGTGAATGGTCGAAGTCTGGACCCCGATGATCTTGCCTTTGAGGCTGTC
>DATNJA010000193.1:0-8500 GCA_035604155.1 Candidatus Udaeobacter sp. | reverse complement strand
CGGCATGATCAACGGCCTCATGACCCTCTCGGGCGCCTGGGACAAGCTGCGCACCGACCCCGTCTTGCGCATGCTGATCATCTCCATTGCCTTCTACGGCATGGCAACCTTCGAAGGGCCAGTGATGTCCATCAAGTCGGTGAATGCGCTCAGCCACTACACCGACTGGGGCATTGCCCATGTCCATTCTGGCACCCTGGGCTGGGTCGGTTTCGTCAGTTTCGGCGCGCTCTATTGTCTGGCGCCGCAGATGTTCGGGCGCAAGCAGCTCTACTCCCTGAAGCTGGTGAACTGGCATTTCTGGATCGCGACCTTGGGCATCGTGCTCTACGTCACGTCCATGTGGGTCGCCGGCATCATGCAGGGGCTGATGTGGCGGGCGTACGACAAGGATGGTTTCCTCGCGTACTCCTTCGCCGAGACCGTCGCCGCCATGCATCCCTTCTACATCATCCGCGTGCTCGGCGGGCTTTTGTACCTGAGCGGCGCCATCATCATGGCCTACAACCTGTGGCGCACCGCGCGGGGCGATGTTGCGCGAGAAACCCTACCCGCGGCGGCCGTCGCAGCCGTCGCCCGCGCCTAGGGAGGCTTTGCCGTGATCAAGCACGAACAGATCGAGCGCAACTCCATGATGCTCCTGATCGGCATCCTGATCGTGGTCGCCATCGGCGGCCTGGTGGAGATCGCGCCCACGTTCTATCTCGGCAGCACGATCGAGAAGGTCGGCGGCGTGCGCCCCTACACGCCGCTGGAGCTGGCCGGGCGGAACATCTATGTCCGCGAGGGCTGCTATCTCTGCCATAGCCAGATGATCCGGCCGTTCCGCGATGAGCTGGAGCGCTACGGCCATTACAGCCTGGCGGCAGAAAGCATGTACGACCATCCCTTCCAGTGGGGCTCCAAGCGCAACGGTCCGGATCTTGCCCGGGTCGGCGGCCGCTATTCCGACGACTGGCAGGTCGCCCATCTGGAGGATCCGCGCAGCCTGGTGCCGGAATCGATCATGCCGAGCTACGCCTTCCTCGCCGCGGCGCGGCTCGATACCTCCCAGATCGTCAATGACCTGAGGGCGAACCGCGAGGTCGGCGTGCCCTACAGCGACGAGATGATCGGCCAGGCGCTGGCCGACCTCAAGGCCCAGGACAATCCCGATGATCCCGGCGTGGCGGCTCTGACCAAGCGCTATCCCGGCGCCATCGCCCGGGACTACGCCGGCAACCCGGGGACGATCACGGAGATGGACGCCCTCGTCGCCTATCTCCAGGTGCTCGGCCGGATGGTCGACTTCTCAACCTACAAGGCCGACGAGAATCTCCGCTAGGCACGGCCAGGAGGAATCCATGGACTACAAGACCATGTCTGAAATCGCCGAGACCTGGGGTCTCGTCTACATGCTCGTGCTTTTTGCGGGCGTGCTGTTCTATACGCTCCGCCCGAAGTCCAAGGCCAGGTTCGAGCGCGACGCGCGCATCCCGCTGAACGAGGACTGATCATGGCCGAGCACAAGCCCATCGACGAATTGAGCGGCACGGCCACCACCGGCCACGAGTGGGACGGCATCCGCGAGCTCAACACGCCGCTGCCGCGCTGGTGGGTCTGGGTGTTCTACGCCACGATTCTGTGGGCCATCGGGTACTGGATCCTGATGCCCTCCTGGCCCGGCATCACCGGTTACTATCATGGGCTGCTGGGCTACTCGAGCCGCGCCGCGGTCGAGAAGGCCGTGGTCGACGCCCGCCAAGCCATGTCCGGCATGCAGGACAAGGTTGCCAAGACTCCACTGGCGGTGATCGAGAAGACGCCCGACCTCGAGGAGTTCGCGCTCGGCGCCGGCCGTTCGGCTTTCGCGGTCAATTGCTCGCCCTGCCATGGCGCCGACGCCACGGGTCGCAAGGGCTTTCCGAACCTGGTCGCGGGCAATTGGCTTTGGGGCGGCAAGCTGGACGACATCCAGTTCACCATCACCCATGGCATACGCAACGGCATCGATCCGGATGCCCGAGACGTGGAGATGCCGCGCTTTCTCGCCGATGGAATCCTGACTCAGGACAAAATCGGCGACGTCGCCGAATTCGTGCTGTCTCTTTCGGGCAGTGCCCATGACGCTGCGGCGGCCGCTCGCGGCAAGCAGATCTTCGCCGACAATTGTGCGGCCTGCCACGGCGATCGGGGCCAGGGCAATACGCAGTTCGGTGCCCCGCGTCTCAATGGCAAGCTCTGGCTATATGGCGGCGACCGGGAGACGATCGTCCAGACCATCTCCTATGCCCGCAAGGGCGTGATGCCCAATTGGGGCGCCAGGCTCGATCCGGCGACGATCAACGCGCTCGCCATCTATGTCCACTCCTTGGGCGGCGGCCAATGAACATGATGACTACGCCTGACGTCGCCAGCTTTGACGTCCGCGCGGTCAACAAGCGGGGCGAGCGCTCGCTCTACAAGAAGCGCGAGAAGATCCACCCCAAGCGGGTCCAGGGCTATTTCCGGCGCCTGAAATGGATCGTCATGGCGGTGACCCTGACGATCTACTACGTCACGCCTTGGCTGCGCTGGGACCGCGGACTGGGCGCGCCCGACCAGGCAGTGTTGATCGATTTTCCGGCCCGCAAGTTCTACTTCTTCTTCATCGAGATCTGGCCGCAGGAAGTCTACTACATCACCGGCCTGCTGATCATGGCCGCCGTGGGGCTTTTCCTGGTCACCAGTGTCGCCGGGCGGGTGTGGTGCGGCTACACCTGCCCGCAGACGGTATGGACCGATCTCTTCCTCGTCGTCGAGCGCGCGGTCGAAGGCGACCGCAATGCCCGGATCAAGCTCGACCAGGCGCGCTGGAGTTTCGACAAGCTGCGCAAGCGGTTTGTGAAGCACGCCGCCTGGATCTTGATCGCCATGGCCACCGGCGGGGCCTGGGTCTTCTATTTTGCCGACGCGCCGACGCTCGTCCGCAATCTGGTGCATTTCCAGGCGCCGGTGGTGGCCTACTCGACCATCGGGGTTCTGACCTTCACCACCTACGTCTTCGGCGGCTTCATGCGCGAGCAGGTCTGCACCTACATGTGCCCCTGGCCGCGCATCCAAGGGGCGATGCTGGACGAGGAGTCCCTCGTCGTCACCTATCACGGCTGGCGCGGCGAGCCTCGCGGCCGGCATCAGAAGGAGGCGACGGAAAAGCTCGGCGACTGCGTCGACTGCAATGCCTGCGTGGTCGTCTGCCCCATGGGCATCGATGTCCGGGACGGCCAGCAGCTCGAATGCATCACCTGCGCGCTTTGCATCGATGCCTGCAACGGCGTGATGAAGAAGCTCGGTCGCGCGCCCGACCTGATCGGCTACGACACTCTTGGCAATGACCGGCGCCGTGCCGCCGGCGAGCCGTTGAAGTACAGCTTCCTCAGGCCCCGGACCATTCTCTACACGGTCGTCTGGTGCCTGCTGGGCGTGGCGATGCTCTTTGCGCTGGCGACCCGCGCCGACACGGACATCAGCGTGCTCCATGACCGCAGCCCGCTGTTCGTGCTGCTGAGCGACGGATCTCTGCGCAATGGATTCACCGTGAAGGCGATGAACAAGCAGCGGGTCGAGCGCCATCTGGCCTTGAGTGTGGAAGGCTTGCCGGGCGCCGAGATTTCGATCGTCGGTCAGACCGACCCGGTTCTCGTGATCGGGCCCGACGATCTGCGGAGCTTCCGCGTCTATGTCCGCGCGCCGCGCGCCGATCTGACGTCGGATTCGGTCCCGTTCGCCTTCGTTTTGACCGATGCCGGCAGCAAGACAACTGTCCATTACCAGACCATGTTCAGAGGACCCGACCAATGAGCGTTCAGGCCGAGAGACCTTTCACCGGGCGAAAGTTCCTGGCGATCCTGGTCGGCTCCTTCATCGTCGTCCTGGCGGTGAACTGTCTTTTGGTTTGGTATGCCCTCTCGACCTGGACCGGCCTCGTCAGCGACAGCGCCTATGAAGACGGACTTGGCTTCGATCGGGTTTTGGCCGAGAGCAAGGCCGAGGCGGCGCTCGGCTGGAAAGCCGCCATCGCTTATGACGCGAGCGGCCGCCTCACCGTGCGCCTGGCGGACTCCCAAGGCCGGCCGCTCGCAGGCTTCCGGCTTGCCGCCCTGTTCCTGCGCCCAACGAGCGAGGGCCATGACCGGAGCCTGGCGTTGAGCGAGGTCGCGCCGGGCAGCTATGCGGGCGTCCTGCAATTGCCCCTGCCCGGGCAATGGGACGTGCGGGTGACGGTGAGCGACGGCCAGAAGCCGCGTTTCCATGCCGAGACGCGAATCCTGGTCGGCCTGTGACCAGCCTCGCCCTTTCGCCCGCCTGCTGCGGTCCCGGCGCGGCGGCGCTTGCGCTTGCCGAGACGCCGACGCTGACCGCCGGTCCGGCGGTCGATCCGGCCGCCTTCGTGCGCCGGGAGACGGATGGAATCTGCCGGCTCGACCTGATGGCCGAGAACATTCATTGCGCCGACTGCATTCGCAAGATCGAAGGTGCCTTGCGCGCCTTTCCGGCGGTAACCGCGGCGCGGGTCAATCTGAGCGGACGGCGCGTCGCCGTCGCCTGGCGCGATGGCGAGGTCGAACCCATGCGCCTGGTCGAGGCGGTGACCCGGCTTGGATATCCCGTCGCGCCCTTCGATCCGGCTCTGCTGGACGAACGCACGAAGGCGGCCGACCGCGAACTGCTGCGCTGTCTCGCCGTGGCGGGCTTTGCTGCCGGCAATGTCATGCTGCTTTCCATCTCGGTCTGGTCGGGAGGCAGCGATATGGATGCGGCGACCCGGGATCTCTTCCACTGGCTCTCGGCCCTGATCGCCATGCCGGCTGTCGCCTATGCCGGACGGCCGTTCTTCCGCTCCGCCGTCGCGGCCCTGAAGGCGCGGAGCCTCAACATGGATGTGCCCATCTCGCTCGGCGTGATTTTGGCTGCGAGCGCCAGTCTCATGGAGACCATGCATGGCGGGCTGCACGTCTATTTCGACGCCTCGGTAACGTTGCTCTTCTTCCTGCTGTGCGGGCGCTACCTGGATCGCCAGGCGCGCGCCAAGGCGCGCTCTGCGGCCGAGCATCTGTTGGCGCTGACCGCGGTCGGCGCCACGGTGATCGAACCGGACGGGCGGCGCCGGTCGCTGCCCGTGGCCGAGCTCTTACCCGGGATGATCCTGGCCGCGGCGGCGGGCGACCGCATCGCTGCCGACGGCCTGGTCGCGAGCGGCAGCTCCGACGTTGACAACAGCCTTTTGACCGGCGAGAGCCTGCCCGTCGCCGTGGCGCCAGGAGCAAGCGTGCATGCAGGCGCGCTCAATTTGTCCGCGCCCTTGGAAGTCAGGGTCACGGCCGCCGGAGAGAATACCTTCCTCGCCGGAATTGCCCGGCTGATGGCGCTGGCAGAGCAGGGTCGCGCCCGCTACGTCCGCATCGCCGACCGCGCCGCGCGGCTCTACGCGCCGGTCGTCCACATCCTCGCAGCCTCGACCTTTCTAGGTTGGCTGCTGTTCTCCACGGCCGGGTTCCACGGCGCCCTGATGGCCGCCGTGGCGGTGCTCATCATCACGTGTCCCTGCGCGCTGGCGCTAGCGGTGCCGGTGGTGCAGGTCGTGGCGAGCGGGCTTCTGCTCCGCCGCGGCATACTGGTGAAGTCGGCCGATGCGCTGGAGCGCCTGGCCCAGGCGGACAGCATCGTGTTCGACAAGACCGGCACGCTTACCGAAGGAACGCCGCGCCTTGTCGACGGGGGGGCAATCCCGGCGGAAGGCCTGCGCCGGGCCGCAGCGCTTGCCGAGGCCAGTCGCCATCCCTTGGCTCAGGCCTTGGCCGCCGCCTTCGAGGGTCCGCGGCCGAAGGCGACGGATGTCGTCGAGACACCCGGTGCCGGCCTTTCCGGCACCGTCGAAGGCCGGCGCCTCAGCCTGGGCAGTCGCGCCTTCTGCGGGATCGCGGATCGGTCCGCGAGCGACGACCGGATGGAAATCTGGCTGCACGAGCAGGGCAGCGTGCCAACGCGCTTCGTATTCGCTGACCGGCCGCGGGCCGACGCCCGGGCCACGATCGACATGCTGAAGCGCCGCGGCTATCGCATTTCGCTGCTGTCGGGCGACCGCGAGGCCGTGGCCGCTCGGATCGCCGGCGAGCTCGGTATCGAAGACTGGCGGGCCGGCTGCCTGCCGGCGGACAAGGTCGCCGTCATCGAATCGATGGCGGCGGCGCGCCGCAAGGTGCTGATGGTGGGCGACGGTCTCAACGACGCGCCGGCCCTGGCGGCTGGCTTCGTCTCCATGTCGCCTGCCACGGCTTCGGCCGTCAGCCAGACCGCGGCGGATTTCCTGTTCCAGGGCCGCTTGCTTGCGCCCGTCGCCTTCGCGCTCGCGGTGGCCCGGGGCACGGAGCGGCTGGTGCGCCAGAACTTCGCCCTCGCCGTCATCTACAACCTTGGCGCGGTGCCGATCGCCATCGCCGGCCTGGCCACTCCGCTCATCGCCGCTGCCGCCATGTCGTCCTCTTCGCTGCTCGTAACGCTCAACGCCCTCAGGCTGAAGCGGCTCGGCGCATGACGGCGCTGCTCTATCTTGTGCCGGCGGCCTTGTTTCTGGGCTTGCTGGGCCTGGGAGCATTCCTTTGGGCGCTCAAGTCCGGTCAATTCGAGGATCTCGACGGCGCGGCTGAGCGCATCCTGATCGATGAAGACGAGCCTGACAGCGCGGCGGCCGATCAGGCGAAGGTCCGGCCCACCCGCTGAAGCGCCTCGGCCAGGCGATCGAGTTCGTCCGCGGTGTTGTAGAGTCCAAGGGAAGCTCTCAGCGTGCCCGCTACCCCAAGACGCTCCATGGCAGGCTGGGCGCAGTGATGGCCGGCGCGTAGCGCCAGGCCCTCCCGGTCCAAAAGAGTCGCCGCGTCGTGGGGGTGAATCCCTTCGAGCACGAAGGAAAGAATGCTGGCCTTGTGGTTTGCATTGCCGATGACGCGAAGCCCCGGCAGCGCGTTGAGCAGCGCCGTGCCATGGGCCAGCAGGGTCTGTTCGTGGCGCGAGATCGCCGGCAGGCCGATGGCGTCCAGGTAGTCGGCGGCGGCCGCGAGACCGATCGCGCCGACGATGTTGGGCGTGCCGGCCTCGAAGCGGGCAGGGGGATCGGCGAATTCGGTGCGCTCGAAGCTGACGCTGCGGATCATCTCGCCGCCGCCCTGCCAGGGCGGCATCCCGGCCAGGATTTCGGCCCGCGCGTAGAGCACGCCGATCCCCGTCGGGCCATAAAGCTTGTGGCCTGCGAGAACGTAGAAGTCGCAGTCGAGGGTCCTGACGTCGACCGGCTGATGAGGCACCGCCTGGCAGCCGTCGATCAGCACCAGGGCGCCGGCCGCATGGGCGAGGCGGGCGATCTCGGCGACTGGAAGCACGCTGCCGATCGCGTTGGAGACATGGGCGACGGCGACGAGGCGCGGCCGGCGCTCGAGCAGACGGGAGAAGGCCGCGAGATCCAACTCGCCGGCATCATCGACCGTTGCGACATCGATCGAGAACCCGATCCGCTCGCTGAGCAGCTGCCAGGGCACGATGTTGGAGTGATGCTCGATGGCGGAGATCACGATCCGGTCTCCGCGCTTCAGGTTGGATGCGGCCCAGCTTCCCGCCACCAGATTGATCGCCGCCGTCGCGCCGCCGGTGAAAACGATCTCGGCCGGGCTTCGCGCGTTGAGGAATCGCGCCAGGCGCGCCCGGGCCTGTTCATAGGCTTCCGTCGCCCGTTCGCTGAGGGCATAGACGCCGCGATGGACATTGGCGTAGTCGCGCTCCTGAAAGCGGCGCATGGCGTCGAGGACGGGGAGCGGCTTCTGGGCGCTGGCCGCGCTGTCGAGATAGACGAGCGGCCGGCCATGGATCTGCTGCGCCAGGATGGGGAAGTCCCGGCGTATCCGCTGGACGTCGTAGGTCGGCGCATTGGCCAGAGCCACGCTTGCGCACTCCCCTGCTTATGTTGCGGCTTCCTGCCCGGGATGTTAGCTTCGACCCGACTGCTGAGTCCTGCAGATTCAACGGCTTCGGGGAGGAACGGCGAATGGACAAGAAGGAAATGCTTACCTCGGTTTCGGCCTGCGCGGTGAACCGGCGCCAGGTGAACCGGGGCCTGGCGGGCGCGGGGCTTGCGGCTGCCCTCGCCCTCTTCGGCTGCGGCAAGAAGGAGGAACAGCAGGAGCAGTCCCAGGCGCCGGCGCAAGCCCCCGCCCAGCCTACCCAGACGGCGATGGCCGCCATCCCGACCCTCCACGTTCTCAACTGGCAGGGCTATGGCACGGATGAAGCCTGGGCCCTCAAGATCTTCGAGGACCGATACAAGTGCAAGGTCGTGCATGACTACTTCAATTCCGAGCCGGAGATGCTGACCAAGCTCAGGACCAATCCGGGCGTCTACGACGTGGTGCTGGTCAACAGCTCCTTCACCCAGCAGGCGGCGAAGGAAGGCCTGATCCAGGCCATCGACACTTCGAAAATCACCAACTGGAAG
>DATNJA010000192.1:0-11840 GCA_035604155.1 Candidatus Udaeobacter sp. | reverse complement strand
AAACCAGCGCGAGCACCATCGCACCGGTCGTAGTCACGACCGGTGCGAACGGATGCGGAAGCGATCTGGCCGCGGGCAGCGCGGCAATGCAGTACGAAAAGGTGCCGAGGAATACGCCGAGCGTCCATTGCGTTGTGCGGTCCCTCACAAAACCGACCAGGATCCTTGGCGAGAACTGCGTGGACGCCAGGGTGAGCGTCATCAGCATGATTGCGAACACGATTGACACCACGGTCATGATCGACGTCGCAATGCTGGTGAGGATCGCCTGCGCCACTTGCGGATCCTCGCGCGATGGAAAGAGAGTCTCGGGAACCCAGAGGCCGATTGCGGGCACGGTTTCTTCGAGGGATGACAGCACCGCCCCGGCGATTCCAAGGGTCAGAGCTATGATGAGGGGGCGGACTAGGAATCCGCCCCGCAGAGCGTACATCGCCGAGCGGAAAATCTGGGGTACGCGTTGCATCTTTAAGCGCCTCATTACGCGCTGGACAACTTAAGCCAAGTTCCGCCGATTCGAAGCCTTACGATGTTCTTACGACTTGTCGATCGGGTCAGCCACGATTTCTCATGCTCAGGTTCCCATGTAAAACGCCAGCCGCGCATGACCGGGCAGGTGGCGGGCGGGGCGAACATGATCTGCTTTATCACCGGCCGCGGCTCTTGCTTCGGCTGCAAGCCGGCGCCGACCACGACATCCGAGATGCTCGCTCGTCCCCCCGCGGATCACGCCCCGAAACCGAATGGTGTGGCTGATGGAATTGTAGACGAAGGGCACGGCGGGATCGAGATCGAGCTGGTGGGCGCGCCTCAGCCGGCGGCGAGTCCAGGGGCTATCCGAAAAACACCCAGGCCGTCAGGGCGAAGGTGGGAAGCAGGATCGTTGCGGACCAGGCCAGGTAGGCGATGAAAGTCGGCATCCGCACGCCGCGTTGTTCGGACATGGTGCGCGCCATGAAGTTCGGCGCGTTTCCGACATAGGTGAGGCCACCCCAGAACGCCGCGCCGGCGGAGATCGCCACCAGGGTAACGGCGTTCGGTCCGGTAAGCGCGACGGGATCGCCGCCGGCGGCATTGAAGAACACCAGGAACGTCGGCGCGTTGTCGAGAAAGCTCGACAGGAGTCCGCTGGCCGTGAAATACGCCCAGTTGATGGGCTGGCCGTCTGTGCCGGTCACCATTCTGATGAGTCCGCCCAAGGCGCCATTCACGCCAGCCTCCAGAATGGCCAGGATCGGCAGAATGGTCGCGAAGATGCCGGCGAACACCACCACGACCTCCTTCATCGGCAGCCAGCTGAACTCATTGGCGGCGCGGATGCCTTTGGGCGTCAATGCCAGGGAGGCGGCGGCAAGCGCGGACAGTCCAAAGAGGCGCAGGAGGTCGGGAGCGGGAACCGTCATGCTGCCCAGAGGAATCGCAGCATCCGTGTGCCAGCTGCCGCAGAAAATCTGCAGACCTATCGCGCCGCAGAGAAGCAGCAGATTGGCCGCACCTTCGAGCCTTATGACGTCGTGCTGCTGCTTGTGGCTCGCCCGCGCCGCGGGGTCTTCAAGGCGAAACAGCAGCATCGAATCGAGAGCGACATAGGCAGCGATCAGGACGGCCGAAACGAAGCCTGTCGGCAGGAACATCATCCGCACGGTCCAAAGGAAAGGAACGCCCTTTAGGTACCCGATCAGAAGCGGCGGACCGATGGGCGAGAATGCGCCCCCGATGTTGCATACGACGAAGATGAGGAAAACAACGCTATGCGCCTTGTAGCGTCGCCACCTGTTGGACTTCAGCAATACGGGAAGAAATAGGAGGGTCGAGCCGGGCGTGCCGAGCACGCCGCTCGTCAGCGTGCCCAGCGCCAGAAGCAGCGCGTTTTCGGCGGGATGGCCGGACATGCGGGATCGAATGTGGATTCCGCCGGCGATGACGTAGAGCGCCAGGATGGAGACCGCGAATGGCGCATATTCGAGAAGAAGCAGGTGCTCCAGAGCCATGAGGCCGTTCGTCCCGAACCTGGCGATCAGGGGAACGACCGCGGCGATGATCCACAGGCTGGTGAGGGCGCCGTAGTGGCGCTCCCACTTGGCTGGCCAGACCGTCTGAGCGACGGCAATAGTGATCAGGAGGCCGAGGAACGGGACTCCCCAGAAGAGTCCCATATCCGGGCCCTCCAGCAATTCCGCGAAGGAGGCGGGCGAGGACAAGACGACGTCACGGGCCGGGTGGCGGCAGACTCTCAGCGGTCATGCGGCGCGCAAGGGTCTGGAGGCGTCGCTCGTCTCGCGAAGGAACGCGGCAAAATCCGCGGCCAGCCGCGCCGCATCGACGGCCGGCAGCGGCGCCATGGGCGGGAGCGGGCGCGACCAGGCGGGGTCGCCGGTCTCGGCGGCGATCCAGGCCTTGAGGCATGCGATGAAGGCACCGCGCGACATGATGCTGTCGGCCCTCTGGATGGCCGGCAGGAAGCGCCTGCGCTCCGTGATGTTGGCCGCGTTGAAGAGCCGGCGGAGCAGGGGCGCGATCACGTTGCCGAGTCCGCAGATCGTGCCGGCGCCATGCTGCTGCAGGGCAAGATGAATGTGAATTTCGGTGCCGGTGAAAATGGCCAGGGATGAAAACCGGCGCAGCAGTTCCTCCGTGTAGCTCCAGTCGCCGCCGCTGTCCTTGATGCCGACGATGTTGCGAGGATAGCGTTCCATGAGGCGGCGGATCACCGGCGTGCGCACGGCCAGGCCGGAGGCGCCGGGGATGTGGTAGAGGAGGGCGCGGAGCGCCGGATCATCGATCTTGTCGATGAGAGCCGCGTAGTAGCGGAACACGCCCTCGTCGCCGATCCCATCGCGGAAGAAGAACGGCGGCATCAGCAACACGCCGGCAACCCCGGCCTTCGTGGCCTGGCGCGCCAGCTCGACCGAATCCGACAGGGCCGCAGCACTCGCCGAGACGATCAGGCGCTCCGGCGGAAAGCCGCCGGCGAGCAGCGCTTCCAGGGCGTTCATCCGCTCGGCGGCGGCGAAGGCCGGCCCTTCGCCGGTCGTGCCGAACAGGGCTACGCCGTCGCAGCCTTGCTCGATCAGCCGGCGACAGTGGGCTTGAAGGCGGCCGACGTCACATCGATACGCTCCGTCCACGGGCGTGACGGTGGCTGTCCATAGTCCGCGAAGCGGCTTGTCCATCGCTGGCTGTTCCTTTGCCTCGGCGGATGTTGCACCCGCCGGCGGCACTGTAGCAATCTGGGAGCCAGCCATATAATGGAGACCCTGAATCCAAAGGTTGCAAGCATTAACAAAGGCTTGTCCAAGATTGTCAACAATTATTCCTTGACCATCGAGGTTAGATTGCGCTATTGGACTTGAGGACAGGAGCCAGCATCGATGCAGCATCTGCCAAGCCCGAAGGTCGATCGCCGGTCTCTGGACCGGCGCGCCGCCGACGTTCTGAGACAAGAGATACTGAGCGGTCGGTTCCCTCCCGGGTATCGTCTGGTCGAGACATGGCTCGCCCAGCAGCTCCAGGTCAGCCGGGGGACCGTACGCGCCGCGCTCTCGGAACTCGCCCACCAGGGCCTGGTTGATCAGGTCGCCTATACCAAATGGTCGGTCCCGGACCTCAAGGCCCAGGACGCCTGGGAGCTGTATACCTTGCGCGCCTCCCTGGAAGGCTTGGCCTCGTTTCTGGCCGCCGAGGCTCTATCCCCGGCAAGCGTCGCCGAATTGACCGCCAGCTTCGGGCGTCTCGTCGCCGCGGCTGAGCTGGGGAAGGTCGGACCGGCGGTCGAGGCCGACCTGGCGCTCCACAAGACGATCGTGGCGCTTGCCGGCCACGGCCGTCTCTCCAAGCAGTACGGCATCCTCGAGCAGCAAGTCCGCCGCTACATGACGAGCTCGAACGCGTTGATCAACGATACCCGGGAAATCGGCGATCAGCATCGCCCCCTGGTCGAGGCGATACTCGCCGGACGGGCCGCCGAGGCGGAGGCGCTCGCCAAGTCGCATAACATGGTGGAGGGGCGCAAGCTTTTCGACCGGCTCCGGCAGATCGAGCAGGGCGAGGGCATGTAGCCGAAGGGGAAGAGGCAGAAGGAACGTCAGTATCCGACGGAAGCAGAAGAAACCGTTCAACCGGGTCCAACAAGGACCCTAGAGGGAGGAAGCAGATGAGAAAGTCCATTTACCAGACACCGGTGGCACGCCGGACTGTACTAGCCGCGGGTGCAGCCGCCATGGCCATGCCGTTCGTTTCACGGGCCGCGCGCGCCGCGGGCAAGGTCATTCGCATCTCGACGCCCGGTTCGCCCGACGAGTGGCAGTCCAAGGCGATGGTGGAATTCAAGAAGCAGCTCGACGCCTCCAGCCCCGGACAGTTCGACGTGCAGATCTTCTACAACGGAACGCTGTTCGGCCAGGGTACCGAGATCGAGGCGATGCAGCGGGGCAACCTCGAAGTCGGCATGATCTCGCCGCAGGACGTCTCCAATCTCATCCCCGAATATTCGATCTTCACCACCGGCTACCTGATGCGCGATCCCAAGCATCTTGACGCCGTCTACGACGGCGATATCGGCAAGGAGTACGACGCCAAGGTGTCCTCGGTCATCGGCGTGCACATCGTGCGCAGCCAATACCTGGGCACGCGGCACGTCATCCTGCGCCAAGTGCACGACATCAAGACGCCGGCCGACATGAAGGGCATCAAGCTGCGCATGCCGGGCTCAGAGACATGGCAGTTCCTGGGCAATGCGCTCGGCGCCAACGCGACGCCGCTGGCCTTCGAGGAAGTCTATCTCGCCATGCAGACCGGCACGGTGGACGGCCTGGAAAATCCGCTCCCCGACGCCGAGGCCGGCAAGTTCTATGAGGTCTCGAAGCAGGTGGTGCTGACCGGGCACATGGTCTCCAACACCTTCTTCGCCATGGCCAACGGCTTCTGGAACGGGCTTTCCGACGACGAGAAGAAGGCCATCGAGGACGCGGAAGCCAAGGCCAAGGCCTTCAACGACGCCGGCGTTCTGCAGACCGAAGCCGACGCCAAGGGCTTCTTCGAGAGCAAGGGCAACCAGGTGACGACCCCCGACGTCGCCGCTTTCCGCGATCATGTGCTGAAGGCGTTCCTCGCCTCGAAATATGCGGCGACCTGGCCCGCCGGCATGCTGGACCGCATCAACGCCGCCGGCACGTAAGGCACCGGCGAGTCCGGCGCTCAAGGATCGCGCGAGAGGCACGAGGGGAGAGCCATGGCGTCGTTTCTCGCCAGGCTGAAGCGGGGCACCGAACTGGTCGCGGCTTTGCTGTTCGCGGCCATGTTCGGTGCCTTCATCATCCAGGTCGTCTCGCGCTATGTCTTCGGCGACCCCGTGTCCTGGACCATCGAGATCTGCTCGATTACCTATATCTGGATCGTCTTTCTCGCCAGTTCCACGATCCTGACGCCCCGCCAGCACATCACCTTCGACATGCTCTACGGTTCCGTCGGCCAGCACTGGAAGCGCCGTTTCGCGATCTTCAGCACGGCCAGCATCCTGGCGATCTTCGCCGTCTGCCTGCCGACGACGATCGGCTACGTTCTGTTCTCCGCCCACTACCACACGCTCATCCTGCACATCAGGATGGACATCATCTATTCCTGCTTCGTGATCTTCATGGTCGGCGCCATCGTCGGCGCCGCCGTTCGGCTGCGCCGACTGTTGGGCCAGGACTGGACGCAGCAAATCTGAACGAAACGGCCTGACATGAGCCTTGCTGCCGCGATCATGCTGATCAGCTTCTTCGTCTGGGGCGCCGTGGGGATGCCGATCGGCTTCGCCATGCTGGCGTCTGCGTTCGTGTACCTGCTTTTGAAGGGCCAGGATCTGGGTCTGGTCGCCTCGCAGTCGCTGAACGGCCTCTTCCGCAGCTTCGTCCTGCTCGCCGTGCCGCTGTTCATCGTCGCGGCCGAGATCATGAACGCCGGAACCGTCAGCGAGCGGCTGATAAAGTTCGCCAGCCTGATCGTGGGGCGGATTCGCGGCGGCCTCGCCCATGTCACCGTCGTCGCCAGCATGATCTTCTCGGGCATGAGCGGCAGCGCGATCGCGGATGCCGCCGGTCCCGGCAAGCTGATGATCGAGATGATGCGCAAGGACGGGCGCTACACGCCCGGTTTCGCCGGCGCGCTGGCCGCGTCAGCCGCCACCATCGGCCCGATCATCCCGCCCTCGATTCCCATGGTCCTCTACGCCATGGTGGCCAATACCTCGGTCGGGTACCTGTTCCTCGGCGGCTTCCTGCCCGGCACGCTCATGGGCATCTCGCTCATGATCGTCATCGCGATGGTCGCGCGGCGGCAGAATTTGCCGGTCGAGCCGCCGGTTCGGCTCCGCGAAGTGCCGGGCATCATGCGGGATTCGTTTCCGGCGGTGATGCTGCCGGTGATTCTGCTGGGCGGGATCTATTCCGGCGTCGTCACGCCGACCGAGGCGGCCGCGGTGGCCGCCGCCTACGCCCTGCTGCTGGCCTGTGGGCTCTATCGGGCGCTGTCCTTCGGCGGGGTCGTGCATATTTTCGTCAATGCCGCCCGCTCGACCGCGATCGTCGCCCTCGTCGTGGCCGGCGCCTTGCTGATCAACTATGTGGTGGCGGCGGAGCAGATCCCCAACGAGATCGGGGCATGGGTCCAGTCCCTGCATGTCTCGAAACTCGGCTTCCTGCTGATCATCAACCTCATGTTCCTGATCCTCGGCTGTTTCCTCGATACGCTGCTCATGCTCCTGGTGATCGTGCCGATCGCCATGCCGACGATCCGCGCGCTCGGCATCGATTCGGTGCATTTCGGCGTCACCACCATCGTCAACCTGATGATCGGCATGCTGACGCCGCCCTACAGCGAGCTGCTGTTCGTGGTGACCGGCGTCACCGGCATCCGGTTGACCGAGATGTACGGCTACGTATGGCCCTTCATCGTCGCGCTCATCCTCGCTCTCCTCGCCATGTTGGTCGTGCCTCAGATCGTGCTATGGCTGCCCGAGCAACTCGGCTACATCCCGGGCTCTTGACGAGCCCCTTCGCAAAGACGGAAAGCCGGCCCATGCCATCCATGAAAGAGAAATTCGGCGGCGTCGATCGCTACAGGCATTTCATCAACGGCCAATGGGTCGCCTCGACGGGCAAGGAATTCATCGAGGTCGAAAACCCGGCGACCGAGGAGATCATCGCCCAGGTGCCCAACGGCACGGTGGACGACGCCGAGCGCGCGCTCGAAGCGGCCAAGGCGGCGCAGCCGGCCTGGGAAGCGCTGCCGCCGGTGGAGCGCGGCGTCCTGCTGCGTCGCCTGGCCCAATCGATCCTGGAGAATCGCGAGCGGCTGGCGCGCCTGGTGGTGGCGGAGCAGGGCAAGCCGCTCACCGAGGCCCGGGGCGAGATCGACGGCACGGCGCTCTACCTCACCTACGCGGCCGAAGAGGCGCGGCGCATGGCGGGCGACATCCTGCCCTCCGACAATGCCGACGAGCAGATCTGGATTCAGCGCTGCGCCTATGGCGTCGCGGTCGGCCTGACTGCGTGGAACTATCCGGCCGCGCTCACCGCCCGCAAGATGGGCCCGGCGCTCATCGCCGGCAACACGATCGTTCTCAAGTCCCACGAGGGCACGCCGGTCTCGGCTCTGGAGATCGCCCAGCTGGCCCAGCAGGCGGACTTCCCGCCCGGCGTCGTCAATGTCGTGTCGGGCACCGGCAAGATCGTCGGCGAGGCGCTCGTGCGCCATCCCATCACCCAGCTCGTCAGCGTGACCGGCAGCGTGCGCGCCGGCAGGGAAATCTATCGGGCGGGCGCGGACGACCTGAAGGTGCTGCGCCTCGAGCTGGGCGGCAAGGCGCCGCTGGTGGTGGCCGAGGACGCGGACATCGGCGCGGCGGTCAAGGCGGCCGTCGCCTCGCGCTTCGAGAACTGCGGCCAGATCTGCATCTGCAACGAGCGCATGTACCTTCACGAAAGGATCGCCGACCAGTTCATGGAGCGCTTCATCGAATCGGTGAAGCGACTCAAGCTGGGCAATCCGCTGGAGCTCGTCGACGTCGGTCCGAAGTTCAGCGGCGCCGAAGTGGAAAAGGTCGAGGCGCTGGTGGCCGGCGCCGTCAAGGCGGGCGCTAGGATCGCGACCGGCGGCAAGCGCCCGAGCGGGCCGGGCTTCGACAAGGGCCATTGGTTCGAGCCGACGGTGCTCACCAATGTGCGCAACGATATGGAGATCATGCAGCGCGAGGTCTTCGGGCCGGTGATCCCGGCCATGACCGTGACCGACTTCGACGAGGGGCTGGCGCTCGCCAATGATTCGGCCTATGGGCTGTCGGCCTATGTCTTCACGAAGGATCTGCGCCGTCTCATGCGCCTCGTGCGCGAACTGAAGTTCGGGGAAATCTACGTCAACCGCGCCGGCGGCGACGCCGTTCACGCCTATCACTCCGGTTACCGGCATAGCGGCCTGGGCGGCGAAGACGGCAAATACGGCCTCGAGGGCTATCTCCGGAAGAAGACGATCTACGTGAATTTCTCATGATCGGATTCGGAGTAACGAGACCCTTCTCCGACCCCGCCGCGGACGCGACGGTTGTCCGGCGGTCCTTTGGCGATCTTCGCGTCGGCATTTCGAAACTGCAGAGAGACAGGAGGAAACGATGAAGAATTTCACAGGCATGTGCGTGCCGATCTGCACGCCCTTCGTGCAAGGCGGCGAGGCCGTCGACGAGGGTGCATTGAAAGAGCATATCGATTGGATGATCGAGAGCGGCGTCAACATCATCCTGGCCTGCGGCGGCACCGGAGAGTTCGCCTACCTGCGCGAGCAGGAGCGCCGGCGCGTGTCGGAAGTGACCTGCAAGCATGTTGCCGGCCGGGCCGACGTCTTCGTGCAGACCTCCGCCATCAATACCGCCGATGCGGTCGCGAACGCGAAGGCCGCCGCCGACATGGGCGCGGACGCGATCCTGGTGCTGCCGCCCTATTTCGAGGGCCCGACCATGGATGGCGTCTGCTGGCACTACGAAGCCGTCGCCAAGGCGATGAAGCTGCCCGTCGTCGTCTACAACATTCCGCAGAACACGAACATCGACATCACGCCCGAGATCTTCAGCAAGCTGATGAAGATCGAGAACATCCAGTACATCAAGGACAGCACGTCCAGCCTCGTGCGCATCCAGCAACTGGTGGCGACAGGCGGCAAAGTCTTCAACGGGGGCGACCCGATTGCCTATCCCGCCATGGTCGCCGGCTGCATCGGCTGCATCTGGGGGGCTGTCAATGCGATGCCGCGGGAAGCGGTCGCCCTCTACAAGCTGGTCGCGGCGGGAAAGCTGTCCGAGGCGGCCGAGCTGTGGAAGAGGATGCTTCCCTCGCAGCTGTTTTTCTGGACCCATGACTACAATCCGTCGATCAAGGCGGCGACGAACCTTGCCGGGAGAAAGATCGGCCAGTGCCGAAAGCCGCTTCAACCGCTGGGCGAGGGCGACATGGCTTTGCTGCGCGAGGCGATGGCGCCGCTGCTCGAGCCCAGCAGAGCTGCGGCCCAGTGATCGCCGGAGAGCATTCCTGCCGGCCGGGGCGAGTCCGTACCGGGAGGTGAATGGAACCAGGCGGGGTCGGGAGGCATCGCCTCGGCGCCTCGACCCCGCCTTGCTCGGAAATACGCAAGCGCCGGGCATGCCGCGGCGATCGCCATAGCGCCATGAACGGGAGTCCCAGATGGATGACATGAGCAATCGGCCGCCGGTTCTGCATCTCAATCCCTCCGATCCCTTGGTCATCGCGACCCGCGACCTCGCTCCGGGGGAAGCCGTCGGGCTGAGTGCGCTCGCCGTTCAGGAGCCGATCATGCGCGGCCACAAGATGGCGGTCCAGCCGATCAAGGCAGGAGAGCCGGTGCGCAAGCTGGGCCAGATCATCGGCATGGCGACCAGGGATATCCGGCCCGGCCAGCATGTCCACGTCCACAATCTGGAGTTTCGACCCAGTGCCGCGGACCACTCCATCGGCATCAGCCGAAGCAATTTCCCGGTGTTGCCCGAGGCGCAGGCGGCGACCTTCCAGGGGATCCGCCGGCAGGATGGCGCGGTCGCGACCCGCAACTACATCGGCGTCCTCACCACGGTAAACTGCTCGGCGACGGTGGCGCGGGTCATCTCCGAGCATTTCCGGAATTCCGGCGAGTTGGCGGCATATCCCAACATCGACGGCGTCGTGGCCCTCACCCACAAGAGCGGCTGCGCCGGCGGCGATCGGACCGAGGGCCACTATCTCCTGCGCCGGACCATCGCCGGCTATGCGCGGCACCCGAACTTCGCCGCCGTGTTGATCGTCGGGCTCGGCTGCGAGTCGAATCAATTGCCGGAGCTCATCGCTGAGGAGGGGCTGGAGACCGGCCAGCGCATTCATAGCCTGATCATCCAGGACGCCGGCGGAACGCGTAGGACGGTCGAGGCCGGCATCGCGCGAATCCGGGAATTGCTGCCCATCGCCAATCGGGTGAAGCGCGAGACCTTGCCGGCGCGCCATCTGATCCTGGGCTTACAGTGCGGCGGCTCCGACGGGTTCTCGGCCATAACCGCCAATCCGGCCCTCGGCGTGGCCTCGGATCTCCTGGTGCGCAATGGAGGCACGGCGATCCTCAGCGAAACGCCGGAGATCTACGGCGCCGAGCATATGCTCCTCAGTCGGGCCGCCAGTGAGGAGGTCGGCCGCAAGCTGCTCGACCTGCTCCGCTGGTGGGAAGACTACGCGGCCAAGAACGGGGAGTCCCTCGACAACAACCCGTCTCCGGGGAACAAGGCCGGCGGGCTTACCACGATCCTCGAGAAGTCGCTGGGTGCCGCAGCCAAGGGCGGACGCAGCGACCTGATGGATGTCTACGGCTATGGCGAGGCGGTCACGAAAAGCGGCTTCGTCTTCATGGATACGCCCGGAAACGACCCGGTGTCCGTGACCGGCCAGGTGGCGGGCGGGGCGAACATGATCTGCTTCACCACCGGACGCGGCTCCTGCTTCGGCTGCAAGCCGGCGCCGAGCCTGAAGCTCGCGACCAACACGCCCATGTACAACCGCATGGCCGAGGACATGGACGTCAATTGCGGAACGATCCTCGACGGCAGCACGACGGTCGAGGAGATGGGCGAGCAGATCTTCAGGCTCATTCTGGAGACGGCATCAGGCCGGCGCAGCAAAAGCGAGCTGCTAGGCTACGGCGAGGACGAGTTCGCGCCCTGGCATCTGGGCGCGACGCTTTAGCCGCCGGTCGGCGGGACCGCCGGCGCCGGTTGCGCCTCATATCCGTGGGAATCCCCACGCCTCGCCGCCACGTCCGAGCGGATGAGAGCGGCCCAGGCATCGCCCGCCGTCATCCGGTGGTAGTGCTGGCCGAAATGCCGGCGGAGCAGGTCGCCGACCAGCGGGTAATAGTCGGAACTCATGGCCGGAAACAGATGATGCTCCACATGGTACGAGAAGTTGGAATGCAGCCAATTGAACAGCCGGGGAACGGCGATGGAGGTCGAGCCGGCCAGCACGTCGGCGTCGTCGCTGACTGGCTTCAGCCCGTGATTGGTGAAGAAATAGAACGAGACGAAGGCCGACATGATCACGACCGGCAGGGGGACGGCGAACAGGTAGGCCAGCAGGGGGTGGGCGGATGCGTGGGCGACGAGGAACCAGACCGCGACTTGCAGGGCAAGGATGATGGCGAGCTCCAATGCGATGGCCAGGCGCTCCTTGAGCGAGTAGCGCGGCACTGCCGTCACCAGGGAAAGGCGCTCGGGCTGAGAGGAAAACGCCGCGTCGGTATGGCGGATGGAATAGGCGATGAAATGCAGGAACCATAAG
>DATNJA010000191.1:0-15712 GCA_035604155.1 Candidatus Udaeobacter sp. | reverse complement strand
GCCGAGCCCTAAATGCCGGCCACCGGTTGGATCTTCGTCCCATCCGAAAAGCGAGAGAAGCGGAAGGGCGCGGGATCGACAATGGGTGCCCGGGCCATGACCAGGTCAGCCGCGAGCTTGCCGGCACCCGGGCCGATGCCGAAGCCGTGGCCGGAGAATCCCGTGGCGAGGAACAGGCCCGGCAGGCGCTCCACAGGAGAGATGACCGGCAGCATGTCGGGGGTGGCGTCGATATAGCCAGCCCAGCTTCCCGCCACTTTCATGTCCTTGAAGGCCGGCCAGATGCCGGCGACGGTGGCCCGCGCCGCCGCGAGCTGGGTCTCGACCGGTGCGGGATCCAGTACCCTGACCCGCTCGAAGGGCGAGACGCGGTCGAGCGCCCAGGGCTTGGCCAGGTTCCATTCGGCGAAGAAGCGCTCGCCGAAACCAAGGGCAAGCCGGCTGTGTTCCAGGCGCAAAGCCGGCATGAAGTCGAAGAAGAACCGGAAACTGTCCGGCACGATGTCATGCAGATTGGTGCCGCTGTTGGCGACCGTATAGCCGCCGTCCAAGCGCTTGCGGAATCCGAAACCGGGGCCGGAGGCGGCGTTCCCCGGCCCGGCGTCGATGGGGGCCGTGCGCATCACTGAAGCGCGAACCTTCAGCTGCGGCAGGCGGATGTCGAGGCTGCGGCAGAACAGACCCGACCAGGCCCCGCCCGCCAGCAGCACCGCATCGCAGGCGACCCGGCCCTTTTCGGTGACCGCGGCCGAGACGCGGCCCGCCGAGGTTTCGATCCCTCTGACCGCGCAGTCGGTCATGATCACGGCGCCGCGCTTGCGGGCAGCCGCCGCGATCGCCGGGGCCGCCTTCTGGGGCTCGGCGCTCCCGTCGCTGGGCGTATGCAGGCCGCTCAGCCACCGGCGCGTGCCGCCGGGCGCCAGGGCTTCGGCTTCCGCTCCGCTCAACAGCCGCGTGTCGATCTGGAAGGGTTCGGCGCTCTTCAGCCAAGCCTGGCGCTTGGCGAGCCCTTTCTCATCGCCGATCAGATAGAGGACGCCGTGCTGCCGGAAGCCGGTTTCGCCTCCCACCCGCTCGTTCATCCCCCGCCAGAGGCGAAGGCTCTCCAGCATCAAAGGGAGCTCCCGCGGGTCGCGGCCCATCTTGCGGCACCAGCCCCAATTGCGGCTCGACTGCTCGGCGCCGATCCGGCCCTTCTCGCACAGCACGACAGGCACGCCGCTCTCGGCCAGAGCGAGCGCGGCGCTGCTGCCCGCGATCCCGCCGCCGATGACGACCACGCCGGCGCGCTGGGGCAGCTTGGCATCCGATGGCACGGGATCGACGGGGAGGGCTTGGGTCATGGATCCATGGCGGTGAACCGGCAGACCCCCGCATTAGAGCCGGGCGCGCAAACATGCGCAACGGGTTGGGAGACCGTGGCGGATTCCGTGGACTTTGCGATCCTCGGCCGCCGCCCTATAGTGGCCAGGAAATGGGCGTTTCGACGGCTCGCTTGGGGATCGACCATTGACGGAAGGGATGTCGCTGCCGCTCGAGATGCGCCTGCTGGGGGTGGCTGATCGGGTGATCCGCGCGTTGGGCTTGTTCGAGGGCCCCCTCAGGGGCGGGGATTTGGCGCGGCTCGCTCAGCGGCGGACCGGATTGTCCGATTTCGGCGACAGCTCCTTCGAAGAGCCGCTGGAAGTCCTGTTGCAGGACTACGAGCGGTCGGCGGACCTGGGGCTCGTCGGCCGGTTGGCCGCGCGCTGGGACGTGGTGCGCTTCCTCACCAATCTGTTGCGGCTCCGCGAAGAGGAGAAGCGCCACCCCGAGATCCTCGACCAGGCCATCGACAGGCCCATATTCATCGCCGGGATGCCGCGCAGCGGCAGCACCTTCCTGCACAATCTCGTCGCCCAGGACCCCAGCGTGTTCATTCCTTTCTGTTGGCAGACGATCCATCCCTGTCCTTTGCCGGGCGAAAGACCGGGCGAGGTCGGCCGCCGCGTGGGCCTGGTCGACCGCCAAATCGGCAAGTTCGCCCGAATGGCGCCGGAGTTCCCCTCCATCCACCGGCTCACCGCGCGTTCCGCCCAGGAATGCAGCGAAATCACGGCGCATGTCTTTCGAAGCCATCGGTTCGATACGACCCATCAGCTGGCGGAGTATCCCCGCTGGCTGGAAGCGGCGGGGGACCTGCCGGGCTATCAATTCCACAAGCGCTTCCTGCAGCATCTGCAATACCGCAGAGGCCCCGGGCGCTGGATCCTGAAATGCCCGGAACACACGTTTTCCCTGCCGTCGATCCGGGCCGTCTACCCCGATGCGGGTTTCGTCTTCATGCATCGCGATCCCGTCAAAGTGCTGCAGTCCGTGGCCAAAATGACCGAGGTCGTGCGCCGGCCCTTCACGCGGCATATCGATCGGTTCCTGATCGGCCGGCAGGTGAGGGACGACTGGTCGCGGGCCGCGGCCATCATGGTCGAGGCCGCCGCTCGTCCGCAAAGCGGGACGAGCGCGATCCTGAACATCCGGTATCGGCAGCTGACGGCGGATCCGATCGCCACCGCCCGGGCGTTGTACGAGCATTTCGCTCTTCCCATGAGCGAGGGGGCGGACAGCGGATTCAGCCGCTTTGTCGCCGACCGGCATAACGGCGCCTATGGCAAAGTCCAGTATCGGCCCGAGGAATTCGGGCTGGATTCGCGGACGGAAGCCAGGCGGTTCCGCGACTATATCGAATGCTTCGCCATCGAAAGCGAAGGAAGCGCCGAAGAGTCCGGCGGCGAAGGACGCCGTTCTCTCATTGGCATGCCCGCGACCTCGGCACGCGGTGCGTTTTGACCGCGGCCGGCCTTGGGCGGCCGAACTGTTGACGCAGGGGCATTGGCGATGGAACACAGCCTTGGCCTCTTGGAATTCGTGATGTTCTGGCTGTTCGCGGCGATCGCCGCCGCAGGGAGCGTTTATGCCCTTGCGGCCACGCTCTTGGTGCGCCGATTTGCCAGAGGGGCATCTCCGAAGACGCTCCTCTCCCCCGCTGTCACCATCCTGAAGCCCCTGCATGGGGCCGAACCCTTCCTCTACGAGAACCTGTCATCATTCTGCCGGCAGGACTATGCCGGGCCGGTGCAGATCGTCTTCGGCGTCCAGGATCCGGCCGACCCGGCGGTGGCCGTGGTCCGTCGCCTGATCGGCGAGTTCGCGGATGCCGACCTCGATCTTGTGGTCGATCCTCGCGTCCACGGCGCCAATCGCAAGATCGCCAACCTGATCAATCTGTCGCAGCATGTCCGCCATGACGTCCTTGTCATTGCCGATAGCGATATGCGGGTGTCGCCCGACTATCTCGCGCGCGTGGTCGGCGCTCTCGAAGAGCCCGGCGTCGGCCTGGTTACCTGCCTCTATCATGGGGCGCCGGAGCCGGGGCTTCGGGCGCGCCTCGCCGCCATGGCCATCGACTATCATTTCCTGCCGAGCGTGCTGGTCGGGCTATGCCTTGGTTTGGCCAGGCCCTGCTTCGGCTCGACGATCGCCATACGGCGCGAGATGCTGGAGAGAATCGGCGGGTTCCAGGCCTTCGCCGACCAACTTGCCGACGACCATGCCATGGGCGAAGCGGTCCGCCGCATGGGCGGCAAGGTGGCCATCCCCTCCCTGGTCGTCGCCCACACTTGTCCGACAGGAAATGCCGTCGAGCTTCTGCAGCAGGAGCTGCGCTGGGCAAGAACCATCCGCGCTGTCAACCCCACCGGGTTTTTCGGCTCCCTCGTCGCCCATCCCCTGCCGTTCGCGCTGATGGCACTGCTGGTCGGGGACTTCGATGCCGCTGCGGCCCCGATCGTCGCCGGGGTCCTGCTCTGTCGGTTGGCGCTGCAGCGTCAGGTCGACCTGGCCATCGGCGCCGAGGCATCGCGCTGGCGTCTCGGCCCCTTGCGCGACTTGATGTCCTTCCTGGTGTTCGTCGCCAGTTTCTTCGTCACCGCGGTGAATTGGCGCGGTCATCGCTACCGGGTTCACTCCGACGGAACCCTCTCCCGCTTGAGAACCGAAGCGCCATAACAAGGACGCGGCGGGTCGAGCCGGCCGCTATCCCTTCGGGCCCTCTGCGCGCAGGCGCTGGGCGTAGACGTTGACGATGAGGGCGGCCAGCAGGATCAAGCCGCGGATCAGGATCTTGAGGAAGCTGTCGATGTTGATGTGATCGAGGCCGTTGTTGAGCACGCCCAGCACGAACAGGCCGACGACCGTGTTCGGGATGCCGCCCTGGCCGCCGAATAGGCTGGTGCCGCCGACCACCACGGCGGAGATGGAATCGAGCAGATAGGTATCGAACTCCTCCTCCTGGGCGCTGCCGAAATGGGCGACGCCCAGCATGCCGGCGACGCCCGAGCAGACGGCCGAGATGACCATGACCGCGGCCACGATCAGGCGCACGTTGACGCCAGAATATTCGGCCGCCTCGCGATTGCCGCCGGTCATGTAGACGTAGCGCCCGAAGCGCGTATAGGTCAGCACGATGTGGCCGAGGCCGAGGATGACTGCCGCCACTATGACGAGCCAGGGCACCGGCCCGAGGGACCGGCTGCCCAGGGTGGCGATGATCGAGGGAACGGCATAGGCGATCTGGCCGCGCACCAGCATGGCGCAGATCCCGGCGCCGATCTGCAGCATGGCCAGCGTCATGATGAAGGAGGGGATGCCGATCCGGGTGATGCCGAAGGCGGTCACCACCCCCAGCACCAGACAGCTCGCCAGCGCCAGCAGGATCGCCGGTCCCCCCGGAAGCGGGATGTTGGCAATGTTCACGCTGGCATCCTGGACGGTGAAGAAGGCGACGATGATGCCCGTGGCGTTGGCGACGCTGGCGACGCTGAGATCGATCTCGGCGCAGAGGATGACGAAGGTGAGGCCCGTCGCCATGATCCCGGTGATGGAAATCTGGGTCAGGATATTGCTGAGATTTCCCAAGGTGGCGAAGGAGGGGCTCGCCAGGCTGAAGAAGACGACCAAAAACAACAGGGTGATGAAGGGCGCGATGTTGCGCAGCTGACCGCGGAGCCACCCGCGCATGCGCCCGGTTCTCTCGCCAGGCGCTGTCTCGACGGCCTCCCGCGACATGCCGCCAGCCCCTTCAGGCCGCCGCCAGCAGGCGGTCCTTGCTGACCGCCTCGCCGGCGAATTCGCGCACGATCTCGCCCTTCTTCATCACCAGGATGCGGTCCGCGAGTGCCAGCACCGTCTCGGGCTCGGTCGAGACGACGAGAACCGCGATGCCCTGCGCGCGCAGGCCCCGGACGATCTTGACCACGTCGTCCTTGGCGCCCACGTCCATGCCGCGGGTGGGCTCGCTCAGCACCAGCACGCGCGGCGCATAGGTCAGCCATTTGGCGAGGCCCACCTTCTGCTGGTTGCCGCCCGAGAGCGTGCCCAGCCGCCGCTCGGCCGAGGGCGGGCGGATGCGCAAGCGCTCGATGTGGCCGCGGGCGATCTTTCGTTCCTGCGCCGGCTTCAGCAGCAGGCGCGAGAGCCGGTCCAGCACGCTGATCGAGATGTTCTTGTAGATCGGCTCCAGGGCGAACAGCATGCTGCGCCGGCTCTCCGGCACATAGGCGATGCCGGCCTTCCTGGCGGAAGCCGTGCTGCGGAAACGCCGCGGCCGGCCGTCGACTTTGACGGCGCCGTGCTCGGGCCTGATCTTGCCGAAGAGGGTGCGCGCCAGCTCGATCTGGCCGCAGCCCATGAAACCGTAGATGCCCAGCACCTCGCCGGCCCGCAATCGAAGCCCGACGTGGCGATAGGCCCGGCCATAGGCGAGATCCGTCGTCTCCAGCACGATGGGTGCGCTCGAGGCCGCCGCGAGCGCGATCTCGGCGGTATAGCTCTCCTCCAGCTGCTCGTGCCCGGCGCCGATCATGCGCTCGATGATCCAGCGCTTGTCGATCCCGCCCGTCGCGGCCGTGGCGATCTTCTCGCCGTTGCGCAAGACCGTGACCGTGTCGGCGATCTTCAGCACGTCGTCGAGGAAATGCGAGATGAAGACGATGCTCTTGCCGCTTTCGCGCAGCCGGCGCAGCACCGCGAACAGGCGCTCCACTTCCGGCGCGGAGAGGGCCGAGGTCGGCTCGTCCAGGATGATGATGCGCGCGCCCGAAAACAGGACCCGGCTCAGCTCGACCAGCTGCTGCATCCCGATGGGAAGCGAGGCCATGGGCGCCCGCGGGTCGACCGCGATGCCGAGGCCCCGGAGATGCTCGCCGGCCTCGCGCGCCATGCGCCGCCAGTCCACCAGGCCGAGGCGGCTCGTGGGCTGACTGCCGAGGAAGACGTTCTCGGCCACGCTGAGGTCGCGCATGATGCTCAGTTCCTGATGCACCATGCCGACCCCCGCATCGCGCGCCTCGCGTGCCGAGCGGAAGCGGACCTCGGCGCCATTGAGGCGCATGACGCCGCAGTACTCGGCATGCACGCCGGCAATGATCTTCATCAGGGTGCTCTTGCCGGCGCCATTCTCGCCCACCAGCCCGTGGATCTCGCCGCTGCGCAAGGTGAAATCCACTCTGCTCAAGGCTTCCACGCCCCCGAACGTCTTGGAGACGCCGGCAAGCTCGAGCAAGGCTGGCGAGGACTGCAACGCGAAACGTCCCGGTTATGCCTGGACGCCGGGTTCAGATCAGATAATGCCCTTCCATCCACATCATGCCGGGCGCGTTGTCCTTGGTGACGACTGGGCCGTCGGTGATGACATGCTTGGGGATGCCGCCTTCGCCGGTCTTCTCGCCGTTCACCACCGCCGCCACACCGGCCAGCACCGCGCCGCCATGGATACGGCAGGAGGGGTTGCGGACCGTGGCGTGCATGCGCCCGTCCAGCACCGCATCGAGAGCGGGCGGCATGGCGTCCACCCCGCCGATCAGGATGTTGGTGCGGTTCGCCTGCTTCATCACGTTGTAGGCGGCCAGCGCCATGTCGTCGTTGTGGAAGAAGGCGGCATCGATCTCAGGGTACTTGGTCAGCAAGGTCTCCCAGATCCGCGCCACCTTGGTCACGTCCCAATCGGCGGGCGTGGTGTCCAGCACCTGCACGTTGGGGAAATTCTTCACCACCGAATTGAAGCCGCGGGCGCGGCCTTGGGCGCCGGTGTGGCCGAGCGCGCCCTGGGTCATGACGATATTGCCTTTGCCGCCCATGGCGGTGACGAGGGCCTGGGTCACCGAGGCGCCCATGAACTCGTTGTCGGGAGCGAGAAAGCTCTGGACGTTGATGCTGTCCAGCGGCGCGATCAGCGTATCCATGTCGAACACGGGTATCCCGGCATCGATCATCTTGTTGACCGGGTCGGTCAGCGTGCCGATGCCGAAGGCCTGGATGGCGACGAAGTCCCATTTCTGGGAGGCCATGTCGTCGATGGCGGCGCGCTGCTTGGGCGCCGCGAGCTCGCCGTCGAACCAGGTGACTTCGACGTTGAACAGACCGCCCCAGTATTCGGCGGCGCTCTTGCCTTGGGCGCACCAGGTGGCCTGGAGGCCGGCATTGGAGAAGGCGGCCTTCAACGGCTTGGGCGACCGGGTCGTCTCCTTGGCCATGTCGGCGGCAAGGGCCGGGCTGACGCCCAGGCCGCCCAGCAGCGCGGCCGCGCCGGCGGTGGCCAGGCCGGCACGGAAGAAGTCGCGCCGGCTCGGCGCCGGCGATTCGAATTCGTCTTTCATGGGTTGTTTCCTCCCTAAGTTGTCGGTCGATCTCAAGCTCAACACAAGGCAGGATCCTTTTTGGCTTCCTGCACTCGACCACGGTTCTTGCCGACACCATGACCGCGCTTCGTCCGGTGCGATGCGGGATTCACGCGGCCACGCAACTTTTCTGACGCTGTTACCTTCCGCCGCAGCGCTAGAATTGTAAAGAGGCGGAATGCCGGCGAAGGCCGGTTCCATTGACTTGCCCCGGTTCCGGCGCGAGCCTTCGCTGTTCGAGATTTTGGACGTGACCTGAGGAGGCCTGCGATGAATGACAGTCTGCCGCGGCTCCAACCGCTCGACGCCGGGGTGGTCCCGCGCTTCGCCGACTTCGCGACCTTCATGCGAACGCCCAGGGTGACGAGCCCGGTCGGCGTGGACGTGGGCCTGGTCGGCGTGCCCTTCGATCTCGGCACCAATTTCCGCACCGGCGCCCGCCAAGGTCCGGCCCAGATCCGGGAGATGTCGCGGATCATCCGACGGGTCAACGCCAGCAGCCGCATCGCGCCCTTCCGGCTCTGCAACGTGGCCGACATGGGCGACACGCCGATCAATCCTTTCGACCTGTTGGGCAGCGTCGACATGATCGCGCGCTTTATCGGCAACCTTACCGACCATGGGGTGGCGCCCATTTCGGCCGGGGGCGATCACACCATCACGCTCCCGATTCTGCGCGGCATGTTCCGGGGCAAGCCTTTCGGCGTGGTCCATTTCGACGCCCATGCCGACACGCTGGATACCCTGCTCGGCAGCAAGATCAATCACGCGACGCCCTTCCGCCGGCTGGTGGAGGAGGGGATCATCGATCCCAAGCGCGTGATCCAGATCGGGTTGCGCGGCACGCGCTTCGGCGACGACGACATCCAATACGGCTACGACGTGGGCATGCGCATCGTGACCATGGACGATTTCGAGGAGATGGGACGCAAGGCGGTGATCGAGGAGGCGCGGCGGGTGTGTGGCGGCGGGCCCACCTATATTACCTTCGACATCGACGGCCTCGATCCGGTGTTCTGCATCGGCACCGGCGTGCCCGAGCCGGGGGGCCTCAGCATGCGGGACGCCCAGGTCATCATCCGGGGCTTGCAAGGCCTCGACATCGTCGGCGGCGACGTCTGCGAGGTGCTGCCCATGGCCGACCCCTCCGGCCACACGGCGCTCAACGCCGCCAACCTGATGTTCGAGATCCTTTGCGTGCTGGCGGACTCGATCGCTATCCGGCGCAAGGACAAATGACCATGGTCGAGCAACGAAATCGCAGGATCGTCCTGGCCGCGCGGCCGGAGGGAGAGCCCAAGACCAGCGACTTCCGCCTGGTCGAGGCCGATATCCCCGTGCCGGCCGAGGGCCAGCTGCTGCTTCGCACCGTATGGCTTTCCCTCGACCCCTACATGCGTGGGCGGATGAGTGCGGCCAAGTCGTACGCCGAGCCCGTCGGCGTCGGGGAGGTCATGGTGGGCGGCACGGTCTCGGAGGTCGCCGCCTCTCGCCATGCCCAATTCAAGACCGGCGACATGGTCCTTGCCTATGCAGGATGGCAGGACTACGCGCTCTCCAATGGCGCCGGCCTGCGCAAGCTCGATCCGGCCGAAGCCCCGGTCTCGACCGCACTGGGGGTGCTGGGCATGCCCGGCATGACGGCCTATACGGGGCTCCTCAACATCGGCCAGCCGAAGCCGGGCGAGACGGTGGTGGTCGCCGCGGCGGCGGGCCCGGTCGGGTCCCTGGTCGCCCAGATCGCCAAGATCAAGGGATGCCGCGTTGTCGGGATCGCCGGCGGCATCGAGAAATGCCGCTATCTGACGGAGGAGCTCGGCCTGGATGCCGGCCTCGATCATCGCGCGGGCGGCCTTGGCGACAGGCTCGCCAAGGCTTGCCCGAAAGGCATCGACGTCTATTTCGAGAACGTGGGCGGGGCGGTCTGGGACGCCGTGTTCCCGCTGCTCAACATGTTCGCGCGCGTGCCCGTCTGCGGCGTGGTCGCCCACTACAACGACCGGGCCCTGCCGCCGGGTCCCGACCGGATGTCCCTGCTCATGCGTGATGTCCTCACCAAACGCCTGACGCTGCGCGGCTTCATCGTCACCGACTTCGCCGCTCAGGCCGCGGACTTCCGGCGCGAGGTGGGCGGCTGGCTGCGGGAAGGCCGGATCAAGTACCGCGAAGACGTCGTCGAGGGCCTGGAAAAGGCGCCCGAGGCCTTCATCGGGCTCTTGATCGGCCGCAACTTCGGGAAGCTTCTCGTCAAGCTTCGCTGACGGTCCCGTCTAGCTATGCCGCTGGCCTGCCTTTCGTCATCCAGGGCGGCGGAGCCTTGGGGCTCAGACCGGGATTTTCCCGCCAGCGCTTCAGCGCCGCGTCGACGATGCTGTCGAGGTCGTGGGTGCCGTCGGCGAGCATCTGCATGCCGGCTCCCAGTTGCTCTCCGGGAAGCAGGTCGAGACTAAGACCGGGCCTGAGGAAGCGGCCTTGGTCGAGGGGCTGCTTCGCCGGGGCGGCGAGAAGGACCCTTGCCATGACCTGAATGCCCGAAGGCGCCAGGGGATATTTGAGGTCGGTCAGTTCTGGGAGTTCCTTCGGGCCGGGCATCTCGTCGGCGAACCAGTGGAGAAAGCTCACCGCCGGCGCCCTCACTTTCAGCCGCGTGCACCGGCTGAACCGCGTCACATGGAGGAGAGCCAAGCGGCCGGCCGCGGTGCGATAGCCGATTATCTCGCGGATCTCCCAGTCGCCAAGCTGTACCGCGAAGGGCTTGGGCATGGGCGAGGGTGCGGGCAGGCTTGAGAGTATCCGGGCCCGCGCCTTGGCAAGAGCCGTGGCGCGCTTGCCGCGATCGGGCGAGCCTTCCCATTTCGCCAGATCGAGGCCGCCATCGACGATGGCGAGCACCGCTTCCTTGACCCGCGGGTCGAGCCGTCCCATGCGCCATTGGGTAAGTCCGAGGCCGAGCCAAAAGGCCGTGTTGCCGGCAAGATCGGCGAAACTCGCGCCATAGTCCTCGACGATGGCTTCCGTCGCTCCCTCGAGGGACTGCGCATCGGCGAGGAAATGGCGGAAGTCGGCCTTGACGTCGCCGGCGTCGTCGTCGGCAAAGACCGCGGCTCCCCAGGTTCCCATGGCCGGTAACCTCCTCGCCGGCATTCTAGCCCAAATGCCGATGGAGCCTCGCTTTGTCGTTCACCACCACCGTTCGCCGGGCCGCAAGCGATGTCCTATGCTAGCCCTCAATTCGCAACGGATCGGGAGGAAGCGGCGTCATGCGTCTTAAGGACAAGGCCGTGCTGGTCACGGGGGGAAACTCCGGCATCGGCAGGGGCATCGCACTCAGGATGGCGGCGGAGGGGGCGCGGGTCGCCATCACCGGCCGCGATCCGAAGAAGGGCGCCGATACGCTGGCCGCACTGAAAGCCGCGGGTGCGACGGCGGTGTTTTTCCCGGCCGATCTCGGCCATGAAAGCGAAGCCCGCGCCGTGGTCGAGAAGACCGACGCGGAATTCGGCCGCCTGGATATCGTGGTCAACAATGCCGGTGCCGGCGCGCGGCGATCAGGCGTGCTCGAAAGCGATCCGCCGGGCGAGCGCTTGCACAAGCTCCTGCGGCCCAATCTGGAGGCGGCCTACTACATCTCCGCCTACGCGATGCCCCTCCTCGCCAAGACGGGCAAGGGGGCAATCGTCAATATCTCCTCGACGGCCACGTTCCACGGCAACTGGGGCAACTACGGCATTGCCAAAGCGGCGGTGGAGGCGCTGACGCGTTCGCTGGCGGTGGAGGGCGCACCCTTCGGCGTGCGCGTCAACAGCGTCTCGCCGGGCTGGATCAAGACCGAGGCTGTCTCCGGCAGCGGCGCGGCGGAGGACTGGGAGAAGGGCGCCTCGCTCCTGGGCCGGATGGGGCGGCCGGACGAGATTGCCCGGGCGGTCGTGTTCCTCGCCTCCGAGGAGGCTTCCTTCGTGACCGGCACCACGCTCATCGTCGACGGGGGGCTGGTCATCACCGACTATCCCTCGCTGCCGTGGCTCGAGGCCGCGGGCGCTTCACGGCTGTTCGCCGGCCTCGCCGGCACGCCGGGCTAAAGGCGCCGCTCGACGGCGCGAGGGATGCGCTGACGGCGTTTGTTGAGCACCACGCCGCAGAGGCGCCCTTCGGCCGCCTCGATGCTGCGCCGGGCCCGTTCGACCACGCTGGCCCGGGTTTTCTCGGCCTCGATCACGAGGAGCACGCCGCCGACGTGCCGGGCGAGTGCGATCCCTGTCACGTCGGCCAGTACCGGCGGTGCGTCGACGATGACGAATTGCGCGAAGCGCAGGGCCTGGGCAAAAAGCCGGTCGAGATCGCTGTTGTTGAACAGGAGTCCCGCATTGCCGCCGCCGGTGGAAAGACGGGCGCGATAGAGGAAGGGAATACGCCGGTCCGGATCCACGGCGCGCTCGAAGGGCAGGGCGCTGCCGGCCACCGCCTCGAGGCCTTCGGGTGCCGCCTCGTCGCATGCGGCGGCGATCAGCAGCACGCTCTGCCCCAGATCGCCGGCGACGACGGCCGCGAGTTCGCTGGCGACGGTCGAGACGCCCTCACCGTGGACCGCGCTGGTGATCTCTAGAATGTTCGGGCGGTCACCCGCCAGCATCGTCACCACGGAATGATAAAGATGCAACAGATCGCCGCGATCGAGCAACTCGGCGCTTCGCGTCGGCGCGATCGAACGCAACGGCGGAACGGCTGCGGGAACGCGGTGGCGCTGCGGCGAGGGATTGATCAACGTCATGTCCGGCAACCCTTCATGAACCCGGTGACGGGCGCGAGCGAAGGTTAGGCCGCTCTCATAAAGGCACTGTTAACCGGGCCTTCCCACGGTGTGACAAAATTGAGCGGGTGCATGCCCATCATCGCGGAAAGTCGGCACGTGGAGCTTTTTCTCAGCATCGGATTCGCGCAAGGGATTCGAGACGACGCCCGAGCCACGAATCTCGGCGATCCGATAGGAGGGTTCGCAAATTCTCGACGGCGAGTCTTCCGGCGAATGGCGATTGGCGCACATGGCGGTCGATGCCGGATCTACTGCTCTCGCGGTTAACGATTCTTAGGCAATTCTCTTCATATTGAAGGCGCGGGCAGCGGAGTTCGGCATGGAGCCGCAAGATCGGGCTTTTCCAATTTCGATTCGGTTGGCGCCGAGAGACCCCGCGATAATTCCGTGCCGAGCGCCAGCGCCGTCGATCAGCGGCGGCCCTCGCTGAGGCATCCCGGAAGCGTGAGCATGACTCTGCCTTGGCATCTGCGGCGTCTCAGCCGGATGGGACCGCGAGAACTTGCAGGCCGATTGCGCGACGAAGCGCTGAAGGCGTCCTGGCGGCGCCTGAAAGACAAGCTGCCAGTTCCGGATGACGCGCCGGCCGCCTTTGCCGAAATTCCCGTCGCGCCGGGGGAACTCGGCGCCGGAACCGCCGTCGGCGCCGCGGCCATGGCGGGCGAGAGGCTGCTGGCGGGGCGGCTGGCGCTTTTCGGACGCGACGTGAAGCTGCCGCAAGCGGCCGAGGACTGGTTCCTCGATCCCGACATTGGCACGCGCGCACCGATGACGGACTATGCCTTCGACATTGACACGCGCGATTCGGCCGTGGTGGGAAATCACAAGTTCCTGCTCGAGCCTTCCCGCCTCCAGCACGCGAGCCTGCTGGCCTCGGCCTGGTTCGTGACCGGACGCGAGCCCTTCGCCGAGCTTGCGGCGGCGCAGCTGCAATCCTGGTGGCAGGCCAACCCCTTCCTCAGCGGCATTCATTGGACAAGCGGTATTGAGGTCGGCCTCCGGCTGGTCGCGATCGCCTGGACGCGCCGGCTGTTGAAAGGCTGGACCGGCGCCCGCGGCGCCGTCGAAGGTTCAGGCGTTGCCCGGGCTCAGATCCACTGGCATCAGCAGTATCTTGCAACGTTTGCCAGCCATGGGTCTTCGGCCAACAATCACCGGCTTGCCGAGCTGCTCGGGCTCTATGTCGGGACGTCGGCTTTTCCCTGGTACGAGGAGAGCGGCACATGGCGCGCCCGTGCCCTGGCCGAGCTCGAGGTCGAGGCCGAACGCCAGGTCTTCCCCGACGGCCTCAGCCGCGAGCAGGCCAGCGATTATGACGGATTTGTCCTCGAGATGCTCATGACCGCCGCCGCCGAGGATCTCGCCACTGGGCGCAAGCCCGCACCGGGGCTCCTCGCCGTCATTGCCCGCATGGCCGACGCCTGGGCCGCGATCCTCGATTGCCGCCTGCGCCCACCGCGCCAGGGCGACAGCGATGAGGCTCACGGCCTGCTGATCGATCCGGTGGACCGCGCGCGCCGCCCGGCGTCCTTGCTGGCGGCGGCGGCGGCCATCGTCGGGCCGGCGCCGTGGTGGCCAAGCGTTGCCGCGGATATCCGCAGCAGCCTATTCGCCGCTCTTGCCCGACGGCAATCCTCGGCAGACCTGCAGCCGGTGTGGCGAGCCAACCGCCGCCCCAGTCTGTTCGCCGATGCCGGTCTTGCTCTGCTGCGCGATGTCGAGCCCCGGGCCGACGAGCTGTGGTGTCGCTGCGATCACGGTCCCCATGGCTTTCTCTCGATCGCCGCCCACGCCCATGCCGACGCCCTTTCCATCGAGCTTCGCCACGGCGGCGTCGACCTGTTCGCCGATCCCGGCACCTACTGCTATCTGACGGAACTCGATGCCCGGCGCTATTTCCGCTCGACCCTTGCCCACAACACGCTGGAGATCGGGGGCCGGGATCAGGCCCGCTGGGGCGGCCCGTTTCTCTGGCTCGACGTCCCTAGGGCTGAGCTCTTGGAGACGAAGGGACTCGAGAGCGGGCCGATCGCCCGCTGGACGGCGCGCCATGCCGGTTATTCCAGGCAGCCGGGAAACCCCATCCACGAGCGCAGAGTCATCCTTGACCGCCAGGAGCGCCAGGTCGCCGTGGAAGACCGCGTGCGCGGCCGAGGGCGGTTTCCGGTCCGGCTTGCTTTTCATCTGGGTCCGGCGGTCGAAGCCCGCCTCGATCCGGGGGGCGCCGACTTGATGTGGCCAATCGAAGACGGCATGCGTCGCGCCCGCATGACCTTGCCTTCAGCGCTGACTTGGCGCGCCTGGCGGGGCTCTCAGGAGCCGATGCTCGGCTGGTACTCGCCGGGCTTCGGCGAGAAGCTGCCGGCGACCAGCCTCGTGGGAGAGGGTTCGGTGGACGCCGATCAGATGCTGCGCACCGTTCTCGCGATCGGCCGTTCCTAGTCGTTGGCCTCGTCTTAGTCGTTAACTTGGCGCTCGCCGCCCGCGAGCCGCTCATCGATGGCGAAGGTCAGCAGCAGTCCGACGGCGCCGGCAATGGCATAGGTGACGAGGCCGGCGAAGAGTCTCAGAAGCCATAGATAGAGGCCCGGCTCGCTGGCGCTGCCCCACCAGTGGAGGAACCACTGCCCAGCCGCGTCCGCGCCGAACCAGGCGGCGATCCAGGGGAGCAGGAGGGCGAAAAGCATCCAGGCCACGATGGAAACCCGGAGGTCCCGTCTGGTGACGCCGATGCCGGCCGGCGCCCAGCCGAGTGCGAGCGCACTCGCGAGGCCCACGGTAGCGACCACGGGCGCCGCCACCGCTGTCCAGAACAAGACGATCCAGTAGCCGCCGAAATCGCGCGCGTAGATCAGGCCAAGCAGAAGCCCCGCCGCGAAGAGCAGACCGGAGCCCATTATCGCCACGCGCCTGAATTCCCGATAGCCCGCCGCCGTGCTCACGACTCCCGGCCCCTCCAAGCGGGCCAATCATAGCGCGGGCGAGGGCGCCTGTCGCAGATTCAATTTTTCCGACGGCGCTACATCTATGAATTAGAGCAAGATTCACCGACTAGTACCTCTGCACGGAGGATTTGACGAGTTGATGGATGCTGGGGCTTAGGGGTGGCAGCCCTTGAGGGTCGACCAGGACCTGGATACTGCGGGCGACGCCGGGCTGTCGGCGGATCAGGCCTGCGCGCTCCAAGGCG
>DATNJA010000190.1:0-2840 GCA_035604155.1 Candidatus Udaeobacter sp. | reverse complement strand
GTTTTCGTAAAGCTGCTGCTCGACCCGGGCGCGCAGGTCCATGAGTTCTGTCAACTGGTCCTGGGCAGAGGCGTCGGCCGGATCCATCGTCGCTTGCATCTGATCGATTTGCTGGGTCAGGTGCTGGATCTGGGCGTTGCGGTCATCATAGGCCGCCTGGCTGTCCGCGAGCCCCTGGCGAAGATTGATGATCGTCGCCTTTTCGCACATGCAAGCGCGTATTTGATCGACCGTGAGGGCCTGACCGGTCGATTGGGCCATCGCCGGCTGCGCAAGCAGGGCCAGAAGGCCGGCAGCCAGCAGCGCATGGGCCCAACTCATGCCATTTACAGCTAGGCGACTCATCCCAGTTTTCCTCCGCTGACCCCACTCGCCATCATATTGCTTCCTGCGGCAGAATTATGGCAATCGGCGAACGCAACCGCGCCACATCTGGAAGTGCAGAGAAGGGAGACTAGCCATGCGAGTGGTCGTGCTGGGCGCGGGGGTCGTGGGCGTGGCGACCGCCTGGTATCTGGCCGGCGACGGCCATGAGGTCGTGGTCGTGGACCGGCAGCCCGCGGTCGGCCGGGAAACCAGCTTCGCCAATGCCGGCCTGATCGCGCCGGGCCATGTCTACGCCTGGGCCTCGCCGCGTGCCCCCATGATCCTGCTGCGCTCGCTCTGGCAGGAGGATACGGCGTTGCGCTTCCGGTTGAAGGCCGATCCGCGCATGTGGGCGTGGGGCCTTCGCTTCCTCGCCAACTGCACGGCCGCCCGCAACCGCGCCAACACTCTGCGCAAGCTTTCCCTTTGCCTTTACAGCCAGAAGCTTCTGAGCGAGCTCGCTGAAACGGCCGGCCTCGAATTCGACCATATCGCCGCCGGCCTGCTCTACCTCTACCGGGAGCCCGCCCATTTCGCGGCCGGCGTCGCCAACATGGCCATGCTGCGGGACAACGGTTTGCCGCTCGAGGCCATCGATCCGGACCGCATCGTCGAGCTGGAGCCCCAGCTTGCCGGGGCCAAGGAAAGGTTTGCCGGCGCCATCTACGCCGCGAGCGATGAAAGCGGCGATTGCTTTAGATTTACCGAGGGACTGGCCGCCGCAGCAGCCCGTAAAGGCGTGCAGTTCCACCTCGGCGATCCGATCCGGCGCTTGGAGAAGTCCGGCGACAGGATCCAGGCAGTGGTGACGGAACAAGGCCGGCTCCAGGGCGATGCCTATGTGCTTGCACTCGGAAGCTACAGCCCGATCCTCGCCCGTCCGCTAGGCCTCGATCTCCCGGTCTATCCGGTCAAGGGCTACTCCCTCTCCCTGCCCATCGAAGGCCGGACCGGGGCACCTCGCCTGGGCGGCGTGGACGAGGCCAATCTGGTGGCCTATGTGCGGCTTGGCGACAAGCTGAGGCTCACGGCGACGGCGGATTTCGCGGGCTACGACACCACGGCCGATCCCCGGCATTTCCAGGGCATGCTGCGTGTCGCACGCGAGCTTTTTCCCGATGCGGCGGATTACGCCAAGCCCAGCTACTGGGCCTGCCTCAGGCCCATGACGCCGGACGGCCCGCCGATCCTGGGGCGCACGGCCATTGCCAATCTCCACCTCAATACCGGCCAAGGCCATATGGGCTGGACCATGGCGGCCGGCTGCGCGCGCATCGTCGCCGACATCGTCGGCGGCCGGCGCCCCGCCCTCGATATTACGGGACTCACCCTCGATCGGTACTGAAACTCGGGCTCAAACTTTGAACAGGCTGCCGAATCCGGACACCGGCTCGCCATAGCCTGCAAGGCGCAGGCAATGCCAGGCCATGGCGTGGTTGCTCGAGGTGACGGGCACGCCGACCTCGCGTTCCAGCTCCTCGGCTATGGCAGCGACCCTGAGGCTGGTGCAGGAGACGAAGACTGCGTCGACCCTGTCCGCGGCGACCAGGCGGTGCACCGCTTCCTTGATCGATGCCTCGGAAATCCGCGCCACTTCCAGATCGTTTTCGTGGTTGAAGGAGCCCATGACCGGCACGGCGATCCCGCGCGCCTCGATGAACCGGCGCAGCATCTGGTTCACTTCCTCGATATAGGGGGTCAGCAATGCCACGCGGGAAGCGCCCAGCGCCTTAAGGCCGGCGATGGCGCCGGTAATGGGTGTGGTGCAGGCCACGTCCGGGCGCGCCTCGCGGATGCGGGCGAAGACCTTGTCCTCCCCGATCACCACCGTGCCCGAGGTACAGCCATAGGCAACGACGTCCAAATGGACGCCGGGCATGATGAGGCCGGCCGCGGCGGCCATGCCTTTTTCCATCTCCGCCAAGGTCGCGGGGTTGATTTCCGCCGCATTGCGGATCCGTGTCTCGTAGAAGGCAATACCGTCCATCGCCAGCATCCGGCGGAACTCGTGCTCAATGGTGTTGTCGGTCGCAAGCACGATCAATCCGATAGCGCCCCGCGGTGCGAGCCCGCTGTCCAAGGTGAAAGGCAGCCGGGTCAGGCTCTTGGCCTGGCCGGATTCGACGCGCCGCAATGCACTCTCGTTCATGGACGGCTCCTCCGAATTCGCCCGACGCGAGGCCAAATATACTGCATAATAAGCACGCACGGAGGAATTGATGATTCGCTGGACGAGTCTGGTTGTGGCCATCCTGTTGACGGCGACGGCCGCCTGGGCCGAAGACCCGATGCAGATCGCCGTCGTGGGCTATGGCCGCGTGCCGGCAGGTGCGGCATTCAGCACCGAGCCGGCCGACAACAGCGAAATCACCGATCACGTCGATCAGAGCCTGCGCCAGGCGCTGACCGACAAGGGATTCCAATTCAGCGAGGACGCTGGCCTGGTCTTTTCCATAATGGCCGATACGACGGGG
>DATNJA010000189.1:0-28176 GCA_035604155.1 Candidatus Udaeobacter sp. | reverse complement strand
TCATCGAGCCAAACCAACGGGCCGCGTGACACGCTTCCACGCCGGCCGCTTTGGGCCGGGGCATGCCCCGGCCCAAAGCCTAAACGAAGCGGACAACTCGCGAGCTACATAAACCGGCCAACTTGACGAGCTAGCTACAGTGCGGCGGATCGCTCTTGACAGGCAAGGCGAAAACCCGCGACAGCTTTGGGCGCCAACAGAGCGGCAAAGGACGGGACCGAGGGCGTCGTGGCGGAGATCACCAGTCTCAGAGAGGCGGTCGGCGCGCTGATCCGGAACGGAGACAGCGTTGCCTTCGAGGGCTTCACTCACCTGATCCCATCGGCTGCGGGGCTGGAGGCGATCCGGCAGGGCAAGCGCGACCTGGGCTTAATCCGCATGACGCCAGACCTGATCTACGACCAGATCATCGGCATGGGTCTCGCCAGGAGTCTGACCTTTGCCTGGGGCGGGAATCCTGGCGTCGGCTCCCTCCACCGACTGCGTGAGGCGACGGAGTGCGGCTGGCCCCGGCCGCTGGTACTCGACGAACGCAGTCACGCCGACATGGCCAACGCCTACGCCGCCGGGGCGAGCGGACTGCCCTTCGCCGTATTCCGCGGCCATATCGGCGACGATCTGCCGAAGGTCAATCCCGCGATCAAGCGCGTGACCTGCCCCTTCACCGGCGAGGAACTTGCCGCGGTGCCGGCCTTGAACCCCGATGTCGCGGTCATCCATGCCCAGCGGGCGGATCGAAAGGGTAATGTCCTGATCTGGGGCATCCTTGGCGTCCAGAAGGAGGCCGTGCTGGCCGCGCGCCGGTCGATCGTCACGGTGGAAGAGATCGTGGACGAGCTGAACGCGCCGCCCAATGCCTGTATCCTGCCAAGCTTCACCGTCGGCGCCGTTTGCCCGGTGCCTCATGGTGCCTGGCCCTCCTATGCCCAGGGTTACTACAAGCGCGACAACCGCTTTTACAAAGCCTGGGATGCGGTCTCGCGGGAACGGGAGGTCTTCCAAGCCTGGATCGAGCGCCATGTGCTGGCCACATCCGACTTCGCCGAGTTCGAGGCGAGCCTGAAGGCAGCGGCGAAGGAGACGGCCCATGTCTGATCCCGGTTATGACGCGGACGAGATCATGACCGTGGCGGCCGCCCGGCAGCTCAAGAACGGCATGGTCTGCTTCGTGGGCATCGGCATGCCCAGCGCCGCCGCCAATCTGGCGCGCCTCAGCCATGCGCCCGACGTCGTGCTCATCTACGAATCCGGCACCATCGGCTCCAAACCGGACCTGCTGCCGCTCTCCATCGGCGACGGCGAGCTGTCGGAAACCGCGCTCAGCGTCGTCTCGGTCCCCGAGATGTTCCGCTACTGGCTTCAAGGCGGCCGGATCGACGTGGGCTTTCTGGGCGCCGCCCAGATCGATCGCTTTGCCAACATCAACACGACGGTCATCGGCGACTACGCCCGGCCCAAGACCCGGCTTCCCGGCGCCGGTGGTGCGCCGGAGATCGCCACTTCGGCCAAGGAGATCTTCGTCATGCTGCGCATGACGCCGCGCGCCTTCGTCGCGCAGCTGGATTTCGTCACTTCCCTTGGCCATGGCAGCGGCGGCAAGAGCCGCGCCAAGTCCGGCGCCCGCGGCCGCGGTCCAACGCGCGTCATCACCGATCTCGGCATCCTCGAGCCGGACCCCGAGAGCCACGAGCTGCGCCTGACCTCGCTCCATCCGGGCGTGCGGCTCCCCGACGCCGAAGCTGCTTGCGGCTGGAAGCTCGCCCGAGCGGCCGATCTCGCGGAGACGCCGGCGCCGACGGCCGGCGAGCTGGCCGCCCTTCGGGATTTCAAGTCGCGGACCGCGGCGGCAGGCGCCGGGCGGCCCAAGTAATGGCCGAGGCCTTCCTCTGCGATCCCTTGCGAACGCCCATCGGGCGCTACGCCGGCACGCTTTCGCGGATTCGCACGGACGACTTGGCGGCGTTGCCGTTGAAGGCGCTGATGGCGCGACATCCGGGCCTCGACTGGGAGCGGGTCGATGACGTGATCTTCGGCTGCGCCAATCAGGCCGGCGAGGACAATCGCAATGTCGCCCGCATGGCGGCTCTGCTCGCAGGGCTTCCGGTGTCGGTCGCGGGTGCGACCCTGAATCGGCTTTGCGGGTCTGGCCTCGACGCGGTCGCCAGCGCGGCCCGGATGGTGAAAGCCGGCGAGGCCGATCTCGTCATCGCCGGTGGCGTGGAGAGCATGTCGCGGGCACCCTTCGTCATGCCCAAGGCGGAAAACGCCTTCCAGCGCCAGACGGCCATCGAAGACACGACCATCGGCTGGCGCTTCGTCAATCCCGCCATGCGGGCCCGCTACGGCGTCGATTCCATGCCGGAGACGGCGGAGAACGTGGCCGAGGTCTTCCAAGTCTCCCGCGCTGCCCAGGACGCCTTCGCCTTCCGTTCCCAGATGCGCGCGCGGGACGCAACGACGGCCGGGCGTTTCGCCGCCGAAATCCTTCCCGTCGAACTTCCGCCGGAAAAAGGTGAGTCCCGGCGCTTTTCCGTCGACGAACATCCGCGCCCCGATACGACTCTCGATAAACTCGCCAAACTGCCGACGCCCTTTCGCGCGGGTGGAACGGTCACGGCGGGCAATGCCTCGGGCGTGAATGACGGCGCTGCGGCGATGCTGATCGGGTCGGCGGAAGCGGTCGAGCGCCACGGTTTGCAGCCGATGGCACGCATTCTGGGCGCCGCCGTCGCCGGCGTGGAACCTCGGCTCATGGGCTTCGGACCGGCGCCGGCGAGTCGCAAACTGCTGGGACGCCTCGGGCTTACCGTGGCCGAGATCGACGTCATCGAGCTGAACGAGGCCTTCGCCAGCCAGGTCCTCGCCGTGACGCGCGATCTGGGGCTGGCCGACGATTCCCCGATGGTCAATCCGAACGGTGGCGCAATTGCGCTCGGTCATCCCCTCGGCATGAGCGGTGCCCGCCTCGCCGGCACCGCCGCCCATGAATTGCAGCGACGCCAGGCGCGCTACGCCCTGTGCACCATGTGCATCGGCGTGGGGCAGGGGATCGCGTTGGTGCTGGAGCGGGCGTAGTGGCGGACCGCCTCGGGACGCTCGCCGAGCTTCTCGATCCCCACGGCCTCGCCATCGGCGGCGGCTTCCATCCCACCGCCGCGGACGGCGTGCCTCCCTTGGCGGAAGGTCGTCCGGTGGAGACGCTCTATCTCGTGGCCAATCTGGGACGGGCCATGTGGCCGGCCTTCAGCCAATCGCCGGAGTTTGCCGACGGCGCGCCGCATTCCCTCGATCGCTGGACGGGACGCGTGCTCCGCCGGGTGGCGGACGATGCCGGCGCCGTGGCTCTCTTTCCCTTCGGTGGACCGCCCTGGCTGCCCTTCCAGCGCTGGGCCCTGCGCGGCGGTACCGTCGCCGCTTCGCCGCTAGGGATCCTTATCCATCCTGAATACGGACTCTGGCACGCCTATCGCGGCGCCATCGCCTTCGACCGGCGCCTGGTGCTTCCGGAAACCGACTCACGGTCGCGGCCTTGCGATTCCTGCCTCGATCGGCCCTGTCTTTCGGCCTGTCCTGTAAAGGCATTCAAGCCTGGGGGCTACGACGTTGTCGGCTGCCGCGGGCATGTCGGCGGCGAAGCGGGCAGCCATTGCCGCGAAGGTGGCTGCCTCGCCCGTCTCGCTTGTCCGGCCGGCCAAGGGCATGCCTATCCCCCGGCACAGATGGTTTTTCACATGAAGGCCTTCCTTGCCGGACGCTGAGGGGATTTGGTACCTGTTGCACCGATGACCGATTCGATACTCGTGGTCGCCCATAGCGACTGGCGCCAGGGCCGTCTGGCGCCTCTCCTGGAGGCAAAGGGCTACCGGGTCGAGTGGTGCTGCCCTGCGGGCGGAGAATGTCTGCCGGCAAATGGCGCTGGCTATGTTGGCGCCGTGGTGCTGGGCGGTGCGCAGAACGTCGGCGAGGCCGATTCCAAGACCTATCTGCATCAGGAAATGGATTGGATGCGTTCGGAAGTCGCCGAAGGCCGGCGGCTGCTTGGCATCTGTCTGGGCGCCCAGCTGCTCGCCAGGGCCTTGGGCGCCGGCGTGGCACCCCATGCCGAGGGGATCAACGAAATCGGCTACTACCCGGTCTTCCCGACGCCGTCGGGGAGCGGGGTCATCCCGGCGGGCATGCATGTCTATCACTGGCACAAGGAAGGCTTCGAGCTGCCGGGCCAGGCCGAACTCCTGGCCCGTGGCGAGGCGTTTCCCAATCAGGCCTATCGTTTGAACCCAAAGGTCTATGGCCTCCAGTTCCATCCGGAGGTGACCGCGAGCGTCGCAGCCGCCTGGGTCGAGGGTGCGGCCGATCAACTCACCCGTCCGGGCGCGCAGCCCGCGTCCCGCCAGCGCGAACTCGGCCGCCAGTTCGATGCGCTGCTGCATGATTGGTTCGACGGGTTTCTCGATCTCTGGCTGGGCCGGGCGCCGGCGGCCGGCTAGAACAAGATCGGGTCAGCTTCTATCAAGCTGACCCGTGAATCTTGTTCTACATGTTAGGTTTAGAGCCTGATTCACGTCTCAAGCCGAACGGGCTTGAGACGATCAGGCTCTAGGGCCATCGGCATTCAACGCCAACCTGAGCGCCCTGCCGCCAGCGGTCACGTTTAAGACTCCTTGTTGCCCGCCGGCGGTTTGGAGTATTTAGGATCTCTTATGAAAATGGCATCCGCTTCGGAGGGAAAGACGGTGCGCAAGCTGATTCTCGCGGCCCTAGTCGCTGGAGGGTTCGCAGCGACGGCCGATGCCGCAAATGAGAAAACCCAGACGCTGCCGGCAAGTTCAACAGCGCCCGCCGTTTCTCAACCGGCGCCCGCGGCACCTCCGCCGGCCGCGGCCATCCAGCCCGCTCCACAGCCTCCGCCGCCGCCTAAGATCGTGGAGGCTCCCTGGCCGTACAATGTGCCGAGTCTGAAGCCGGGCACCGGTCTCGCACTCGCCGCCACGGCAGCCAAAGTTGCGCCGGCCGCCGGGACTGCGAAGACTGCAACGACCAACCCGATCGCCGCCACGACGACCCCGACTCAAGTCGCGTCGCTTCCGCCCAACCCCGCCAACGCCGCCGCAGTGGCGACCACCCAGGTCACCCTGCGGGCTTCGTCCATGCCCGGATTGAAGCCTCTGCTGGACCCGGCGATCGTCTGGACCGTGTACAGGGCCGATGCCAACAACCAGCCGACCGAAAGGCTGGCGTCCCAGACGGGCCCCCAGGCCCAGTTCTCCCTGGCGCCCGGCCCCTACGTGGTCGCGATCCGCGACGCCGAGTCACTCGGAAGCCAATTCATCATCGTCGGCTCGCAGCCGCTGAACAAAGTCATTCCCCTGAACCTTTCCGTGGTCCAGGTGAAGATGATCCCCTACACCGGCGCCAAGCCCGTCATCGATCCCGTCCATTGGGAGATGTTCGCCAATGCGCTCGGCAGGCCCGGGCCCGATTCCAAGATCGCCGACCGGTTCGAACCGATGACGGTCTTCCATCTCTCGGCCGGGTACTACGTCCTGCGTACCCACTATCAGGGGACCCATACCGACCTCGCCATGCTGATCGAGGCGGGCGTGACCTATCACTACACGGTCGACTTGTACGCGGCGAGCGTTGCGGCTCAGGCGGTTGCCGCCGGCGGCAAGAGGCCGAAGGCGGACGTGACCTGGCAGGTGGTGCGCGCCCAGGCCGGCTCCGACGGCCAGCATGAAGTCATCGCCACGAATACCGGCACGAGCCCCAACTTCCTGCTCCGCGAAGGCAATTATGTGCTGATTGCCACCGCGGCTGATGGAACCACAGGCCAGGCGCCCGTTCAGATTATGGCCGGCAAGGCGCAGCATGTCAGGGTGATGCTGAAGCCGGGCCCGAAGACGGCGAACGGCGGTTAGTTCCCGACTGCTTAGCGGCCGCCTTCCAGCATCGGCAAATTGAGGCCGTGTTCGCGGGCGCAGGCCTTGGCGATGTCGTAGCCGGCATCGGCATGGCGCATGACGCCGGTCGCGGGATCATTGGTCAGCACGCGTTCCAGCCGGCGCGCCGCCTCGGCCGTGCCGTCGGCGACGATCACCATGCCGGCATGCTGGGAAAAGCCGATGCCGACGCCGCCGCCATGGTGGATGGAAACCCAGGTGGCGCCGGAGGCCGTGTTCAGCAGCGCATTCAGCAAGGGCCAGTCCGACACCGCGTCGGACCCGTCCAGCATCGCTTCGGTCTCGCGGTTCGGGCTTGCGACCGATCCCGAATCCAGGTGATCGCGGCCGATCACGATCGGCGCCTTCAGTTCGCCCTTGGCCACCATCTCGTTGAAGGCGAGGCCGAGCCGAGCCCGGTCGCCCAGGCCGACCCAGCAGATCCGGGCGGGCAAGCCCTGGAATGAAATCCGCTGCTGGGCCATGTCCAGCCAATTGTGCAAATGGCGATCCTCGGGCATCAGCTCCTTGACCCGCCGGTCGGTCTTGAAGATGTCCTTCGGATCTCCCGACAAGGCGGCCCAGCGGAACGGTCCGATGCCGCGGCAGAACAGCGGGCGGATATAGGCGGGTACAAACCCCGGGAAATCGAACGCATCGGCTACGCCCATCTCGAGAGCCATCTGGCGGATGTTGTTGCCGTAGTCGAGGGTGGGAATGCCGAGCCTGTGAAAGCCCAGCATGGCCTTGACCTGAACGGCCATGGACTCTTTGGCGGCGCGGATCACCGCGGCAGGATCGCTGATGCGCATCCGCTCGGCCTTGTCCAGGCTCCAGCCCGCCGGCAGATAGCCGTTGAGGGGATCATGGGCCGAGGTCTGGTCGGTCACGGCATCGGGCCGCACGCCGCGCTTCAGCAATTCCGGAAAGACTTCCGCGGCATTGCCCAGCAGGCCGACCGACAGGGCCTTGCGCGCCTTGCCCGCGTCGTGGATCAGCGCCAGGGCGTGATCGAGATTGTCGGCCTTGGCATCGAGATAGCGCGTCTCGAGGCGGCGCTCAATCCGGCTCGGCTGGCATTCGACCGCCAGCATGGAAGCGCCGGCCATGGTGGCGGCCAATGGCTGCGCGCCGCCCATGCCGCCCAAACCTCCGGTCAGGAACCAGCGCCCGGCGAGATCACCGCCATAGTGCCGCCGGCCGACTTCGACGAAGGTCTCATAAGTTCCCTGCACGATCCCCTGGCTGCCGATGTAGATCCAGGAACCGGCGGTCATCTGGCCATACATCATCAGGCCGGCACGATCGAGCTCGTGGAACTTCTCCCAAGTCGCCCAATGGGGGACGATATTCGAGTTAGCGATCAGCACCCGCGGCGCGTCGGCATGGGTGCGGAATACGCCGACCGGCTTGCCCGACTGGACGAGAAGCGTTTCGTCGGAGGCGAGAGTCTTCAGCGTGGCGACGATGCGGTCGAAGCATTGCCAGTCGCGCGCGGCCCGGCCGATCCCGCCATAGACCACCAGCTCTTGGGGTTTTTCCGCCACATCGCCGTCGAGATTGTTCATCAGCATGCGCATGGCCGCCTCGGTCTGCCAGGACTTGGCCGTGATCTGGGCGCCGCGCGGGCTGCGGATCTTGCGCTCGTTGTCGAGACGGGGATTGGGGCTGGTCATATTGCGCCTCATCGGGGACGAAGCTAGCCTGTATATACAACCCCGCCGACGCCGTCGAGAACGTCGCGCCCGGCAATGCGAAGGACCTGCGAGGACGGAGCCTTGATCCCCGATTGCACGCTCACCGACTGTGCCTTGCGCTGCAATGAGGGAGCGAGCGGCATCCAGCGCAGCATCATCGCCCGCCTGATCTTGCCGTGACGGCTGAGCCGCCCTTCGCCACGCCGGGCCAGGCGCTGCGCCACCACGCTGCCCAGCGACCAGTCGCGACGGCGCTCGCCTTTCCTGAAACGGGCAGACGGCTTTCCTTCGCCGAGTGGCTTGCCGATGCCGAAGCCTTGGCGCGCGGTCTCCTCGACCTCGGACTATCGCCGGGCGATCACGTGGCCTTGCTGGCGGAGAACCGTCTCGAATGGCCGGTGAGCCAAATAGCGGCGGCCCTTAGCGGATTCGTTCTGGTGCCGCTCAATAGCCACTATCGGCGCGACGATCTGGGTTACGCACTCGCCCAGTCCGACAGCAAGGCGATCCTGCTTTCCCGCGGCTTCCGCTCGAATCCCTATCTTGAGAATCTCCGCAGCCTGCGTGACGAGCTTCCGCTGCTTCGCCACGCCGTACTATTCGATGGCGAAGAGGCGGATTGCGTCTCCTATGCCGCGCTCGTTTCGGCGGGGCGCAATTCGAAAACCGTACTTCCTGGCACCGATGCCATGGCGCCAGCAGCGCTTCTCTACACATCGGGCACGACTGGCTTTCCCAAGGGTGCCTTGCTCACCCATCGGGCCATGCTGGGCAACAGCTGGGGGACGGCCCAGCGTCTGGCCGTGGGGCCGCAAGACAAATGGACGTCGATCATCCCGCCCTTCCACTGCGCCGGCTGCATCATGATCGCGCTCGGTAGCCTGCAGGCCGGCGCCTGTCAGGTCGGCATTCCGGCCTTCGATCCCGTCACCATGTTCCGCGTCATCGAGACCGCACGCTGCACCATGCTATCGGGCGTGCCGACCAGCTATCTCGCCATGCTCGACCATCCGGAGCGCAAGCGATTCGACCTTTCGAGCCTTCGGGCGGGCACTTGCGGCGGGGCCGATGCCGACCCCGAACTGCTGGCATGTTGTGCCGCAGAGTTTCCCATGCCGCGCCTGGCCCAGGTCTATGGCCAGACGGAGGTTTCGACTCTGGTCTCGGTGCCGGAGATCGACGACGACGAACGCTTCGCCACCACGGGACGACCGCTGCCGGGATTCGAGGTCCGCATCGCGGACCCGCGTACCGATGAAGCATTGCCGGCGGGTAGCATCGGCCAGATCGAGGTCAAGGGCCCCACGGTCATGCTGGGCTACTACAAGAAGCCTGCGGAGACGGCCGAGACCATCGGTCCCGACGGATGGCTGAAGACCGGCGATCTGGGACTCTTGACGGCAGAGGGACGTCTTGTCATCGCGGGTGGCAGGCTTCGCGACATGATCATCCGGGGTGGGGAGAACATCTATCCGGCCGAGATCGAGAATCTTCTGCGCGCCCATCCCGCCGTCGGCGAGATCGCGGTCTTCGCTCTCACGGATGCCTACTACGGCGAGGCTGTCGGCGCCGCGGTCAGACTGGCGGCACCGGTGAGCACGACGGCGCTCAGCAGCTTTTGCGATGGCCGGATCGCCAGATTCAAGATTCCGGCCGCTTTCTTCGCGGTCGAGGAATTTCCCCTGACGGCCAGCGGCAAGATCCGCAAAACCGAACTGCGCCGGATGGCGGCGGCAGGAGAGCTGACGCCGCTCCCCTGACCATCGTTCAGTGGCTGCGCAGCGTCAGCTGAAAATGGGTGTCGTCGACCCGCACGAGCTTGCCTGCGGTAAGGGGCGGTTTGTAGAAATCGACGATGCCGGTGACTTTCGGCGCGTCCGCGGCCGAGAAGGCCAGGGTCGCTTCGATCGACCAGGGGGCTGCGTCGGCGGGTGCGGCAGTAGGGTCCGCGGGCGCCCCGGCGCTGAGATGCCAATGGACGGACAAGGGGATTGCGGGCAGCGTCACATAGCGGGCGAGGGTCGCCTCGTCGCTGCCCTCGCGCGGCAGCGCTGGCGCCGGCGGGAACAGCCGCGGCCAGAGAAGGAACCCGGCGCCCGCCAGCATCAGAAGAAGGCCCGCAACCAAGGCCCGCCGCCGCTGGGACTGGCGGAAGCGGTCGCTGCGGGTCTGGCTTTGCATGGCCCGATAGTCCATTGTTCGGGGCGGTCGATCAACCGCCGAGCCGCGATAAATGGAAGTCTTCCGTTTCCGACATGGGCGCTCGCCGCTCCTGGTCAGTATGCCCCATGACGGGACGCATATACCGGCCGAACTCGCCGCCGACATGACGGAAGCCGGCCTAGGCGTCCCCGATACCGACTGGCATGTGAGCCGGCTCTACGACTTTCTCGGCGAGCTGGACGCCAGCGTCATCCAGGCAACTCATTCGCGCTATGTCATCGACCTCAACCGCTCGCCCAGCGGGGCGGCGCTGTACGCCGGCCAGCGCAACACCGAGCTTTGCCCGATGACCTGCTTCGACGATCGCCCGATCTACAAGCCCGGCCGCGGGCCCGACGGACCGGCGGTCGCGCTCAGGCTCGAGCGCTACTGGCGGCCCTATCACGACAGGCTTGCAGCCGCGCTGACGGATATCAAGGCGCGCCATGGCTATGCCCTGCTGTTCGACGCCCATTCCATCCGCTCCCGTGTGCCGCGTTTCTTCGAGGGCCGGCTTTGGGATCTCAACCTCGGCACGGGAGACGGCCTTGCGGTGTCGCCAGCGGTGAGCAAGGCAGTCCAAGAAGAAGCCGCGAAAGCAAACGGTTACACCAGCGTCCTCAATGGCCGATTCAAGGGCGGATACATCACGCGGGCCTATGGCAAGCCAGCGGAAGGGGTGCACGCAGTGCAGCTCGAACTCGCCCAGGCGACATACATGGACGAGGATCCCCCCTTCACCTTCCGCGAGGATCTGGCCGTCGGCCTCAGGCCAGTCTTGCGCCGGATCCTCGCGGCGATGCTGTCGGCAGGGGTTAGGCGATATCGTGGAGCGGAAGCAGATCGTAAGGCCCTTTGAAGCCTTTCAAGCTCTGCATCCGATCCATCCAGGCGCCGATATTGGGATAGGCCGACAAGTCGAATTCGCCCTCCTTGGCGAAGGCCAAGACGCCATAACAGGCAATATCGCCGATCGTGGGCGCCTTGCCGGCAACGAAGGGGCTCTTGCCCAGTTCGGCTTCCAGGACCTTCAGCCCTTGCTCGCCGTGATCGCGAAAATAGCTGACGGCGCCGGGATCGAGTTTGAGGAACCCGCGCGCGACGGCGCGGCTGCGGAAGATTCCCGGCGCCAGTCGGTCGGCATCCCAGAACAGCCATTCCCGCGCCCGGGCTCGCTCCTCAGCATTCTTGCCGCCGAACTTGCCGAACTTGTCGGCAAGATATTGCAGGATGGCGCCTGACTGGCAGAGCCTGAGCGCCCCGTCGATGACCGCCGGTACCTGGCCATAGCGGTTGATGGCGAGGTATTCCGGCGCCTTGTGAGCGCCAGCCCGCATATCCATGTGCTTGTAGGCGAAAGGTTCGCCGGAGAGCGCGAACATCAAGGCGACCTTGTAAGTCGGTCCGCTGAAGGCGATGCCGTGAAGCATGGGCTTCGCGGCCTTGCGCCTCGCCGCTGCCGGGCGCGCTGTCTTCTTGGCGGCGGCTTTCTTGGCCATGGGCTTCGCGGCCTTATTGGCGACCGGCTTCTTCGATCTTGCGGGCTTGCGTGCCATTGTCTCCCCCAAAAAGATTGTCGCTGGCGTTTGGCTTGCAACGAAATGCACCGATGATCCGCCGCCAGGCCTAGGTCCTACCTGCGCATGGAGTTCCCTAGACCTTGCGGAAGGACCGGCGCCGAATTGTAGTTAGCATATCAGAAGCAACCGCCTTTCGTGAGGCCTCGCCGGCGGGTTCAGCATGAACGGACTTGGCGCCAGGGAGGAGAATGCCTCGGCCCGGCTCCACAAGGCCGCGGCGGAAGACGCCAAGCTCTAGTTGAATATCCCTGACAATGGCGAGGCCTCTACACGCGTGATCGTAGGCCCTGCGCTGCCGCCCTTGCTGGGAGGGGCCTCCTTCTGCTGAGCGGGATTCCATAGAATCAACTCGTCGCTCAGACTTTTGTTCAGCCCTTCGCCGGAGACTGAGTCGGTGGCGAGAAGCTCGCGAATGTCCGGATTGGCCTTGTCGGCGCTGGCCGCATCGAGGAAGGCCTGCTCACCGGCCGAAAGGCTCGGATCCGTGCTTGCCACCGGATTGCTGGCGCTGCCGCCCGACGATAGCGACGACAGCAAGGTCTGCGATTGAGCCGAGGCCGACTGGTCTGTTCCCTGCAACTCACCCTGGGCCGTGGTCGCGGAGGTCTGGTCCTGGGCGGACGCCGACTGGACGGGCGCCGGTGTCGCTTCCGGCAAAAGGGTGTAGTCCGGCGGTATGCTCAATGGCTGGAACGTGAGGACATCGGCCTGGCTGGACGGTTTGGGGTCCCCGTTGACCAGTTTGTTGACGCTCGCGCAGCCGGATATCCCGACGCCGACCAACAGAACTACGCCAATTATCGAGCAACGCATCTCAAACCGCCGTCCTTCGGATGATTTTTGGAGCCGACCTCAGGGTAGCCGTTTTCGATTTCTTCGCAATCCAGAAGACGCATCTCGGCCATTCCCGGCTAACCCCTTAGGCTGGATCGCGAGCGGCGGCAACTCAGCGCGCCTCGGGTCTTCCCGCCAGCACGCGCCCCACGCAAGGGTTCCATCCGATCCGGTAGGCGAGTTCCGCCGGCCGCTCGATGGCGAATAAGGCGAAGTCGGCGGCCCTGCCGATTTCCAGCGTCCCATGGCTCTTCGCCAGGCCGAGAGCTGCCGCGGCGTTCCGGGTGACGCCGGCCAACGCCTCCTCGGGCGTCAGGCGGAACAGCGTTGCAGCCATGTTCAACATTAGCAGCAGGGAGGTGACCGGCGCGCTGCCGGGATTATTGTCGCTGGCTATCGCGATCGGCACGCCTTCGCGGCGCATGGCCTCGATGGGCGGCAGCTGCTTTTCCCGCAGGAAATAGAAGGCGCCCGGCAGCAGCACGGCGACCGAGCCGGCCTTGGCCATGGCGGCGATGCCGGCGGGAGACGTATATTCGAGATGATCCGCTGACAGCGCGCCGAACTCGGCCGCGAGCGTCGCGCCCGACAGGTCGGAGAGCTGGTCGGCGTGGAGCTTCACCGGCAGGCCCCGGGCACGCGCCGCCGTGAAGACGCGGCGCGTCTCCTCGGGCGAGAATGCGATGCGCTCGCAGAAGGCATCGACGGCATCGGCAAGCGGTGCGGCTGCGGGTAGCATTTCCTCGACGACGAGATCGATATAGGCGCCGCTCCGGCCCTCGAATTCCGGCGGCAGGGCATGGGCGCCAAGGAACGTGGTGCGGATATTGGCACCCTGCAGGGCGCGGGCGACCCGCAGCATTTTGGTCTCGTTGGGCGTGTCCAGGCCATAGCCGGATTTCACCTCGATGGTCGTAACGCCCTCACGCGCAAGGGCATCGAGCCGGCCCTGGGCCGAAGCCAGCAACTCGGCCTCGCCGGCCGCGCGAGTCTTGGCCACAGTGGAGCGAATGCCGCCGCCGGCCCGCGCGATCTCCTCATAGCCGGCGCCCTTCAGGCGAAGCTCGAATTCCTGGGCGCGATCGCCGCCATGAACCAGGTGCGTGTGGCAATCGACGAGGCCGGGCAGGAGCCAATGACCGCGGAGATCATGGACGCGCCGCGCGAGCTTCTCCGGCGCTGCCGAAAGCGCGCCGCGCTGCCCCAGCCAGGCGATACGGCCGCTCTCGGTCGCGATCGCTCCATCCGCGATCGCGCCATAGGGTGTTTCGCTGGCGACCATGGTCGCGAGCCGGCCGTTGACCCAGATATCGTCCCACATAACAGGAGAGCTCCAGAGCCTGATCGTCTCAAGCCAGCTCAGCTTGAGACGATCAGGCTCTAATCTTAACATGTAGAGCAAGATCCACGGGTCAGCTTGATTCAAGCTGACCCGTGGATCTTGCTCTGGGGCTGTTGTCGCGGCCACTATTAGCTCCTATGGTGCGGCGAAGCCAGCCGCATCCCGAGCCGCAATCCATGAGCGAGACAGTCCTGTTTGCCGAGAGCGCCCTGCTGCCCGACGGCTGGGCCCGGGACGTTGCCATCGGGATCGCCGGCGACGGCCACATAGTTTCGGTAAAGCCGGCCAGCGAACCCAAGGCCGCGCATCAGGCCGTGGGGCCGCTTCTGCCCGGCATGCCCAATTTGCACAGCCACGCCTTCCAGCGCGCCATGGCGGGCCTGACCGAACAGGCGGGCAAGAGTTCCGAAACCGATAGTTTCTGGACCTGGCGCAAGCTCATGTACGACTTCGTCGGGCGTCTCGGGCCGGAGCAGGTCCAAGCCATCGCCGCCCAGCTCTATGTCGAGATGCTGAAGGCTGGCTACACCGCCGTGGTTGAGTTCCACTATCTCCATCACGACCTGCAGGGAAATCCCTACGCCGACTTGGCGGAGATGTCGGAGCGCATCGTCGCTGCGGCCAAGGCCACCGGCATCGGCCTCACCCATCTCCCCGTCCTCTACGTCGCAGGCGGCTTCGGCGGCAAGCCGGCCGGGAGCGGCCAGCGGCGGTTCCTCAATGATCCCGATCGCTTTCTGGAATTGATCGCCGCGCTGAGAGGGCGCCACGGCCGTGATCCCCAGATCCGCGTCGGCATTGCGCCACATTCGCTGCGCGCCGTGACACCCGAAGGCCTGAGCAGGGCCGTCGCCGGCCTCACGGCCATGGACGCCAGCGCGCCGATCCACATCCATATCGCCGAGCAGACCAAGGAGGTCGAGGACTGCCTCGCCTGGTCCGGCAAGCGGCCGGTGGAGTGGCTCTTCGCCCATGAGGCGGTGGACGCGCGCTGGTGCCTCGTCCACGCAACCCATCTGACCGAGGCGGAGACGGACCTCCTGGCTGCGAGCGGCGCCGTCGCGGGCTTATGCCCGACCACCGAGGCCAATCTCGGTGATGGGCTGTTTCCGGCCAAGCCGTATCTTGCCCGTGGTGGCTGGTTCGGCATCGGCTCGGACAGCCACATTTCCGTCAGCCCGATCGAAGAGTTGCGTTGGCTCGAATACGGCCAACGCCTGGTCACCCGCCGGCGCAATGTGCTGGCGCCGGGGCCGGAGGAAGGCGGCACCGGAGGCGGTCATGTGGGCGCCCGGCTCTATCGCCTTGCCCTGGCCGGCGGCGCCCGGGCAGCGGGGCGCGACATCGGCCGCATCGCGCCCGGCGCGCGGGCCGACTTCGTGGTCCTCGACCCGGAATCGCCGTCGCTTCTCGGCCGCAGCGAGGACACGCTCCTCGACGCCCTGATCTTCGCAGGCAACGGCAACCCCGTGCGCGACGTGATGGTTGGCGGCCGCTGGCTGGTGGAGGAGGGGCATCATCGCGCCGAGCACGCCATCTATGCCCGCTACCGCCAGGCCGTGGCAGCGCTTCTCGGCTAGCGCAACCGCCCGGAGCGCCAGTCGAAATGGGGATACATTGCGGCGGATAGGGCTCAATGGCCGACTCCATCGGCCCCTATCCTTCGCGCCGTTCGATAGGGAGAACTCTTGATGGCTCGCGACGTGCAACGCAATCGGGAGCGGCGCAGCCGCGGTGGCAGCCTGAAGCAGCTGCCCTGGCGGCAATACCGCAACCCCTATCGGCCGATCGAGGTTCTGACCGAGGACCAGGTCGAGGCAATTCATCTCGCCTCCCTCAAGATCCTCGAGGACTACGGCATGGAGTTCCTGGACGCCGGCGCGCGCGACCGGCTGCGGGCCGCGGGCGCCAGGATGGACGCGGACAATCTGCGCGTGCGCTTCGACCGCGGCTTCATCCTGGAGCATGTCGCCAAGGTCCCCGCCGAGGTCACTCTCCACGCCCGCAACCCCGAACGCAGCCTCGTCTTCGGCGGCAACACCATCAATTTCGGCTCGGTCGCCAGCGCGCCCAACTGCTCCGATATGGATAAGGGCCGGCGGCCAGGCAGTTTCGAGGACTACTGCAACCTCCTGCGGCTCTGCCAGAGCCTCAATATCGTCCATTTCATCGCCGGCTACCCTGTCGAGCCGGCGGACCTGCCGGCATCGACCCGGCATCTCGATGCCCACTACGCCGCGATCACGCTGACCGATCGCATCTGGCATCCCTATAGCCTGGGGCGTGAGCGCATCGCCGACGGGATCGAGATGTGCCTCATCGCCCGGGGCATCGATCGCGAAACCCTGGCCCGGGAGCCGGGGATCTTTTCCGTCGTCAATTCCAACTCGCCGCTGCGTCTCGACATGCCGATGCTCCAGGGCATGACCGAAATGGCGCTCCACCGCCAGCCGGTGGTCATGACTCCCTTCACCTTGAGCGGCGCCATGGCGCCGGCCACCGTGGCAGGCGCACTCGCCCAGCAGAATGCCGAGGCCCTTGCCGGCATCGCCTATATGCAGGTGGTCAACCCCGGCTGCCCGGCCATGTATGGCGGCTTCACCTCCAACGTGGACATGAAGACCGGGGCGCCAGCCTTCGGCACGCCGGAATATACGCGCGCCGCAATGGCCGGCGGCCAGCTCGCGCGGCGCTACAAAATTCCTTACCGCTCGTCCAACGCCTGCGCCGCCAACACGGTGGATGCCCAGGCCGCCTACGAATCCGAGATGTCCATCTGGGGCGCCGTCATGGGCCATGCCAACATGGTCATGCATGGCGCCGGCTGGATGGAAGGCGGGCTGGTCGCCTCCTTCGAGAAGGTGATTCTCGACGCCGAGATGCTCCAGGGCATCGGCGAGTTCATGCAGCCCCTGGTGGTCGATGCCGATACGCTTGCTCTCGAGGCCATCGGCGAGGTCGGGCCGGGCGGGCATTTTTTCGGCGTCGGCCACACGCTGGCGCGCTATGAGACCGCCTTCTATGCCCCGATCCTCTCCGACTGGCGCAACTACGAGAGCTGGCGCGAGGCCGGCGCGCTCACCGCCGCCCAGCGCGCGAATGCGATCTGGAAGCAGCTTCTGGCCGAATACCAGCCGCCGCCGCTCGATCCCGCCAAGGAAGAGGCGCTACGGGAGTACGTCGAGCGTCGGAAGCGGGAGGGCGGCGTCAAGACCTAAAGATTCGACCGTTGGCGTGGTTCCAGGATCGAAGACCGGCTAGACTGCGGCCATGGATAAGCGCCAGCAATTCCATGTTTCCTACTGGGTCATCGCCCTCATCGGCCTGTTCATCATCCAGGCCCTGTGGTCGGCAAGCCAGCAGGTCACGACACTTCCCTACAGCGAGTTCCAGGCCGACTTGAAGGCCGGCAAGGTGGCCGAGGTCGTCGTCGCCCCCGACAGCATCTACGGCACGCTGAAACCCACGACCCCCGGGGGCCAGGGAGAGCAGTTCGTTACCACGCGGGTCGATGAAGGCCTCGCCCGAGAGCTGCAGCAGGCCGGCGTGCGTTACGGCGGCGCGGTCCAGAACACGCTGCTGCGCGACATCCTCTCCTGGGTCGTCCCCGTCGCCTTGTTCTTCGGCCTGTGGATGTTCGTGTTCCGGCGCTTTGCCGACAAGCAGGGGCTCGGCGGATTCATGACCGTGGGTCGCAACAAGGCCAAGATATACGTCGAGACGAATACCAAGACGACCTTCGCCGATGTCGCCGGGGTGGACGAGGCCAAGGCCGAGTTGCAGGAGGTCGTGGGTTTCCTCAAGGAACCCGATCGATATGGCCGCCTCGGCGGCCGCGTGCCCAAGGGCGTGCTGCTGGTGGGACCGCCCGGCACCGGCAAGACCCTGCTCGCCCGCGCTGTGGCGGGTGAGGCGGGCGTCCCCTTCTTTTCCATCAGCGGCTCGGAGTTCGTCGAGCTGTTCGTGGGCGTGGGTGCGGCCCGGGTGCGCGACCTGTTCGAGCAGGCCCGGTCCAAGGCGCCGGCCATCATCTTCATCGATGAGCTCGATGCCCTCGGCCGTGCGCGTTCTCCCTTTTCGTACGGCGGCGGCAACGACGAGAAGGAGCAGACGCTGAACCAGCTCCTGGCCGAGCTCGACGGGTTCGATCCGAAGGTCGGCCTGGTCCTGCTCGCTGCCACCAATCGGCCTGAGGTTCTGGATCCTGCCCTGCTGCGCGCCGGCCGTTTCGACCGCCAGGTGCTGGTCGACCGGCCGGACAAACAGGGGCGCATCCAGATCCTGGCCATCCATCTGAAGAAAGCCAAGCTCGCGGCCGACGTGCAGCCGGAGAAAGTAGCGGCCCTGACACCGGGCTTCAGCGGCGCCGACCTGGCGAACCTGGTGAACGAGGCTGCCCTTCTGGCCACGCGGCGTGGAGCCGAGGCGGTGGGGATGGACGACTTCACCGGCGCGGTGGAGCGGATCGTGGCCGGGCTCGAGAAACGCAACCGCCTGCTCAACCGTCATGAGCGCGAGGTCGTCGCCCATCACGAGATGGGCCACACCCTGGTGGCATTGACGCTTCCGGGCAGCGACGTGGTGCACAAGGTCTCCATCATCCCGCGCGGCATCGGGTCCCTGGGCTACACGATCCAGCGGCCGACCGAGGACCGCTATCTGATGAGCAGCCAGGAGCTGGAGTCCAAAATGGCGGTGCTGCTGGCAGGCCGGGCGGCGGAGATGCTGGTCTTCCAGGAGCTTTCCACCGGTGCGGCCGACGATCTGGCCAAGGCGACCGACATCGCGCGCGCCATGGTGGCGCGGTACGGCATGGTGGCAAAGCTTGGCCATGTCACCTATGATCGGGAGCAATCGACCTTCCTCGGTGGACCCGCCATGCCGCCGCCCCGCACCTACAGCGAGGAGACGGCCCATGAGATCGACATGGCGGTACACGACCTGATCGAAGGCGCCTATCAGAAGGCAACCGCCATCCTGACGGAGAGGCGCGCCACGCTTCTGGAGGGCGCAAAGCAGCTTCTCGAGCACGAGACCCTGAACGAAGAGGATCTGGCCAAGCTCGTCGGCCGGCCGGAGAGGCAGGCGACCGCGGCGCAGTAAGCCGGGGTCGGCCGGTTGACGGCCAGGCCGCGCGCTTCTAGTGTTTGCGTCGACGAAACGAAGGGGATGGGGTCCCCCAAAACCGCCCGCGAGGGCTGATGACTCCTACCGCGCATGTGCGATGCGGTGGGAATGGATTTGCGAACCCGCCGCCGGCGGGTTTTTTCATGCCTGCCGCACGCGCGATGGACGTCACGGCAACTGCGGAGGCGGGCATGGCAGGCAATGTATGGTTGGCGTCGGCGCTCTGGCTGGGGCTGGCGCTTCTAGCATCGGTGATCTCAATCCGCGTCGCCATGTCGGTGGCACTGATCGAGATCATGGTGGGGGCGGTCGCGGGCAATGTGGTCGGCTTGACCATAACGCCCTGGGTGAACTTCCTCGCCGGCTTCGGCGCCATCCTGCTGACCTTCCTCGCCGGAACGGAAATAGACGGCCAGGTCGTGCGCAAGCATTTAGGCGCCAGCGTCGGCATCGGTTTTGTGAGCTTTCTGGCGCCTTATCTCGGTGTCCTGATCTACGCGCGCTACATTCTCGAATGGCCTTGGCCTCAGGCGCAAATCGCCGGCATCTCGATGTCTACTACGTCGGTAGCCGTAGTCTACGCGGTCATGGTCGAGACCGGCTTCAACAAAGCCGAAATCGGCAAGATCATCCTGGCCGGCTGCTTCGTGACCGATCTCGGCACCGTGCTCGCACTCGGCGTCGTTTTCGCACGTTTCGATGTCTGGCTCGCGCTGTTCGGTGCCGCCACGGCAGTGGTCCTATGGTTGCTGCCCCGCTTCGCGCCCTGGTTCTTCAACCGGTTGGGCAATCGGGTGAGCGAGCCGCAAACGAAATTCATCTCTCTTGTGCTCATGGCCCTCGGCGGCATGGCCACCGTCGCGGGCAGCGAAGCCGTGCTGCCCGCCTATCTGGTCGGCATGGCGCTGGCACCGGCGTTCCTGCGCGACCAGGAGCTGCCGCACCGTATGCGTATCGTGGCCTTCACCATCCTGACGCCATTTTATTTTCTCAAGGCCGGGTCTCTGGTGGAATTCTCTGCCGTCGCCGCCTCGGCGGGACTGATCCTGGTCTTCTTCGGCTTGAAGATGGTGACCAAGATCGTCGGCATCCTGCCCCTGACCAAGGCATTCGGATTCGCGCCGCGGGATGGCATCTACACCACGCTGCTCATGTCGACGGGGCTCACCTTCGGATCGATTTCCGCCCTCTTCGGCTTGACCAATCACATCATCGACCAGCGGCAATACACGATCCTCGTCACCGCGGTCATCGGCAGTGCCGTGGTCCCTACAGTGATTGCACAAAGGTGGTTCCTGCCCGAATTCAAGCCGATGGTCGTAGACAAACCGGAGACGAAGCCGGTCCAGATAGTGGAGGGGGCGACCCATGGTTAGGAAGGTTCTCATCGCCAGTGACGGCTCTAAGGGAGCGGACAAGGCCCTGGCAGAGGCCGTCGAGCTTGCGAAACGCGTCAAGGCGGAGCTTCACATGGTCTGTGTCGAGGAGCTGCCGCGGCTGCCCGCCACGATCGACGAGGTCGTCGAAGAGAAGCGCGAAGCCGACCACAGGTTCGCGGAGGTCATCGCCCAGGCGCGGATGTTGGCCAAGTCGGAACGGGTCAAGTTGGAAACCCATGTCATCTCCGGCCATGCCGTGCCCGCCATCGTCGAATTCATCAAGCGGCAGCGCTTCGACCTTTTGGTGGTCGGCTTTATGGGCCATTCCGCCCTGTACAATCGGCTCATCGGCAGCACGACGGACCGGCTTGTAGAACTGGCGCCCTGCTCGGTGCTAGTGGTGAAGTGACAATCCGGCGGCGGCGAATCGCTTTCGCGGAGCAACCAATGGGATGGGAAAGGGCGGCGGAAATTGCAGAACTATCTTTGGATCATGTTCGGCAGCGCGCTGGGCGGGGGCGCGCGCTACTGGTGCTCGGGCGTTGTCGCGCGCGCGTTCGGCGAAACGTTTCCCTGGGGCACCTTGCTGATCAATGTGACAGGGTCCCTGGTGATCGGGTTCTTCAACACGATCACCGGGCCAGACGGGCGCTTGTTGGTCGCAACCACGGCCAGGCAGTTCGTCATGATCGGGATTTGCGGCGGCTATACGACATTCTCCTCCTTCAGCCTGCAGACCCTGAACCTCTCGCGCGAGGGGGAATGGCTGCGCGCCGGCGGCAATGTCGTCCTATCCGTCACGCTCTGCCTTATCGCAGTCTGGACAGGGCACATCGCGGCGGCGGGCATCAATCAGATGAAGGGAAGCTGAGCCATGCAACTTCCTCGGGATGCTGTCCTGCTTCGGATCTTCATCGGCGAGGACGATCGTTATCAGCATCACCCGCTCTATGAGGCGATCGTCCTCAAGGCCCGCGAGGAGCATCTGGCGGGCGCCACTGTCTTGCGTGGCCCGATGGGCTTCGGCCATTCGAGCCGCCTCCACACCGCCAAGATCCTGCGCCTCTCGGAGGATCTGCCCATCGTGATCGAAATCGTCGACAGCGCCGAGAAGATCGATGCCTTCCTGCCCAAACTGGATGGAATGATGGGCAGCGGCCTGGTCACCTTGAAAAAGGTGCAGGTCCTGCAATACGGCACCGACAAGCGGGGCTGAGGCGGCTAACCGGTCGGCGCGTCCGGCTTTGCGGCCGGCGCCGCGGTTTTCGGGATCGCTGGGAAGCGGACGTGCTCCTCGCGCGCAGCGGTGGGCCGGCGCGTCATCCGGTAGAGAGCGAAGAGGGCAAGGCCGGCATGAACAGCCGCGATGTAGCCCCAGAAGCCGTAGGCGCCGAACCGACCCATGAGGAATCCGCCGAGCGCCGGCCCGCCGATCGCTCCCGAGCCATAGATCAGCATCATGGTGCCGCTGGCAGAAACCATCTGGTCCGGCTTCAGGAAGTCGTTGGCGTGCGCGACGCTCAGGGAATAGATGGGCAGCGACATGCCGGCGTAGACGAAGGTCGCCGCCAGCAGGGCAGGGAAGGAATAGGCCGATGCCGGGATGGCAAGGCAGGCGATGGTGGCACTGGCAAAGGCCGCTGCCGTCAGCACCCGCCGGCGGTCGAAGCGATCAGAGGCCCGGCCCACGGGCCATTGGAGCGTGAACCCGCCGATGACGGCGAAGATCATGAATAGAGAGACCTGCCTGGTGTCAAAGCCGATGCGGTCGCCGAAGACCGCGCCGAGGGAGAAGAAATGGCTCTGGGCCATGCCGCTGAAGAACACGCCGATCACCGCGAGCGGCGAGGCCCGGTAGAGCTGGAGGATTCCGACGGGGCGTGGCTGCTCGAAGCGCGGTGCCTGGCGCACACCGAGCAGGATCGGCACCACGGCGGCCGATATCGCGATGGCGACCACGCTGAACAGCTGGAAGCCGGCTGGGCTCGCGAGGTTGAGCATGCCCTGGCCGCCCGTCAGGCCGACGTATTGCGCCAGGATATAGATCGAGAACAGCCGGCCCCTGGTCTCGTTGTCGGCCCGGTCGTTGATCCAGCTCTCGCTGATCACATAGAGGCCGGAATAACAAAAGCCGGTTACGGCCCTGAGGACGAACCAGACCGCCGGATGGACGAAGATCGGCGCCAGGAGGGCGGAGACGGACGCCATTGCGGCAAGGGCGGCGAATAGTCGGACATGGCCGACCCGGCGCACGCCCTTGGGTGTAAGAAGCGAACTCGCCAGGAAGCCGACATAGTAGCCGGACATGACGATGCCCATGACCGAGCTGGAGAAGCCGGCGAGACTGCCCCGGAGACCGAGCAGGCTCGCCTGCAAGCCGTTGCCGGCCATGATCAGCATGACCCCAAGCAGCAGGGCCCAGGTCGCTTTCAACAGGGTGAGCATGGGGGCGTTGGGTACGCGAGAGCCGAACGGCTTGACCTTGCGAAGGCTTTATTGCCGCCGCAAGCCAAGCTCTGCAAGGCGCAGATTAAACCGGAAAACCCTGGCCGGCGAAGGGATGGACGGGTTGCTCCTTGCCGCGGAACAAGTATTTCCGGAACAGCTCGCCGTAGCCGTGGATGATGTAGCCGCCATTGGCGGCATCGAGTTCGGCCTTGCGGGCGCGGTAATGGGCCGGGCGCCGGTACCAGGCCGTGGCTGGCTCGACATGATGCAGGATATGGAGGTTGTTGTGTGCGAACAGCAGCCCCATGACCGGGTTGGTTTCGAGAGTGGCGATGCGTTCCCCGACCGTGATCGCGGCGCGATGCTCGGCGAAAGAGCGCAACAGGGTCAGCGACAAGCCGGGATAGACGTAGAGCAGCAGGTATTCCCAAAGCGGAATGCGGCACACGCTCAAGACCCAGACCAGCACCACCGCGACGGCCGGCAGATGCCCGAGCCACTGGGCGAGATGGGATTTGTCCCAGTGACGGAGGGCGTCGAAAAGCCGGCATGCGCCCCGCCAGACCGTGTAGGGCGGGCCCAGGATCAAGCGCCCGGAGAGCGTGGTGAGCCAGCGTCGCAGCAGCCGGTGGAACCATCCCATGGTCGCCCATCTGGTCGGCGTGACGTAGTAGGATTCCGGATCGGTCAGCGGGCAGGTTAGCCGCTCGTCCCGGTGATGGGCGAGATGAGCTTCGCGGTAATAGGCGAAGGGTATCCAAAGCCAAAGCGAAGGAAACACCACTGCGGCGGTCAGCCACTGGCTTTTTGGGAAGGGATAGCCATGGACTGCCTCATGCTGAAGCGACCCGTGCAGGGCCACGATGTATCCGCCGAGCGGGGCAACCAGCCACCAGGGAAGGACGTTGTTGAACCAGGTCAGCAGCCCGAACGCCACATAGATGCCGAGCGCAAGGCCAAGGGTGGGCCAATCGACCGCTGGTGCCGTTCTTAATTCTGTAGTCATCCCGATTCGAAGTATCGCGGAGTTACAGCTGGCAGCAAGCGGCATATGCTCAGCAAATGCGTCTTATTGTTGCGTAACGCAACATATGCCGCCATAATACAGCGTGGAGGACCGAGATGGACCGCCGTGAGCTGCTGCATATCTTCCGCGATCGGCTGAGCGAATCGATGGCCCGCACCAGCCTGACCCAGGCGGCCCTCGCCCGCCAGGTCGGGATCGATCGCTCGACCCTGGCCCAGTTCCTATCGGCGGACAACAAGCGCTTGCCGCGTGCCGACACGCTGTCCGCGCTCGCCCGCTGCCAGCAGGTCAGCGTCGACTGGCTATTGGGCTTGAGCCAGGAAGGGGCGTTGGGCGCTGGGCTGCTCAGCCCGCCAATCGAGATCGAGGCCGGCGGCCACGCGCCCAGCGACCCGCGGCTCGATCGCTGGTACCGGGAGGCGGTGGGCTACAAGGTGCGCTATGTGCCGACGCGCCTGCCCGATCTCCTCAAGACCGAGGAACTGATCCGCTACGAATACCGCCACCAGCAGCCCGCCCTCCACCGCTCACCCATTGCCGCCGCCAGCCAGCGCTTGGAAATCCAGCGCCGGCCCGAGAGCGACCTGGAGGTCTGCAGCCCGCGCCAGGAGCTGGAAAGCTTCGCCCGGGGCGAAGGCATCTGGCGCGATCTCGATCCCGCCCATCGCCGGCATCAGCTTTCCCACATGATAGCGCTGGTGGAGGAGCTCTATCCCACCTTCCGCTGGTTCCTGTTCGACGGACTGCGTTACTACGCCGCCGCGATGACCATCTTCGGGCCGCGCCGGGCGGCGCTCTATGTCGGGGACATGTATCTGGTGCTGAATGGCACGGAACATATCCGCGCGCTCGCGGGCCGGTTCGACGAGCTTATCCGGGTTGCTGTGGTGCAGCCGCCCGATGTGGTTAAATGGCTGAGCCACCTGTTGGCTGAACTGGAGCCGCGCCGGCGGGCGATGAAACAGACGGGAGCGCGAGATGGAGGAATCTGACGACAGGCCGGTGCGCGCGACAGGCCGGTGCTTGTGCGGAGCGATTCATTTCGAGATCCGCGGCCCCCTTCGCGATGTAGTGGTCTGCCATTGCGGACAATGCCGCCGCCAACATGGCGCGCCGCCCAGCTACACCGCCGCTCCATGGAGCAATATCAAGCTGGGTGGGGCCAGCCATCTCAAATGGTACCAATCCTCCGAACAGGCCCGGCGCGGCTTCTGCCGCATCTGCGGCTCCAGCCTGTTCTGGGAGCCCATCGGCAGCGGCCGGGTTTCCATCGCCGCCGGTTCCCTCAACAAGCCGACCGGCCTCAGGACCATTCGCCACATTTTCGTTTCCGACAAGGCCGACTTCTATGAGATCACCGACGGACTGGAGCAATTGCCCTATTCCATGACGGCGCCCGCCACATGAATCGGCGTACGACGGGCGGCTGCCTGTGCGGGTCCGTGCGCTATGAGATCGAAGGACCCTTGCCGCCCGCTTCAGCCTGCCACTGCGAGCGATGCCGCCGCTGGCAAGGCGCGCTCGGCATTTACAGCCTGGCGCCCAGCGATCGATACAAGATCAAGGGCCAGCGCCATCTGGCCTGGTATGAGTCCTCGCCCGGCATCCGGCGCGGCTTCTGTCGGGTCTGCGGTTCCAAGCTGTTCTGGGAACGCATGGGCAGCGGCCAGTTGGACGTGACCCTCGGCAGCATGGACCCGCCCGTCGGGCTCAAGATCGAGAAGCAGATAAAGACCGAAGACGCCGGCGACTACTACGACCCGCCGCCATGAAGCTCGTCAGCCTGCCGATGTACGACCTGCCGGAGCTGTCGGCCGTGACCCATGACTTGTGGCGCGGCTTGGCCCGGCATTTTCGGGCCGTCGGCGTCGCCGACGTGCCGGCTCACCTGACGGCTCGCCCCCGCCTACCTGAGCATTGGCTCTCGCCTTTCCTCCTGTTCAGCCAGAGCTGTGGCTATCCGCTAACCCACGCGCTGAAGGGCCATGTCCGGGTGGTTGCCACGCCTTGCTACGATGCGCTCGGCAGCAAGGGGCCTGAATACTTCAGCGTCATCGTCGTGCCGGCGTCGGCCCCGGCTCATTCCTTCGCCGACCTCAGGGGCAAGCGCGCCGCCTTCAACAGCACCGACTCCCAGTCTGGCTTCAACGTGCTCCGGGCCCTGGCCGCGCCCCTGGCCAAAGATGGCCGCTTCTTTAGCGAAAGCATCGAGACCGGAAGCCATGTCGCCAGCCTGGAAGCGGTCGCGAGCGGGGAGGCAGATCTCGCGGCTATCGACTGCGTCACCTTTGCTTTGCTGTCGCGCCACAATCGATCGGCGCTTACCGGCTTGCGGATCCTCTGCCGGACCCCCACGGCGCCGGCGTTGCCCTATGTGACGACCGGCAGCACCGGCGATGACGTGGTGGAAAAACTGCGTCGGGGATTGCTGGCCGCGATGGCCGACCCGGAGCTCGCCGACACGAGAGCCACGCTCCTGATGACCGGCGTCCAGGTTCTGCCCGAAGGCGCCTATGACCGGATCGTACAAATGGAAACGGCCGCGCTCGCGCTGGACTATCCCAGCCTCGACTGAAGCGGCGGCGCCTTCGCCTCACATCATGTCCCGGGCTATGCGCTCCTGCCAGTTGCGCGAAGCGATCCGCTGGTCGCCTTCATAGGCGTCGAGGCTCGCCTCCAGGATGAAGTGAGTCTTGTCGGCGCGCATGACGGTCCGCGTCAGGCTGCGCGTGCGCCAGTCACCGTGGCCGATGGAAATCGCATAGCTGATTTCGATCTCTGCCGTGAGGGGATCGTCGTCGCGGATACGGTAGGCCTCACGCTGCACGAAATCGGTCTTGAGGCCGATATGGTCGATGGTGAAATGGCCCATGTCCTCTTCAATGAAATAGGTGGCCCAGCCGCTGCCGATGTCGCGCTCGATCCAGCGCCGGCCGGCCGAGGGCCGGTGATAGGTCTTGGCGAGTGGCCTTGCTCCTTCCGACTCTGGAAAGGCGGGTAGCCTTGCGTCCACCGCTCGAGGCTTCCGGGTGGGAAGCGCAAGACGGCTGGCCCCGGTGAAGACCGTGAGGGTCGCAGGTTCGGGCGAGGGCCAGACCAGCGGCCAATAGCTGGTCGAAATCGATACACGGATGCGGCTGCCCGCGGCGAAGGCATGGGCGATATCGTTGAGCTGGACTGCGACCTTCAGGCGCTCGCCAGGCGAGACCGCGGTCGGGTTCTCGTGACTCCGGCGATGGGTCAGATTGAGCAGGCCATAGGTGATCCGGGCCGATGCTCCGTCGGGCGTCACCTCGTTGAGGCGAACCGCGACGAAGGCTTGGGGCCGATCGACGGCGATTTCGAGGTGCAGGGCCGGCGCTCCGAGGATTTCCAGGCGCTCCGGCAACGGCTCGCTGTCGAAGCAGAGGGACCGGCCGTCATCGATCCGCTGATCGAGGGGACGCTCCGGTCCGATCCCGAAGCCGCACCAGGCCCCGCATCCCACGCCCACTGACTGCGGCGAGAGGTAGGAGACGGGTATTTCCGGTGGCTGCGTTTCGGTAAGCCTCGCACCCGACGCAAGATGGAGGGATTTCGCCTCGATGTTGGGGCTGGGCCAGGAGGGTTCGGCGACCCAGCGGCCCGGCCGTTCCTCGTAGTAGGCGCGGGGCGGCATTGGCTCTTCCATCCAGACCCGGTATTGCGGCTCATCCATGATTCCGGTTTCAATTCCCTTCAGCCATTTGTCCCACCAGCGCAATGCGTCCTGGAGGAATCCGATGCGGGGTCCCGGCTTGGCGAAATGCGGATACTTGTGGGCCCAGGGTCCGATCAGGCCCTTCTTGGGACATTGCAGGTGGGCCAGCATCCTGGGGATGGTGTTCGAATAGCCGTCTGCCCAGCCGCCGACGAGATAAACGGGGCAGGTGATGGCGCTCCAGTCCTCGCAGATCGAGCCGTGCTTCCAGGAGGCGTCCCGGCGCTGGTGCTTCAGCCAGTGGGCAATGAGCAGCGGCTCATGGTTCAACCGGTTCAGCCATACCTCGCGCCAGGCCTCGCCCAGCAGCGCCTTGTCGGGCGAGCGCGCCATATAGGCGAACATGACCGAGGACCATTGGAGATTGTCGTTGAGCAGGCAGCCGCCCATATAATGGATGTCGTCGGCGTAGCGGTCGTCGGTGGAGCAGAGCGAGATCACCGCGGCGAGTTCGGGCGGGCGCCGTGCCGCCACCTGGAGCCCGTTGAAGCCGCCCCAGGAGATGCCGATCATGCCGATCTTGCCCGTACACCAGGGCTGGGCCGCGATCCAACGCAGCACTTCCAGGCAGTCGTCCTGCTCCGATTTCAGGTATTCGTCTTCCAGGAGCCCATCGGACTCGCCCGAACCCCTCATGTCCACCCGCACGCAGGCATAGCCATTGCCGGCGAAATAGGGATGGGTCAGCTGGTCGCGCTCCGAAGTTCCGTCGCGCTTGCGGTACGGCAGGTATTCCAGGATCGCCGGCACGGGCTTGGTCTCGGCATCCGCCGGAAGCCAGATCCGGGCCGCCAGGCGGCAGCCGTCGGCAAGGGTGATGAACAGGTTCTCGATCTCCCGAACCTGGCGGGGAAACTGGGTC